>NZ_JCAFSZ010000004.1:0-361100 GCF_059369755.1 Stenotrophomonas sp. YJH_SMC_57
GTGCCCGGGGTCGCCGCCAGCACCGGGCTGGCTACCACCAGGCTGTAGCTCTGGGTGACGCTGGCCGGCGTGCCGCCGGTACTGTCGGTAATCGTCGCACTCAACGCGAACGTACCCGACTGCGTCGGCGTGCCCGACAACGTGCCGTTGGCGGTGTTGAAGCTCATGCCCACCGGCAGTGTGCCGGTCAGCACCACCTGGTACGGTGCGATGCCACCCGTAGCACTGATGACCTGCTGATAGCTGCTGCCAGCGGTCGCCGCCGGCAGTACGGTTGGCATCACCGACAGGCTTGGACCGGCAACCACCAGGCTGAACAGCTGGCCGACCGTATACGGGCCGTTGCCGGTACTGCTGTCCCTGGCTGATGCGTTGATGTTGAAGGTACCTGAGGCCGTCGGCGTACCACTGACGGTTGCACTGTTGGCGGTGGTCGCGGTGACCGACAGTCCGGCCGGCAGATTGGACACCTGGTAACCGCTGAAGGGCGCGCTGCCGCCGGACCAGGTGAACGTCTGGCTGTACGGCATGCCAGCCACAGCGTTGAAACCGCCGCTGGCAGCGATGCTGATGACCGGATCGGCGACGGTGACAGTGACCGTCGCCGGTGAGGACGTTCCCCCCGGTCCGGTCGCGGTATAGGAGAAGCTGTCCGATCCGGCATAACCGGTTGCCGGCTGGTAACTGATCGTGGTCGGGCCGGTCACCAGTGCCGTGCCATGGGTGGGCGCCGCCGCCAGCGCCAGCGAGGTGGCGGGACCGCCACTCAGGATCAGTGCTACGTTCGCCGCCGGAGCATTGAAGCCCACGCTCAACGTACTGTTGCCTGCCAGCGGCAGTGACTCCGCGACGGTGATGGTCAGGTTCTCGGTAACGTCGAAGGGCGCACCTGTGCCACTGGTACTGTCACGGGCGACGACCGTGAAGTTGAACGTGCCCACCGCGGTTGGCGTGCCGCTGATCACCCCGTTGGGGCTGATCGCCAGTCCTGTCGGCAGTACGCCTGTGACACTGAAGGTATAGGGAGCATTGCCGCCACTGACCGGCCCACGATTACTGCTGAACGGCTGGCCGCGTACTGCGCCTGGCAGCGCAGCGCCCGGCAGCGCCAGGGTCGGCCCGGGCACAATCAGCCCGTAGAACGCCGTCCCCATGTTCGGTGTCGGGCTGCTGTCGGTGGCACTCACGCTGAACGAGAACGTGCCCGCCTGGGTCGGCGTGCCGGACAGTGTCCCGGTGCTGGTGTTGAACGTCAGGCCGGTGGGCAGCGTGCCCGACAGCGCGTAGGTGTAGGACCCGGTGCCGCCGGTAGCCGAGAACGTCTGGCTGTAGGCAACGCCTGCCTTCGCCGTCGGCAGCACCGTCGGCCCCACCACCACCGGTGCGTCATCGGAGACGATGGTGACCACGGCCGAGCCGTCGGCCACGCTGGCGTTGACCGGGTTGCTCAGATTGACCTGGAAGGTCTCGTCGGGCTCCACCGTGGTATCGCCGTTGATCAGCACGGTAATCGTCTGCGTGGTCGTGCCGGGCGGGAAGCTGAGCGTGCCGCTGGCGGCCGTGTAATCGGTCGGCGCAACGGCGGTGACATTGGCCGTGGCGTACTGGACCTGGACCGGCAGCGCGCTTGCCGCTGACAGTGTCACGGTCAACACCGCCGGCGTGGTGCCGCTGTTGCCCTCGGTGACGTTGATGTCGGCGATGGACAATGAGGGTGCCGCGTCATCATTGATGATCGTGCCCCGGCCTTGGCCGTCGGTCAGCGTCGCGCCGCTGACATTGGTCACATTGACGAAGAAGTCCTCGTTCAACTCATGCAGTGTGTCGCCATTGACCTGCACGACGAAACTGTAGGTCTGGCTGCCGGCAGGAATGGTCTGTGCGGCCAGACTGCGTGCGACATAGTCCGAGCCCGCAGTGGCAGTGCCATTGGCAGTGGCAATGTCGAAGCTGACCCCGCCGGCGGGCGCAGGCGCGTTCAGCGATACCGTGAAGGTGAAACCGGTGGTGCCACTGTCGCCTTCGTTGGCGCTGACGTCGTTGATGCTCAGCCCCGGCAGGTCATCGTCGCGCAGGGTACCGGTGGCACTGGCCGGCACGCCGATCTGATACCCGGCGCCGGAGGCGAGGGTCAACACCACGGTCTTGTCAGGTTCGGGAATGGCATCCGGGATGGGCGCGATGCTCACGGTCGCGCTGGTGGCACCTGCGCCGATCACCAGCGGCGAACTGACCGCGGTGTAGTCGGTACCGCTGGCTCCGGTGCCGCCCAGGGTGAAGGCAATCGACAACGGCACCGGGTTGGGCCGATCCAGGGTGATGGTGTAGACCAGCGGCACACCGCCATTCTCGTTGACGGTTGCCGGCGAGACGCTGACCGTGGCCACCGGGAAGTCGTCGTTGACGATGGTGCCGGTGGCACTGGCCGGTGCACCCACCGTGTAACCGGCGCCCGCGGCCACGGTGAAGATCACCGTTTCATCGGATTCGACCTGAGTATCGGCGACGGGAACGATGTTGAACGTGGCACTGGTGGCGTTGGCCGGGATGGTCACGCTGGACACCGCGCCGGTGTAGTCGGTGCCGCTGGTCGCCGTCCCGGAAAGCGTCAGGTTCACCAGCATCGGGGTCGGTTGGCTGGCGCTGCGCGTTACCGTGTACACCAGCGGCGTGCCACTGTCCTCGGCGACGCTGCTCGGCGATACATTGATGCTGACGGTGGGCGCGTTGCTGACCGTGAGGGTGAAAGACTTCAGTTCGTAGTAGGGCGCCGCGCCTGCACTGTTGTCGGTGATCCGCAGCGTCAGTGGATAGGCCTGCGCAGGGCCACTGGGCGTGCCGCTGAAGGTGTCCACGCCGTTGAACGTGATGCCTGGCGGCAAGGCGCCCGATTCCACCGCATAGGTGTACGGGGCAACGCCGCCACTGCCATTGAGGGCCAGCGTGAACACATTGCCGATCACTGCCGTCGCGGCGGTCGGCGTGATCGACAGGGACGGATTCTGCACCGTCAGCGCGTACGCCTTGTCGACCACGGCCCCCAGGTTGTCGGTGGCGCGCACGGTGAAGCTGACGGCACCACGCCGGGTCGGGGTTCCCGAGAGCGTGCCGTTGCTGTTCAGGGCCAGCCCCTGTGGCAACTGGCCGCCGTTGATTGCGTAGGTATATGGCGAAGCACCGCCTGTAGCACTCAAGGTCTGGCTGAAGGCCGTGCCGGCCGTCATCGGATCGAGGACCGCAGGACTGACCACGATCGACGACGCCGGCGGGTCGATGATCATCGTCACCGTGACCGTATTGCCGTCGGTGTCGGAGAACTCAAAGACATCGCCGACGGTGTTGAGCCCGTTGTGGCTGTAGTCGACGAACCAGCTGCTGCCGGCGATGCGCAGGATGGCACTGCCACGCTGCGGGAGCGCGGGTCCATCGACGGGACCATCACCGGCGAAATTGATGTTCCTGGCGCAGGCCGTGACGTTGATCGGCACGCTGCCTCCGCTCGGCACGTGCACCGAGAAGGGGCCGCAGAGGGTGGACGTATTGGCGGCGGAGGCCAGCCCGGGCCACAGCAGGGCCAGGCAGGACAGCAGCAGGACGAACGCGAACGAACGCGCGGAACGCGCGGTACCGGAAAGGAACGCCATGACTCTTCCCCCTTAGAAGAATCCCACCTGGATGTGGAACAACATCGAGGTGCGCGTTCCAGCTGGCGGTGCTTCCGGGGAGGTTCTCCCCTGCCAATCCCCGGCGGTGCCAGCGGTAGGCCATCCACGCCCCTCCGTGGCGCCATTGGAACAGAGTCCCCGACCAGAAGATAGAGCTACAAGGGTCTGGCGATGCGCCGGCAGGGGCAGGGACTTGTACACAACCTGAATGGCCTTCAGAGTACGCGGGCGCCAGTCCGGCGCCCCGCGCTCAGCATCCAAGGGGGATTTCGATGAGCGATGTCTATCTCGGCCAGATCATCATGGCCGGTTTTCCTTTTGCACCCAGGGGCTTCGCCTTGTGCGACGGCCAGTTGATGCCGATCCAGACCAACCAGGCCCTGTTCGCTCTGTTGGGGGTCCAGTATGGCGGTGATGGCCGCACCACCTTCGCCTTGCCCGACCTGCGCGGCCGCGTGCCGGTATCGGCCGGCATCTCGGTGGACTCCGCCTGGCAGCCGCCGGCGCAGCCGGTAGGCACGGCCGCCGGCGCCGAGTCGATCACCCTGCTGGTCGGCAACATCCCGCCGCATACGCACGGGGTGCTGGGCGTGACCAGCGCCGGCACCGTGCGCAACCCCACCGGTGCCACCTTCGCCGGCACCGCCAGCAACCCGAAGATGTATGCCACCCAGGCCAGCCCGGCCGTGCCGCAGGCCGGCGAGTCGGTGGGCGTGTCCGGCAGCAACCAGGCACACGCGAACATGCAGCCCTTCGGAGTCATCAACTTCTTCATCTGCATCCAGGGCGGACTGTACCCGCCGCGCGACTGATCGCGCCGGCACCAACGCACTCCGTTCCGCCCTACTTTCCAGGAGCACGCACAGATGAGTACGCCTTTTGTCGGCGAGATCCGCATGTTCGGATTCAGCCGCCTGCCGGTTGGCTGGTTTCCCTGCGACGGCCGCCTTGTGCCGGTCGCCGGGCAGGAAGCCCTGTTTACTCTGATCGGTACCACCTACGGCGGGGATGGCCAGAACACCTTCGGCCTGCCAGACCTGCGTGGTCGCCTGCCCGTTCACCAGGGCCAGGGATTGGGATTGACCCAGCGCGTGATCGGTCAATCCGGCGGCACCGAATCGGTAACCCTGACCCTGCCGCAGCTGCCAGCGCACAACCACCCACTGAACCTCACCAGCGCCGCCGCCACGGCGGACGTACCTTCGGCTACCGCCGTCCCGGGCTCGGCCAGCGGCGAACCCTACTACGTCACCGACACCAACGGCGCCACCGCAATGGTGCTGGATTCGGCTGCAGTCTCCGCCACCGGCAGCAGCCTGCCGCACGAGAACTGCATGCCGACCCTGACCGTTCAGTACTGCATCGCCTGGTCGGGCATTTTCCCGTCACGCGGCTGACCTTCCTTTCGCAACCGGCGGAGACCCGATCATGACCGACCCCTTCTACGGCGAAATCCAGATGTTCGCCTTCAACTACAGTCCGGCAGACTGGGCGTTCTGCAACGGAGCACTGATTCCCATCCGGCAGAACCCTGCGCTGTACTCGCTGCTGGGCACCCAGTATGGCGGCGATGGCGTAAACACGTTCCAGTTGCCGAACCTGGTCGCGCGCGGCGCCACCCACCAGGGCGCGGGGCCCGGCCTGACCCCGCGCGTCGCTGGCGAAACCTTCGGCCAGGCTGCGGTCTCGCTCACCACGGCCATGCTGCCGGCACACCGCCACGACCTGGTGGCCTACGCCCAGCCCGCCGCCAAGCGCACCGCCACGCCCGTTGCCAACGGTGCGCTGTCGATGCCCGGATCAAACGCGATCAAGCCTTTCAGCGCAGAGCCACCGGCCACGCCGATGTCACCGACCCTGCTCGGCCCTGCCGGCGGCGGGCAGCCGCATGAGAACCGGCAACCGTATCTGGCGGTGAACTTCTGCATCGCCCTGCACGGCAACTTCCCGCAGTTCGAATGATCCCGGTGCGGGCATTGGCGCCGTTCCCGACGGAACGGCTCCGCCCATGCGTCGAAGCACCCACGCCAGCGGCATGGCGCTGGCGTGCGCTCGGCGATGCCGACCTGCCGTGGTTGCAGGCGCTGTATGCCAGCACCCGCCAGGAGGAACTGCAGGCTGTGCCATGGCCGGACCTGGCCAAGCAGCAGTTCCTGGCGCAGCAGTTCGCGGCCCAACACCAGCACTATCTGCAGCACCACCCGCAGGCGCACTACCTCGCGGTCGAGAAGGACGAGCAGGCGATCGGTCGGGTCTACCTGGACCCGACCGGCGCCGATGATCTGCTGATCGACATCAGCCTGCTGCCGCACTGCCAGGGCAACGGACTCGGCAGCGCGATGATCCGATGCCTGCAGCAGGCATCGGCGGCACGCCGGCGCGCGCTGTGCCTGCACGTGCAGATTCACAACCCCGGGGCACGCCGGCTTTACGAGCGCCTGGGATTCATCGCAAGTGATGCGTCAGGCAGCAGCCTTCATGTTGCGATGCGCTGGAATCCGTTGGCGTAGCCGGCCCACGCCGGCATCAGGTGAACACGGCCTGGTAGAGGAAGCCTGCGCGCTCCTGAGCGATCGGCACCAGGAAAATGCCGACCTCGCCCACCCGTGCGTGCCGCATGGGAAAGGTCTGCTGCGGGAACAGGATGGGCGCGGCGTTGCGGAACAGAAGTGAGAACGGTGCTCGTGGTGCGTCGGCGCGCGCCCCCGGCAGCGCACGCGCCTCGACCAGCACGAAGTCAACCCGCATGCCATCCAGATCGGCGGCGAAGGTTTCGTCGACGCAGCCGGCAAAGTGTTCAAGCGTAAGAAGATCCAAGCCGCCTCCCCTGTCGGCATGCCGCGGGCAGCGCGGCGGTGACATCCTCGCCGCTGCGTAGTGCCCGCGCAAGCGGGGGTGCAGGCGCGATACGCGCCTGCAGGCGTTTCTTCCCGGTGGGTGCCAACCTGGGTTGGCACGCTTCCCTCAAGCCGCCAGCGCCGCCTCGATGGCCTCGCGCAGGCGCGCATCGTCGGCGGCCACGTCCGGGGCAAAGCGTGCGACGACCTTGCCATCGCGGCCGACCAGGAATTTCTCGAAGTTCCACAGCACCGCCGGCGCGGCGTGGATCGGGATCTCCTTGCTGGCCAGGCGCTCGCGCAGCGGGCCTTCACCGATCGACTGCGGCTGGGCGGCGGTCAGCTGCTGGTACAGCGGGTGGGTGTCCTCACCGGCCACGCTGATCTTGGAGAACATCGGGAAGCTGACATCGTAGGTGAGCTGGCAGAACTGCTGGATTTCCGCCTCGCTGCCCGGCTCCTGGCCGAGGAAGTTGTTGGCGGGGAAGCCCAGCACTTCCAGGCCCTGTGCATGCTTTTCCGCATACAGCGCCTGCAGGCCTTCGTACTGCGGGGTCAGGCCGCACTTGGAGGCGACGTTGACCAGCAGCAGCACCTTGCCCCGGTAGTCGGCAAGCGAGGACGGCTGGCCGTCGATGGTGGTGAGGGAAATGTCCTGGATCGAAGTGCTCACGCGGGGGGCTCCGGCTACAGCGGGGAATGGCCCACCAGCATAGCGCCGTGCGATGCCGGTAGTGCCGGCCGCCGGCCGCCGGCCGGCAATGCTGCGATCGTTCCCAGCGGTTCATGCGGTTGCCGGCCAGCGGCCGGCACTACGATCAGTCCACGCAGATCGTGCCCTGTGCCTTGCCGTCCTCGATGCGCTGGCGGCAACCAAAGTTCTGGCTGGCATCACGCTGGCAGGTACCGGTGGTGGCGCTGCCAACGGCCACCTCACCCCTGGCCAGGCACTGGCCGGTGCAGTCGCTCTTGCCGCTGCAGGCCTTGCCGGCATCGGCATAGGGAATCACGCACTGCTCGCGCTGCAGGCGGCCCAGCCGCTGCAGGGTGCCGCCGGCGGCCTGGCAGTCGACGTCGCGTGCTTCGCGGTAGGCCTCGGTGGCTTCGGGCGTATTGCTTGCCGCCTGCCCCGCCGTACCCACGGCCGGTGGCGCGCTGCTGCAGGCGGCGAGCAGCACGGTCAGGACAACACTGGTGCAGAAGCGCAGGCGCATGGCGATACCTGATCGAAACGGACAGGCCGCCAGCATACGCATCGACGATGCAGGCGGCGTGTCAGTGCGGCTCAGGCCTCCTCGCTGTCACCGTCGCCACTCTCGTCCTCGCCTGCGGTTTCAGCGTCACCCAGGTCGCCCAGCAGCGACTGCGCCTGTTCGGCAGCCAGCGATTCCACGCCGCGCAGGCGGCGCTCGATGGTACGTGTCTTGCGGCTGGCCTCGCCGATGCTGCGGCCGACGGTGGTGATCTGCTTTTCGGCCTTCTCGAGGATGCCGGCGAACTTGCCGAACTCGCTCTTCACCGCGCCCAGCAGGCTCCACACCTCGCTGGAGCGCTGTTCGATGGCCAGCGTGCGGAAACCCATCTGCAGGCTGTTGAGCAGCGCGGTGACCGTGGTCGGCCCGGCCACCACCACGCGATGCTCGCGCTGCAGCAGGTCGACCAGGCCCGGGCGCCGGATCACCTCGGCATACAGGCCTTCGGTGGGCAGGAACATCACCGCGAAGTCGGTGGTGTGCGGCGGCGCGATGTACTTGTCGCAGATCGACTTGGCCTGCACGCGTACCGCGCGCTCAAGCTGGATGCCCTGCAGCCGCACGCCCTCGGCATCGCCCTGTTCCTGGGCATCGAGCAGACGTTCGTAGTCCTCGCGGGGGAACTTGGAGTCGATCGGCAGCCACACCGGCGTGTCGTCGTTGCTGCGGCCCGGCAGGCGCACCGCGATATCGACCATTTCACCGCTGTCCGGGCGCACCTTCACCGCACGCGCGTACTGCTCCTGGGTCAGGGTCTGCTCGAGGATGTTCTCCAGCTGCACTTCGCCCCAGCTGCCGCGGTTCTTGACGTTGGTCAGCACGCGCTTGAGGTCGCCCACGCCGGTGGCCAGCTGCTGCATCTCGCCAAGGCCGCGCTGCACCTGCTCCAGGCGCTCGGAGACCAGCTTGAAGGAATTGCCCAGCCGCGTTTCCAGCGTCGACTGCAGCTTCTCATCGACAGTGTGGCGCATCTGTTCCAGCTTCTGCGCATTGTCGTTCTGCAGCGCGCGCAGCTGCTCCTCCAGCGTGGTGCGCATCTCGGCGATGCGCTGTTCGTTGCGCTGGGTCAGTTCCTGCAGGCGCAGGCCCAGGCTTTCGGTCAACCGCTGCTGCGACTGCGCGCCTTCCTCACGGCCCTTGCGCGCATCGTCCACCAGGGTCTGGCGCAGCGCACCGAGCTGGGTATCAGTACGCGCGGTGAGTTCCTGCAACTGCTGGCCGAAGGCGTGGATGCGTGCCTCCTGCTGCTGGCCAAAGGTTTCCAGCTGGCCGCGCAGTTCCTGCAGGCGCTGCCCCATCAGCGCCGCTCCCCGCTGCTGGCTGTCGGCGGCCTCGGCACGCGCCTTGCGGGCATCTTCGCCGAGCGCCTCGCGCAGCAGGTCCAGACGCTGGTCGGTGCGGGTCGACAGATCGGTCAGCGCGCGGGCGAATCCATCGAGCTGCTCGCGCAGTTCGCTGCGCCCGGAGCGGGCCTCCTCGCGTACGGCCTGTTCCAGGCGGTCATGCGGCGGGCGGCGCAGCAGGGCGACCAGCTGCAGGATGAGCACGGCCAATAGAAGGCCGCCGATGAGCAGGAATTCGGTTTGCATGTGGCAAGTGTAGGCTGGCCGAGTCTCAGCCGCTGCGTCAGGACCATGCTCGCTCTGTACGGAAAGCCCACCTCGATCAATGTCCGCAAGGTGCTGTGGCTGTGCGCCGGGCTTGACCTGCCGCTGCATCACGAACCGGCGCCGGCGCCGGACCTGCTGGCCACGCTGAACCCGAACCGGCAGGTACCGGTACTGCGCGACGGCGGTTTCTGGCTGTGGGAGTCCAACAGCATCTGCCGTTACCTGGCCACACGCGCCGGGCGCGACGACCTGCTGCCCGCCACCGCTCAGGCGCGGGCCCGCGTCGAACAGTGGATGGACTGGCAGGCCAGCGACCTCAACAGCGCCTGGCGCCACGTGTTCATGGCCCGGGTGCGGCAACACCCGGACTATCCGGACGATGCCCGCGCCGAGGCCAGCCTGGCGCGGTGGAATCGCCTGATGGGCGTGCTTGATGCGCAGCTGGCCGCTACGGACAGCTACGTGGCGGGCAACACCTTCACCCTCGCCGATGTCGTGCTGGGCCTGTCGACCCAGCGCTGGCGCAGCACGCCCGGCAACACGCCCACGCTGCCGAACGTGGAGGCCTGGTTCGAACGCCTGCGCCAGCAACCCGGTTTTGCCGATCACGTCGACAACGGCGTGGCCTGAGGCAGGGGCGCGGGAACGACCCGGCCTTACCAGCCTTCCAGCACGATCTTGCCCTTGGCGCGATGGCTCTCCAGCAGCGCATGGGCACGCCGCAGGTTGGCCGCGTCGATGCGCCCGAAGTGCTCACCCAACGTGGTCTGCAGCACGCCGGCGTCGATCAGCTCGGCCACCCGGTTCAACAGGTCGTGCTGGCGCTGCATGTCCGCGGTCTTGTACAGCGGGCGGGTGAACATCGATTCCCAGTGCAGCGACAGCGCCTTGCGCTTGAGCGCCATCACATCCACCGGGCCCGGGTCGTCGATCAGGCCGAACTGGCCCTGCGGCGCCAGCAGTTCCACGATCTGTGCGTAGTGCTGGTCGGAGTGGGTCAGGCCGGCTACGTGCTGTACCTCGCTGATGCCCAGCCGCGCCAGGCCCTCGGCCAGGGGCAGGCTATGGTCGATCACATGGTGCGCGCCCATGGCGTACACCCAGTCCTGGGTATCCGGGCGCGAGGCGGTGCCGATCACCGTCAGCTTGGTCAGCTTCCGCGCCAGCTGCACCAGGATCGATCCGACGCCACCGGCAGCGCCGATCACCAGCAGGGTCTGGCCTTCGCCGCCGCCCTCGGCGATGCGCAGGCGGTCGAACAGCAGCTCCCAGGCGGTGATTGCGGTCAACGGCAGCGCGGCGGCGGCGGCATCGTCGAGGCTGGCCGGCTTGCGGCCGACGCTGCGCTCGTCCACCAGCTGGTACTCGGCATTGCTGCCGGGGCGGTCGATCACGCCGGCGTAGTAGACCGCATCGCCAGGCTGGAACAGGGTGACCTCGCTGCCCACCGCATCGACGATGCCGACCGCATCCCATCCGAGCACGCGCGGGCCATCGGTGGCCACGCCGCGGCGCACCTTGGTGTCGACAGGGTTCACCGCCACCGCGCGTACGGCCACCCGCAGGTCGCGCGGGCCGGGCTGCGGCAGCTCCAGTTCGATGTCGATCAGGGCCTGGGCATCATCGATCGGCAGGCCGGCTTGGGTGTAGGCAATGGCGCGCATGGCAGCGTTCCAGTGGGGAAGGAGGCGACAGGTTGCGCCGCGCGCGGCGCCGCAGAAAGGCGCAGAATCGGGCAGGACTTTCACTCCAGTAATGAAAATGATCCGTTTCGACGACCTGCAGATGTTCGTCCGCACGGCTGCACTGGGCAGCTTCTCGCAGGCCGCGCGCGAGGCCGATCTGCTGCCTGGCCAGGTCGCGGCCGCCGTGGCACGGCTGGAGCGCGAGCTGGACCTGCGCCTGTTCGTGCGCACCACCCGCAGCCTGCGCCTGACCGGCGAAGGCGCGCTGTACCTGCCCTATGCACAGGAGGTACTGGCCACCCTGCGCGAGGGCCAGGCGCGCGTGCAGGGCGAGGACACCGAACTGCACGGCACCCTGCAGCTGTCGGCGCCGTCAGACCTCGGCCGCAACCTGCTGCTTCCCTGGTTGAGCGCGTTCCGCGCCGCGCATCCGCGGCTGCGCCTGCACCTGCGCCTGTCCGACGAAGTCGCTGACGTGTTCCGCGATCCCGTCGACGTAGCCATCCGTATCGGCCACTTCGACGACGCCAACTACGTCGCCCTGCCCCTGCTGGAAGGCAACCGGCGTGTACTTGCGGCCTCGCCCGGGTACCTGCAGCGGCGCGGCACGCCCGGCCGCCTGGAAGACCTGCGCGAGCATGATTGCCTGGTCTACCAGCTCAGTGGCCGCGCCTACGATCGCTGGTCATTCGACGTCGAAGGGCGCCGCAGCGTGATTCCGGTGCGCGGCCCGCTGGTCTGCGATGACGCCGATGTGGTGCGGCGCTGGGCCGTGGCCGGCGAAGGCATCACCTACAAATCCTGGCTGGACCTGCGCGAGGACGTGCAGGCCGGGCGCCTGCAGCTGCTGCTCGACGGTGCCGGCAGCAGCATCCCGCTGCAGCTGGTGTGCCCGCATCGCAAACAGTTCTCGCCGGCGGTACGGCAACTGCACGCGCAGCTGCGCCAGCACCTGCAACCGCTGCTGTCTGGCATGCCCGGTGGCCCCGCCAGCCCTCTGTCGCCAATCGCGGCGCTGGCCGACAATGGCGGCCCCCCGTAACAAGAGAACACCGCCATGCCGTGGATGGGCATCCAGGACCTGTGGACGTTTCTGGTCGCTGTGCTGGTGTTTCTCGCCCTGCCCGGCCCCGGTACCTTCACCCTGCTGACCGCCACCGGCCGTGGCGGCGTGCGTGGCGGCTACACCGCATTGGCCGGCCTGCTGGTCGGCGACCAGATCCTGATGTGGCTGGCGCTGGCCGGCGTGGCCGCGCTGCTGAAGGCCAATCCGCTGGTGTTCCATGCCGTGCAGTACCTCGGTGCGGCCTACCTGGTGTGGGTCGGCATCAGCCTGCTGCGGACCCCGAAGCACGAAGGGGGTGACGCCGGGCCGATCCGCATGCATCCGGGCCGCTACTTCCAGCAGGCCATCCTGGTCAGCCTGCTCAATCCGAAGGCGATCCTGTTCTACATGGCGTTCCTGCCGCTGTTCATCGACCCGAAGGCCCACCAGGGCATTGCCACCTTCGCGGCGCTGGCCGGCATCATCCTGGTGGTCAGCATCGCTTATTGCTCGATGCTGATCGGCGTCGGCAACCTGGCCCGCCGCCGGCTGATCCAGCACCCGCGGATCAGCGACGCGCTGCGCCGCGTGGCCGGCCTGTTCCTGGTCGGCTTCGGTATCCGCCTGGGCCTGAATGGATGAACGGGCCAACCCATTGACCCCACTGCGCTGGACGCTCGCCCGCTGAATCGGCTCTGCCGACCGGAGGGACCTCGGACGAATTCGATCTTTGCCTGCAATTGTGCTGATTTCGTCACTGAAGCTGATGGCGAGCCATCATCACTGACGCATTCAACCCATGCACGACCCCCGTCAGTGGTAATGCTGCGCTGCGTTCGGTCACACTCGGGAACTTGTCGTTCTTAGTCACCCCTTCCGAGGCCTGCATGTCCCTGCTCCGGCGCAAGTCCCTAGATTCCGTCACCGTCCACGAAGCCGGCAGGCGTCTGATCCCCACGCTCAGCTGGCCACACCTGATCGCGCTGGGCATCGGCGCCATCGTCGGTACCGGCATCTACACGCTGATCGGCGTCGGCGCCAACCTGGCCGGCCCGGCCGTGCTGATCTCCTTCGCCATCGCTGGCGCGGTCTGCGCCTGCGCGGCGCTGTCCTACGCCGAGCTGTCGACGATGATGCCGGCCGCCGGCAGCGCCTACACTTACAGCTACAGTGCGCTGGGCGAGGTGTTCGCCTGGGTGGTGGGCTGGAGCCTGATCCTGGAGTACTCGCTGGTGGTGAGTACGGTAGCGGTGGGCTGGTCCGGCTACTTCGTCGGCTTCCTCGAATGGGTGCACACCCAGTTCGGCTGGAACGTGCACCTGCCGGCCTGGCTTGCCGCCGGCCCGCACGTGGAAGGCGGCATGATCAACCTGCCGGCGATCGTCATCACCTGGCTGGTGGCCGGCATGCTGATGGCCGGTACCAAGGAGAGCGCCACCCTCAACGCGATCCTGGTGGTGTTCAAGCTGATCGCGCTGGCCATCTTCGTGGCCGTCGCCCTGCCCGCCTTCGACAGCGCCAACCTGCAGCCGTTCATGCCGTATGGCTTTGCCAAGTCGATGGGCCCTGATGGCGTCGAGCACGGCGTAATGGCCGCGGCAGCGATCATCTTCTTCGCCTTCTACGGCTTCGATGCGATCTCCACCGCCGCCGAAGAAACCAAGAACCCGGGCCGCGACCTGTCGATCGGCATCATCGGCTCGATGATCGGCTGCACCATCGTCTACGTGCTGGTGGCGCTGGCGGCAGTCGGTGCGATGAGCTACGCGGTGTTCGGCCACAGCGCCGAGCCGCTGGCACTGATCATGCGCCAGCTGGGCCACCCGACCGCGGCGATGGTGATCGGCGTGATCGCGATCATCGCGCTGCCGACCGTGCTGCTGGCCTTCCTGTATGGCCAGAGCCGCATCTTCTTCGTGATGAGCCGCGATGGCCTGCTGCCGCGTGGCCTGTCCAAGGTCAACGCCCGTACCGGCACGCCGGTGGCGACCACGCTGTTCACCGCGGTGGTGGTGTCGGCGCTGGCCGGCGTGGCGCGCCTGGACGAGATCGCGGCGCTGGCCAACGCCGGCACCCTGGCCGCGTTCACCGCGGTGGGCATCTGCCTGGTGGTGCTGCGTCTGCGCGAACCGAACCGCGAGCGCACCTTCCGCACCCCGCTGGCCTTCGTGGTCGGCCCGCTGGCGGCGCTGGGCTGCATCTACCTGTTCATCAGCCTGCCGCACCGCACCCAGCTGTACTTCCTGCTGTGGAACGTGGCCGGCCTGGTGCTGTACTTCCTGTACAGCCGCCGCCACGCGCTGATCGCGAAGTAAACGAGTCACCGGTAGTGCCGGCCGCTGGCCGGCAACCCGGATCCTGTTGATACGGGCAATGCCGGCCAGCGGCCGGCACTACCGCAGGGCGTTTCACACGCCCTGTTTTGCTGCGTGATCCTGCGCCTGGCGCATCACCCGCAGCAGGTTGCCGCCCCAGATGCCGGCAATCTGCTGCTCGGTGTAGCCCTTGCGCAGCAGCCACGCAGTGATCTTCGGCAGCTGGCTGACATCGGGCAGGTCGCTCAGGCCACCGCCGCCATCCCAGTCCAGGCCGATGCCCACATGCTCGGGGCCGACCACCTTGAGGATGTGCTCGAAGTGGGCGAAGAAATCGTCCAGGCTGGCATGGCGCACCGGGTGCTCGTGGTCCAGTTCCTGCTCGGCCTTCAGCAGGGCAACACCCTGCTCGATGCCCATCCCTTCCCAGCCACCCAGCTGCTTGCTCAGCGCTTCTTCGGCCTGCTTGCGCTCCGGTGTCTTGGCGGTGTCGATCAGATAGCCACCGTAGGCATTCACCTGGATCACGCCGCCCGCCTTGGCCAGCTTGCGCAGGCGTGCATCGTCCAGATTGCGCGGGTGGTCGTAGACCGCCTTGGCCGAGCTGTGCGAGAGCACGAACGGCACCGGCATCATCGCCAGCAGGTCGTCGAACACTGCGTCGGAGGCATGCGACTGGTCGATCACGATGCCCAGCTTCACCGCCTGCCGCACCAGCTCCTTGCCGGCCGGGCTCAGGCCTTTCCACTCCGCACCCTTGGGATCGGTGGCCGAATCGGCGAACTCGTTGTTGGCGAAGTGCACGGTGCTGAGCAGGCGCAGGCCGGCGCGATGGTAGAACGAAAGCAGGCTGGGATCGGCCACCAGCGGGCTGGCGTTTTCCATGCTGATGTAGACCACCCGCTTGCCGGCGGCCTTGATCCTTGCCGCATCATCGGCGGTCAGCGCCAAGGCAAAGCGCTCGGGATTGGCCGCCAGCATCTCGCGGATTTCCAGCAACCGCTGCAGGCCATGGTCACGCTCGGCCAGGTGGGCCGCTGCGCTGCGGTCGCCCTGATCGGTGTAGATCGCCCAGAAGCCGCCGTCCAACGCGCCTTCGACCATGCGCGGGTAGTCCACCTGCGAAAGCGCGTTGCGGTCGTGGCGCTGCTCGATGTCGAAGCCGCTGCGACCGAAGTTGGCCGGCGTATCCAGATGGCTGTCGAGGGTGACCAGGCGCTGTTGCAGCACCTTGGCACGGGCCAGCTCCTGCGCGCTGAACTCAACGGCGTGGGCGGACAGCGGCGCACACAGCGCCAGCGAGACCAGCAAAGACAGACTGCGCAACGTCATGACGCTTCACCTCGATGGGAAGCGTCAGACCATAGCGCCGAGATGACAACAAACGGTAGTGCCGGCCGCTGGCCGGCTCTCAGCGAGAGTCGGAGACCAGGATGAGCCGGCCAGCGGCCGGCACTACCCGATGCCGAACGTAGCCGGGATCCTGCGAATCAATCCACCACGCGGCAGAACACGGCCTTCAGGTAACGCGATTCCTGCACGTGGGCCATGAACGGATGGTCCGGACCGGCGCCGGCCACCTTCAGGATCTGGATCGTGCGGCCGGAGAAGTAGGCGGCGCGGCGCAGCATGTCGAGGAACTGGTCCTCGGCCACCAGGCCGGTGCAGGAGAAGGTGGCGAACAGGCCACCGGGCTTGACCACGCCCAGCGCCAGCTTGTTCATGTCCAGGTACTTCTTCAGCGCGGTGATCACCTGGTCGCGGTCGCGGGTCATCTTCGCCGGGTCCAGGATCACCACGTCGTACTGCTCGCCGCGGTTGGCGGCATCACGCAGCCACGGGAAGATGTCGGACTGGACGAACTTCGGGCGCACGTTGTTCAGGCGCGAATTGCCCTTGGCGATCTGGATGACGTCTTCATCGATGTCGATGCCGACCACGTCCGACGCACCGCGCGCGGCCGCGTACACGGCGAAACCGCCGGTGTTGCAGCACAGGTCGAGCACGCTCTTGCCTTCCACCTGCTGGCTCAGCCACTCGCGGTTCTCGCGCTGGTCGGCGAAGAAACCGGTCTTGTGGGCACCGGCCGGGTCGGCGCGGAACTTGATGCCGTACTCGGTGATCACCGCTGCTTCGGTGGTGGTATTGCCGTGGAAGTCGAAGCTTTCCTGCTTCTGCACGTGCTCGTCGGCGAAGCTGTGGAAGCGGCACCCCGGGAACTGCTCGCGCAGCGCGTCGTAGATCCACTCGCGGTGGCGGAACATGCCGGCGGCGAAGAATTCGACCACCACCAGGTCGCCGTAGCGGTCGACCACCAGGCCGGACAGGCCGTCGCCTTCGCTGTGCACCACGCGCCAGGCATCGGACACCGCATCGAGCTTCAGCACCTCACGGCGCAGCGACACCGCCTGGGCGATCTTGCGCGAGAACCAGCCGGCATCGACCGGCACGTTCGGGTCGGTTTCGAGGATGCGCACGGCAATGCGCGAATGCCCGTTGTAGAACCCCCGGCCAATGAACTCGCCATCGATGCCGACCACGTCGACGATGGAACCGGGCTTGGGCCGGACGGTCGGCTTCTCGACCAGTTTCTGGAAGATCCACGGGTGGCTGGAACGCCACGCATTCTTGAGGCGGACAATCGGAAGGGGGGTATTCATCCGCCCATTGTAGCCGGGGGGCGGCGGGGGCCGGAAATCCAGCACAGGCGCGGCAATTGACGGCGGCCCGGGCAGACGGCAGAATCGGCGCCAGAAGGGGAGTAGCTCCCAGACGTTGTCGCCGTCAATTCGAGCCCGCAGGCTCCGGTGCAACGGCAGTTCCAGCCATTGGAACTGCGAGCGAGACCTTCGCCGTACTGGCGAAGCTCTGTCCCTGGATCCCCTCCCGATCCTCCGTTGCAGATCCTCGCCGTCCGGCCTGGCATTCATCTTTCCAACGGACATTCCCAATGCAGACGATCGGTAACGTGTGGTTGTGGGGCGGCTTCGCAGCGGTGGTGGTCATCGCCCTGCTGGTCGACCTCGTGTTGATGCGCCATGGTGGACCGCACAAGGTCACCTTCAAGGAGGCCCTGTGGTGGTCGATCGGCTGGGTCGCGCTGGCCCTGCTGTTCAACGCCGGCCTCTGGTACTACCTGAATGAGACCGCCGGCCAGGTCGTGGCCAACAAGGTCGGCCTCGAATTCCTGACCGGCTACCTGGTCGAGAAGGCGCTGGCGGTCGACAACATCTTTGTCTTCCTGATGATCATGAGCTACTTCGCGGTGCCGGAGGAACAGCGCCAGAAGGTGCTGATCATCGGCATCCTGGGTGCGATCGTGCTGCGTACGATCATGATTTTCGCCGGCAGCGTACTGATCAGCCAGTTCCATTGGCTGCTTTACGTGTTCGGTGCCTTCCTGCTGTTCACCGGCTGGAAGATGTGGTTCGCCGCCGGCCAGGAGCCCGATCTGGAGACCAATCCGGCCCTGCGCTGGATGCGCAAGCACCTGCGCCTGCTGCCGGACTACGCCGGCAACGCGCTGAGCGTGAAGCGCGATGGCGTGCGCTGGTTCACCCCGCTGTTCGCGGTACTGATCCTGATCGCGGTCACCGACGTGATCTTCGCCGTGGACAGCATCCCGGCGATCTTCGCGATCACCACCGACCCGTTCATCGTGCTCACCTCCAACGTGTTCGCGGTGCTGGGCCTGCGCGCGATGTTCTTCCTGCTGGCCGGCATGGCCGACCGCTTCCACCTGCTGCCGTATGGCCTGGCGCTGGTGCTGGGCTTCATCGGCATCAAGATGATGATCATCGACCTGTTCAAGATCCCGACCCCGGTGTCGCTGGGCGTGGTCGCGGTGATCATCACCGCCACCGTGGTGCTGAGCCTGAAGTACCCGCCGAAGGAAGGATCGGGCCACGCCTGAAGCTGAATCGCTGAACGGCACGGCCGGCGGGATTGTCCCGCCGGCCGTCTCCACTCTCCCGCCGCGGCGGCCTTGGTTTCGCGGCAACCACCGCCATTGCTGAGGTATGGACAACAACGCGCCCCTGCCCGCCGGCGACGTACCGGCCCCCCGCAATGACCGCTCGCGCATCCTGCGGGCGTTCAATGTCAGCCTGGCCGCCGTGCTGGTGCTGGTGGCCGTGTTCGCCCTGCAGGGCACGTTCGACTGGCGCCCCTGGGCGGTAGCGCCGCTGGAAGCCAAGGGCCTGCTCGGCCTGGTCGGTGGCCCGATGCTGCATGCCTCGGTCGAGCACATCGCCGCCAACAGCATCGCCATCCTGATCCTCGGCACCCTGGCCGGCAGCGTCTATCCAAAAGCCACCGTACGCGCCCTGCCCCTGCTGTGGCTGGGTTCGGGCCTGGGTGCCTGGATGCTGGGCAATCCGGGCAGCGTGCACCTGGGCGCCAGTGGCGTGACCCACGGCCTGATGTTCCTGCTCGCCAGCCTCGGCCTGCTGCGTCGCGACCGCGCGGCGATCGCCACCGGCCTGATCGGCATGCTGTTCTACGGCGGCATGCTGATGACCGTCCTGCCGCACGCCGACGGCGTGTCGTGGCAGTCGCACATGGGCGGCGCCTTCGCCGGCATCATTGCCGCGTTGCTGTTCCGCAATGCCGACCCCCTGCCGCCGCGCCAGCGCTACAGCTGGGAGGACGAAGAGGATGAGTCCGAACCGCTGGCCGACGACGAGCTGGAGCCGCCGTCACCGCAGCGCGTGCCGGTGCTGTGGCAGCCGCGCGAGGGCCAGGACTACGTGGTGATTCCGTTCCGGCGGCCGGACGATCCGCGCGGCTGAGGTGTGGTAGTGCCGGCCGCTGGCCGGCAACCCGGCAATTCCCACCGAAGGTTCATGAGCTTGCCGGCCAGCGGCCGGCACTACCGGGGGAGAATCAGTTCCCCGCCGCACCCATCCCATCCACCGCCTGCCGGCCCAGCGCCGGGTCGTCGGTGAAGAAGGCATCGATGCCGGTGGCCAGGTACGCGCGCATCTCGGCGATCGAACCCTCGGCGTTGCGTGCATTGTCGGCACCCTTGCGCAGGTTGCTGGCCTGGAAGTGGTTCTCCGGGCGGAAGGTGTACGGGATCACCATCAGGCCCACCGCATGCGCATCGCGCACCAGCGAGGTGGGCGTGCCCAGCGCGCCCTTGTCATCCAGCGGAATGATCGAGCGCAGCTCCGGGCCGATGCTGTCGGCGTACACGGCGATGTCCTTCAGGCCGGCCGGGGTCATCATCTGTGCGTAGGTCAGCGTGCCACCGGCCTTGGCGACGTCGGCCGGCTGGGTGTCGCCCTTCCACAGCAGCTGCAGCAGGCGGATGTTGCTGTCGCGCGGGATCTTGCCGCGCAGGTAGCGCAGGTTGGCAGTCTCGAACGACTGGATGGTGACCGGGCCGACGTTGGTATAGGCGTTGCCGCGCAGCGCCGCCAGCAGTTTGTCTTCCATCGGCAGGCCGATCGACTGGAAGTAGGTCGGGTGCTTGATCTCCGGCACCAGGCCGATGCCACGGTTGGCACGCCCTGCCTGCTGCACCAGGAAGGCCAGGATCTCGTCAAGGCTGGCGATGCGGAACTGGCCGTCGTAGGCGGTGCTGCGCAGTTCCGGCAGGCGCTCACGCGCGTACAGCGTCTTCAGCTCGGCCAGGGTGAAGTCTTCGGTGAACCAGCCCTCGACCTTCTGCCCGTCGATCACCTTGCTGGTGCGGCGGCTGGCGAACTCGGGATGCGAGGCAACGTCGGTGGTGCCACCGATCTCGTTCTCGTGGCGGGCCACCATCTTCCCGTCCCTGGTCATCACCAGGTCCGGTTCGATGTAGTCGGCGCCATCGGCAATCGCCTGCGCATAGGCGGCCAGGGTGTGCTCGGGCAGCAGCGCGCTTGCACCGCGGTGGCCATAGACCGACACCTTGTGTGCGGCCGGGGTGGAGGATTCAGCACTCATGGCCACCGATGGTGCCACGGCCAGCGACAACAGCAACGCACAACCCCACGACTTCACTGCGACTTCCCCAAGCGGTATGTGATGGGCGTCAGTATGCGGCGGCAATGTGACAGGCGGGGGACCACACGCATCCGGTAGTCGCCGACCTGGGTCGGCGCTCTGCCAGCCGGCGTCGATGACCCCGGACGCCCTGTGCCAACCAAGGTTGGCACCCACTAGAGCGTGAGCCCGTTCGGGGATCTGGCACCAGCGTTACTTGCCGATGCAGAAGCTGGAGAAGATCCGTCCCAGCAGATCATCGGCACTCATCTGCCCGGTGATCTCGCCCAGTGCATCGTGCGCCAGCCGCAGTTCCTCGGCGGCCAGTTCCAGGTGTTCGTGGGCCAGCTCACCATCGGCGCGCTGCGCATGTTCCTGCGCGCGCTCGATCGCATCGACGTGGCGGGTGCGCGCGGAGAACTCGCCGTCCACCTGCTCCCCTGCCCCGGCCGAAGCGATGCTGCGCAGGCGCACATGCAGGTCATCGAGCCCGGCACCGGTCGCGGCCGAGACGAACACGCGATCCGGATCGTCCAGCGTCGGCAGCACATCCAGCAGGTCCGACTTGTTGTGGATGTAGACCTTGTGCGGCACCGCCATCACTGCATCACCGAGGGCCGCTTCACCGGCCGCCGGATCGCGTGCATCCAGCACGATCAGCGCCAGGTCGGTGCGCTCGATTTCCACATGTGCGCGACGCATGCCTTCGCGCTCGATGGCATCGCCGCCGTCGCGCAGGCCGGCGGTGTCGACCAGGGTCAGTTCCAGGCCATCCAGGCGGATCGTCTCGCGCAGCGTGTCGCGGGTGGTGCCGGCAATGTCGGTGACGATCGCACGCTCGCTGCCAGCCAACGCATTGAGCAATGAACTCTTGCCGGCATTCGGTGGCCCGATCAGCACCGCGTGCAGGCTGTCGCGCAGGCGGCGACCACGTTCGGCATCGCGGCGCAGCAGGGCCAGATCGCTGCGCGCCTGTTCCAGCCCGCGCCGTACCTGCGCGCCACCGAGGGTGTCCAGCGGTTCGTCGGCGAAGTCGATGGCCGCTTCCACGTGGATGCGCAGCAGCACCAGCTGTTCGACCACCGCCTCGATGCGGCGCGAGAACACACCATCCAGCGAACGGCGCGCAGCACGCGCGGCACGGTTGTCGCCGGCGGCGATCAGGTCGGCGATGGCCTCGGCCTGGGCCAGGTCCAGCTTGCCGTTGAGAAACGCCCGTTCGCTGAACTCACCCGGCCGCGCCTGGCGCGCACCCAGCGCGATGCAGCGCGCGACCAGCTGCTGCAACAGCACGGGGCTGCCGTGCCCCTGCAGTTCCACCACTTCTTCGCCGGTGAAGCTGTTGGGCGCGGGGAACCAAAGCACGATGCCATCGTCGATCACCTCATCGTCGGCGTCGCGCAGGCGCGCGTAATGCGCATGGCGCGGGCGCAATGCAGGCGCACCCAGTGCGTTGGCGATGGCCGCCGCGCGCGGGCCGGACAGGCGCAGCAGGCCAACCCCCCCGGCGCCGGGGGCGCTGGCGATGGCCACGATGGTGTCGGTGTGGATCGTGGTATCCATGGCTCAGAGCTTCTCCAGCTGCGCGCGTGCCTGCGCCGCACCACTGCCCTGCGGCTGCAGCGCCAGGTAGGTGGTGTAGGCCTGCCTGGCCTTGGGCTTGTCGCCGGCGTTGAAGTAGGCATCGCCCAGGTTGATATAGGCCACCGCGCGCGAGGGATCAATCTTCAGCGTGTTCTCCAGCCAGCGCGCCGCTTCGGCGTAGCGCTGCTGGCGGTAGTAGACGAAGCCGAGGTTGTTCGCGGCCTGGGCGAAATCGGGGCGCAGCTTCAGCGCTTCGGCGAACTGCGCGGCCGCCTCGTCGTACTGCTTCTCGCGGTACAGCTGCAGGCCGCGGTCGTTGGCCTGCTGCGCGCGCTGGCGGTCGGACGCCGGGCCGGCGGTGGGCACCACCAGCCTGGCCTTGCCACCCTGCAGGTCGGCCACGGTCACCGGCGCCTGGTTGCCCTTGGCCTCGCTGGCAGCATCGACCTTGTTGTTCAGCGCGATCGCATCGGCGGTCAGCTGGCGCGTATCGGCGGTGAGGAACTCCTGGCTGTCGGGCACCTGGAACACGAACTCGCCGCCCTGCGAACCGGGCAGGCTGCCGAAGGCCGGGGTCTGGTGCGAAACCGCCGACACTGCCGGCGCCACGTACGCGGCCAGCTCGGTACCGGTGATCAGGCCATCGCCGTTGAGGTCACCCTTGCCGGCCAGCGCCTGCAGCAGCACCCAGGTGAACACCGAATGGCCGTTCGGGCCGGCATCGGCCACCTGCTGGTCGGCACCGCCGGCGGTCAGCATCTGCCGCGCGCTGCGGCGTGCGTTCTCGCGCAGGAATGACGACGACGAGGGGCCACCCCGGGTCAGGCCCAGGCCGCTGTAGCAGGCATCCATCACGAACATCACGTGCTTGGCCTGCATGCTCTCGGCGATGTTCTGGATGTCGGTCATCGCGATCGCGTCGGTGGCGAACTCTTTCGGGTCCGAATCCACCGGGATGATGTAGCCAAGGTCGCGCCCGGAGGCGAGCTGGCGGGTCGCGCCATGGCCGGCGAAGAACACGAACACGCGGTCGTTCTTTCCGGTGCGATCGTCGGCCAGGCGGTCGTGGAAGGCGGCCAGGATGTTGTTGCGGGTGGCCTGCTCATTCTTCAGCACGATCACCTGTGAAGAGGGGAAGCCGAACTGCCCTGTCAGCGTGTCGGCCACCGCCTGCGCATCGTGGCTGGCGTACTCCAGCTTCGGCCACTTGGCGTAACTGTCGATGCCTACCACGATCGCCCACGACTTCTCGTAGCCGGTGGTGACGGTGGCGTCGCTGGCCGCGCCCTTGCGCGCGCGGGCGACGGTGAAGTCGCGGCCGTTCCAGCCGGCGAACTGGTAGCCGTCGGCGATCAGGCGGTCGAGGATCTGCGGCAGCGCCTTCACCGCACGGTCGTGGATGTCATGGAACAGGATGATGCCGCGCTGTTCCTTGTTCACCTGGCCGAGCACGCGCTGCACGATCGATTCCGGCACCGGGTCGGCCCAGTCCATCGAGTCGATGTTCCACATGATCGACTTCAGCCCGGCCTCGTTGAGCAGCTGCAGGCCTTCGGCATTGCGCGCGCCGTACGGGAAGCGGAACAGCGGCGCGCGCTTGCTGTCGACATCCTTCAGCAGGGTATCGGTGTCGAGCACCTGCTGGCGCAGCGCGTCGCCGGTGGTGCGCGAGAGCTGGGCGTGGGTCAGGCTGTGGTTGCCGACCGCATAGCCCTCTTCCATCAGGCTGCGGCTGATCTTCGCCATCGGCCCGAGGCTGACCCTGCCGTCGCTCTCGACCTTGCCCAGGTTGCGGCCCACCTCGAAGAACACGCCCGGCACGTCGTAGCGCTTGAGGATGGCGACCACTTCATCGGTGTAGGCCTTGTGCGGGCCATCATCGAAGGTCAGCACCACGGTCTTGGGCGGCAGGTCGCGGCCGAAGATCTCGCGGTCGCTGTCCTTCATCGACATCGGGTACGGCTCGATCACCCCGTAGTCGCGCAGGATCGCCTCGCGGCTGTAATCCTTGTGCAGGTGGGCGATGTAGTCCTCCCACTTCTCGCGCTTCAGCTCGATGGCGCGGGTGCGTTCGAAACGGCTGAAGATCCGGGTCAGTTCCTGGTTGTAGTTGCGCTCGATTTCATCGAGTGCTTCCAGGTCTTCGCCGATGCGCTGGTGCAGTTTCACCGCCGGCAGCGACGAATCGGTACCGACCCGTTCGTGTAGATCGCGCAGCACTTCGCGGAACGCCAGGCGGTCGGCGTCGAACAGTTCCGGTGCCGACTCGACGTAGTCCAGCACGGTGCCAAGGGTGGCGAAGCGCTGCGGGCTGGTACCGCGCAGCAGGGTGTCGAACTGCGCGGCAATCGCCGTGCGCTGTTCCAAGCCATCGTGAAACAGCTGCTGGCCAACGCGCGTGGACGTACCCCGGTCTGTAGCACTCTGCTGGTCTTCATCGGCCAGCAGCACGATGATCCGGCGATAGCCATCCAGCTGCTTCTGCAGTGCCGCCAGCAACGGTGCGGCGGCCGGATCAGCGGCGGCCGCGGCCTGCGCGCTGGGCTGGGTGACGGCGGCCGCCGGTGCCTTCGCATCCTTGTCGCCACACCCGGCCACGACCAGGGTCAACAACAGCGAGGGCAGGAACAGGCAGAACGACAGCGCACGCGGCATGGTGGACTCGAAGGTGGGAGGAACGGTGTGCCGGGAATTCTAACGCCGCATGCGAAAAGCCCGCCTTGCGGCGGGCTTCTGCTGAGGTCAGCCGGCCAGCGGCCGGCTCTACCCGTTACTTCTTCTTGACCGGGGCCGGGGCAGTGGTGGCCGGGACCGGATCGCCGCCATGGCGCTTGGTCATCCACCACTGCTGCAGCAGGCCGAGGCCGCCGTTGACCACCCAATACAGCACCAGGCCGGACGGCATGAAGGCCATCATGACGCCGAACACCAGCGGCATGAACTGCATCATCTTCTGCTGCATCGGGTCCATGCCCGGTGCCGGGGTCAGCTTCTGGGTGAACCACATCACCGCCACGTTGATGACCGGCAGGATGAAGTACGGGTCGCGTGCGGTCAGGTCCTGGATCCAGCCCAGCCACGGCGCCTGGCGCAGCTCGACCGACTCGACCAGCACCCAGTACAGGGCGAAGAAGATCGGCATCTGGATGAGGATCGGCAGGCAGCCGCCCATCGGATTGATCTTTTCCTTCTTGTACAGCTCCATCATCGCGGTCTGGAACTTCTGGCGGTCATCGCCATAGCGTTCCTTCAGCTGCGCGATGCGCGGCTGGAAACGACGCATCTTGGCGCCGCTCTTGTACTGCACGGCCGACAACGGATACAGCACCAGCTTCAGCAGCACCACCAGGCCGACGATCGCCCAGCCCCAGTTGCCGACCAGCTTGTGCACCTGGTTCAGCACCCAGAACAGGCCCTGTCCGATTACCGCCATCATCGAGAAGCGGCTGTAGTCGACCACGCGGTCCAGGCCCGGCACGTCTTCCTTGGCGATCAGGTTGACCAGCTTCGGGCCGACCCACAGGCGGGCCTCGGTGCTGGTGGACTGGCCCGGGGCCACGGTGAAGGCCGGGCCACGCGCCTCGATCAGGTCACGACCGGCCACCTGCGACAGCACGTAGTGCGCCGTCTGGTCCTTCTGCGGGATCCAGGCGGTGAAGAAATGGTGCTGCAGCATCGCCAGCCAGCCGCCGGTGATGTTCTGGTTCAGCGTGCCGTCTTCCAGGTAGTCCTTGAACGCACGACGCTGGTACTTCTTGTCGTTGTCGTACCAGGTGGCGCCGTTGAAGCTGAAGGAGTCCGGGTTGGTCATGCTCCGCGACAGGATGGTCGGGGTGCGGTCCAGGGTGCGGTAGACGTAACCATTCCACGGCGCGGTGCCGGTGTTGCTGACTTCGTCCTTGAAGCGCACCGCGTACTCGTTGCGCGAGACGGTCAGGGTGCGCTTGATGGTCACGCCGTTGTCGGCGGTCCACACGAACGGGATCTGCAGCTCGTTCTGGCCCTTGGCCAGCACGAAGTCATTGGTGTCACCGACCAGCTTGAAGCCGTCAGCGCCCGGGACCGGAGTGTTCTTGTCCTCGCTGGCCCAGCCGCTGATCGCGCTGTACGGATGCGCGGGATCTTCGGTCAGCAGGCGCACCGGCGGGCTGCCTTCGTCCTTGGTCTGCGGGAACTGCAGCAGCTCGGCGTCGAGCACGCGGCCGCCATCGAGCACCAGGCGCAGCACGTCGGTGGTGACGGTCACGCGCTGGCTGGCCGGGGTGGCACTGGCCTGGGCCTGCACGGCAGCCTGGCCGGGGGCGCCCGGAACCTGGGCACTGGGGATGGCGCCCGGGCTGGAACCCGGAACGCTCTGTGCGGCGGCCGGGGCCGACGTGGTCGTCGGTGCCGGGGTCGGAGCAGCCTTTTCACGGTTCCACTCCATCCACAGCAGCACGGCCACCATCAGCCAGGCAAAAATGAGGAATACGCGGGTCTGGTTCATCAGCGGACAGGCTCGGCGGGGCCGGGACGCGATGCCGGCTCGGTCAAAGAAGGAGTTGCGATGCCATCAGGCGGCGGCATTGTGCCGTCCACGCCCGGCGTGGGCAATGCACGCAGGCGACGCAGCAGGCGCAGGAAGGCCTGGCGGATCTCGTCGTTGCTGGCGGAACGCGCAGCACTACGAGCCACGACGACGAAGTCGCCTGGCTGGATTTCGGTACGTGTCTGACGCAGGATGTCGCGCAGGACGCGCTTGATCCGGTTACGCCCGACGGCGTTCGGATCAACCTTGCGGGAAACCGCCAGACCCAGCCTGGCCGGCCGGTCAGCCGGCAGCCAGTGCAGGGTCATCAGCGGATCGGACACACGGCGGGCGCCGTTGAAGACCGTTGAGTATTCGGCACGCGTGCGAACCCGCGCAGAGCGAGGGAATCGCTTGCGCGGGTCTGCAGTATTCACTGTCGAAGGGATTGCGTCTGCCGCGAGGTGCGGCATGGCAATCAGGCGCTCAGGACTTT
Organism: Stenotrophomonas sp. YJH_SMC_57; assembly: GCF_059369755.1. NCBI lineage: Bacteria > Pseudomonadati > Pseudomonadota > Gammaproteobacteria > Lysobacterales > Lysobacteraceae > Stenotrophomonas > Stenotrophomonas sp. YJH_SMC_57. The sequence continues at coordinate 26,971 of NZ_JCAFSZ010000004.1, forward strand.
GCGGCCCTTGGCGCGGCGACGCGACAGGATCTTGCGGCCGTCAGCGGTCTTCATACGGGCACGGAAGCCGTGGTCGCGCTTACGCTTGAGGTTGCTGGGCTGGTAGGTGCGCTTCGTGGCCATTGGGGGCCTCTCGTATGAATGGGACGGAAAGAACCGGAAATTCTAGAGAGGTACCCCGCCCCAAGTCAAGCCCTGGCAGCTACGCCAATTCACTGCCCTGTGCAATAGCTGTGGATGTTTTTGTGAATAAGTAGGGGACAAGCATTCCGAAGGCGGGCGCTCGGTGGTAGTCTGAGCCATCCATTTCCCCCTTTCCGGCCTGTGTTTGGGCGCCTTGTCGCGTCCACGCCCCGGCCACCGGACGATTATTGCTGATGGATGCTTGGTCCCGTAGTCTCGAGCGCCTCGAAGCGGAGTTCCCGCCGGAAGACGTTCATACCTGGTTGAAGCCGCTGCAGGCCGATCTGCGCGTGGACAGCCTGGTGCTGTATGCACCGAATGCCTTCATCGTCGACCAGGTCCGCGAGCTGTACCTGGCCCGGATCCGCGAGCTGTTGGCTCATTTCGCCGGTTTCAGCGACGTTTTTCTTGAAATCGGCTCGCGTCCGCGCCCGGTCGAGATGCAGAACGCGCCGGTTTCCACGCCGTCGGCGCACGTCTCCAGCGAACCGCAGGTGCCGTTTGCCGGCAACCTGGACAACCACTACACCTTCGCCAACTTCGTCGAAGGCCGCAGCAACCAGCTGGGCCTGGCCGCTGCCTTCCAGGCGGCGCAGAAGCCGGGCGACCGTGCGCACAACCCGCTGCTGCTGTACGGAGGCACCGGCCTGGGCAAGACCCACCTGATGTTCGCCGCCGGCAATGCCATGCGCCAGGCCAACCCGGGGGCGAAGGTGCTGTACCTGCGTTCGGAGCAGTTCTTCAGCGCGATGATCCGGGCCCTTCAGGAAAAGACCATGGATCAGTTCAAGCGCCAGTTCCAGCAGGTGGACGCGCTGTTGATCGATGACATCCAGTTCTTCGCCGGCAAGGACCGCACCCAGGAAGAGTTCTTCCACACCTTCAACGCGCTGTTCGATGGCAAGCAGCAGATCATCCTGACCTGCGACCGCTATCCGCGCGAAGTCGAAGGCCTGGAAGCGCGCCTGAAGTCGCGGCTTGCCTGGGGCCTGTCGGTCGCGATCGAACCGCCGGACTTCGAGACCCGTGCCGCGATCGTGCTGGCCAAGGCGCGCGAACGCGGTGCCGAGATTCCCGATGATGTTGCGTTCCTGATCGCCAAGAAGATGCGCTCCAACGTGCGCGACCTCGAAGGCGCGCTCAATACCCTGACCGCCCGCGCCAATTTCACCGGCCGCGCGATCACCACCGAATTCGCCCAGGAAACCCTGCGCGACCTGCTGCGTGCCCAGCAGCAGGCGATCAGCATTCCCAACATCCAGAAAACCGTTGCCGACTACTACGGCCTGCAGATCAAGGATCTGCTGTCGAAGCGTCGGACCCGCTCGCTGGCCCGCCCGCGCCAGGTCGCCATGGCCCTGACCAAGGAACTGACCGAGCACAGCCTGCCCGAGATCGGCGATGCCTTTGCCGGTCGCGATCACACCACGGTGCTGCATGCCTGCCGCCAGATCCGGACCCTGATGGAAACCGACGGCAAGCTCCGCGAGGACTGGGACAAGCTGATCCGGAAGCTGAGCGAATGATGCACCGATGCCGATGAGGCGTCATCGCACAAAACGGTGCAGAATCCGGTAGCAAGCGCGGGACACGTTGTGGATAAAAATGGCGTCTGAAATCGCGCCGATTCTATCCACAGCTTTCCCCACCCCCTGGGGGTCGGTAATACAGAGGGTTTCGAGGTCTGAAATTCTTTTATTTACAAAGACTTAGCGTTGTTTTCCAGCGATTCTGTCTCTACCAGCACCACCAAGCTTTTGATTTATTCCACATTTTTTAAAGCATAGGGGCACGGAACCACATGCGTTTCACACTGCAGCGCGAAGCCTTTCTCAAGCCGTTGGCACAGGTCGTCAACGTGGTCGAACGCCGCCAGACCCTTCCGGTTCTGGCCAATTTCCTGGTCCAGGTGCAGAACGGCCAGCTGTCGCTGACCGGTACCGACCTGGAAGTGGAGATGGTGTCGCGGATCGCGGTTGAAGATGCCCAGGACGGCGAAACCACGATTCCCGCCCGCAAGCTGTTCGAGATCATCCGTGCGCTGCCCGACGGCAGCCGGATCACCGTCTCGCAGACCGGTGACAAGATCACCGTGCAGGCCGGTCGCAGCCGCTTCACCCTGGCAACCCTGCCCTCCAACGACTTCCCGTCGGTGGACGAGGTGGAAGCCACCGAGCGCGTGGCCATCGGCGAAGCGACCCTGAAGGAACTGATCGAACGCACCGCGTTCGCGATGGCCCAGCAGGACGTGCGCTACTACCTCAACGGCCTGCTGTTCGATCTGCGCGGTGACGCCCTGCGTACCGTCGCGACCGACGGTCATCGCCTGGCGCTGTGTGAAACCGATCTGGCCAAGCCCAGCGGTTCCAAGCGCCAGATCATCGTGCCGCGCAAGGGCGTGACCGAACTGCAGCGCCTGCTGGAAAGCGGTGATCGCGAGATCGAGCTGGAAGTCGGCCGTAGCCACGTGCGCGTCAAGCGCGACGATGTCACTTTCACCTCGAAGCTGATCGACGGCCGCTTCCCGGATTACGAAGCCGTGATCCCGATCGGCGCCGACCGCGAAGTGAAGGTTGACCGTGAAGCCCTGCGTGCCTCGCTGCAGCGTGCCGCGATCCTGTCCAACGAGAAGTACCGCGGTATCCGCGTGGAAGTCTCGCCGGGCAACCTGAAGATCAGCGCGCACAACCCGGAACAGGAAGAAGCCCAGGAAGAGATCGAAGCCGACACCACGGTCAGCGACCTGGCCATCGGCTTCAACGTGAACTACCTGCTGGATGCCCTGTCGGCGCTGCGCGACGAGGAAGTCATCATCCAGCTGCGCGACTCCAACTCCTCGGCGCTGGTGCGTGAATCCAGCAGCGAGAAGTCGCGTCACGTGGTGATGCCGCTGCGTCTCTGACATCAGCGCTGTTCCACGTGGAACCGAATGACGCCCGGGATTTTCCCGGGCGTTTTTTGTTCCACGTGGAGCACTGGTAGTCGCGCTGGACTCAAGCGTTGATGCAACGGCGTTGGAGTGGAGCCTGTCCTGCAGTTTCCCTTCCACTTCTGACGGTGCGAGTTCGCCTTCGGATCGGATGTGACCAGAATTGTGGTTGTGGGAGATCGGAGCGCCATTGGCGACGCCATGAGGCGCGCTCGCGATGGTGTTCGAAGGTGTGGCTGCAGCTCCTGTAAACGCCACTGTCCACAGGACGCGTTTGGAGGAAATTGGGTCGAGCCTAGCTTCTAAATCTGGGTATAAATCTAAAGCATGGTGGTGATGGTAGGGCCAGATCTCGTGGAAAAATGCACTATCTCCATGTTTTAAAAGGAATTTATACAGCTGAAACCCCCTGTATAGAGCGCCTTGGGGCTGGGGGGGAACCTGTGGATAGTTTCGTCGGCCCGGTAAAAGGGCTTTTTTATCCACAGATTGCCCATACCTTGTGTATAAGTCATACAGTCCCGCTGTGGACAGCGTGGAACGGCCGGTCTGAATTCCTTGAATTCTGTGGAACCCTGCAGGAGCTCTCATCGCAGATTTGAAGATATCGGCAGCAGTTTCGGTTGGGATCGACATTGAGGCCGTCCGTAGCGCGGCCCGGATGCCGTGAAATCGCTGAAATCTGAGGGTCCACACCGTGGAACCCGGCGCAGATTTGAAGCAATTTCAGGCCCCTCCAGATCGCGAGGGGCGCCAGAAGTGGGCTGTTCACCACGTGGAACGCGTAAATGCTGATCGGCGGATGGCGCGTCCTGGCCCGCGTGCTGTCGCCACCGCGTCAGGCTTGACCGATGCAGTAAGCTGATGGATTACCCACCCTACTACCGCCCCGTGCGGATGGTCCTTCGCGCCCCATGCAGATCCGCCGCCTCGCCCTGCACCAACTGCGTCGCTTCAGTGCGGTGGACCTGTTGCCGCAGCCAGGATTGAACCTGCTGACCGGCGACAACGGTGCCGGCAAGACCAGCGTGCTCGAGGCCCTGCACCTGATGGCCTATGGCCGCAGCTTTCGCGGCCGGGTTCGCGATGGCCTGGTCCGTCAGGGCCAGGAGGCCCTGGAAGTCTTCGTGGAATGGGACGAGCAGCGCGACAATCACCCGCCCCATCGCCGCAAGGCGGGCCTGCGCCACAGCGGTCAGGACTGGAAGGGGCGATTGGACGGAGAGGATGTCGCGCAGCTCGGGAATCTCTGCGCTGCCCTGGCCGTGGTGACCTTCGAGCCAGGCAGCCATGCGCTGGTGAGCGGCGGTGGAGAACCCCGCCGCCGCTTCCTCGATTGGGGCCTGTTCCACGTGGAACCTGATTTCCTGTCCTTGTGGCGCCGCTACTCGCGGGCACTGAAGCAGCGTAACGCGCTGCTCAAGCAGGGTGGGCCATCGCGGATGCTCGATACCTGGGATCACGAGCTGGCCGAGGCTGGAGAACCGCTGACCAGCCGCCGCCAGCACTACCTGGAGCGACTGCAGCAGCGCACGGTGTCGTTGGCAGCCACCCTGGCCCCGCAACTCGGGATCCAGACGCTGGAATTGAGCCCGGGCTGGCGTCGGCATGAGCTTCCTCTGGCCGATGCCCTGCTTCTGGCCCGTGAACGGGACCGCCAGGCCGGTTACACCTCGGTCGGCCCGCACCGCGCGGACTGGAGCGTGGGTTTCCACAACATTCCCGGTCGCGACGCGCTGTCACGGGGGCAGGCCAAGCTGACCGCGCTGGCGTGCCTGCTGGCGCAGGCCGAGGACTATGCGGAGCAACGCGGCGAGTGGCCGGTGATCGCACTCGATGATCTGGCCTCGGAGCTGGACCGCACCCACCAGGCGCGGGTCCTGCAGCGTCTGCTTGATGGCCCGGCGCAGATCTTCATCACGGCCACCGAAACCCCGTCGGCACTGCAGGATCTGGCCGACATCACCCGGTTCCACGTGGAACATGCACAGATCGTGGCTGTGCCATAGTGGTCACCCCAGGGCCGCTCGACCCCGGCTGGTATAATTCGGGTTGGAATCCTTTCATTCTCGGCACATCGCCTCGCGCGGTGGCCGACCTGCGGAGCCTACGGCAAGCGCAATGAGCGACGAACAGAACACCCCGGCAAACAACGGCAATTACGACGCCAACAGCATTACCGCCCTGGAAGGCCTGGAGGCTGTCCGCAAGCGTCCCGGCATGTACATCGGTGACGTGCATGACGGCACCGGTCTGCACCACATGGTGTTCGAGGTCGTCGACAACTCGATCGACGAAGCGCTGGCCGGCCATGCCGACCACGTCGCGGTGACGATCCACACCGATGGCTCGGTCTCGGTGTCCGATAACGGTCGCGGCATCCCGACCGGCAAGCACGAGCAGATGAGCGCCAAGCTGGGCCGCGAGGTTTCGGCAGCCGAAGTGGTGATGACCGTGCTGCACGCAGGCGGCAAGTTCGATGACAACAGCTACAAGGTGTCCGGCGGCCTGCATGGCGTGGGTGTCAGTGTGGTCAACGCGCTGTCGCAGAAGCTGCTGGTGGATGTGTTCCAGAACGGCTTCCACTACCAGCAGGAATTCAGCAACGGTGCGGCCGTGACCCCGCTGGCCAAGCTGGAAACCACCACCAAGCGCGGCACCACCGTGCGCTTCTGGCCGTCGACCGTGGCGTTCCACGACAACGTGGAATTCCACTACGACATCCTGGCCCGCCGCCTGCGCGAACTGTCGTTCCTCAATTCCGGCGTCAAGATCGTCCTTGCCGATGAGCGCGGCGACGGTCGGCGCGATGACTTCCACTACGAAGGCGGCATCCGCAGCTTCGTGGAGCATCTGGCGCAGCTGAAGACCCCGCTGCACCCGAACGTCATTTCGGTCACCGGCGAGCACAACAACATCGTCGTGGACGTGGCGCTGCAGTGGACCGACTCCTACCAGGAGACGATGTACTGCTTCACCAACAACATCCCGCAGAAGGACGGCGGTACCCATCTCGCCGGCTTCCGTGGTGCGCTGACCCGTGTGCTCAACAACTACATCGAGCAGAACGGCATCGCCAAGCAGGCCAAGATCAACCTGACCGGCGATGACATGCGCGAAGGCATGATCGCGGTGCTGTCGGTGAAGGTGCCCGACCCGAGCTTCTCCAGCCAGACCAAGGAAAAGCTGGTCAGCTCCGACGTGCGCCCGGCGGTGGAAAACGCCTTTGGTGCCCGCCTGGAAGAGTTCCTGCAGGAGAACCCGAACGAAGCCAAGGCCATCGCCGGCAAGATCGTCGATGCCGCGCGTGCACGTGAAGCCGCACGCAAGGCCCGCGACCTGACCCGCCGCAAGGGCGCGCTGGACATCGCCGGCCTGCCGGGCAAGCTGGCCGACTGCCAGGAAAAGGATCCGGCGCTGTCCGAGCTGTTCATCGTCGAGGGTGACTCGGCAGGTGGCTCGGCCAAGCAGGGTCGCAACCGCAAGAACCAGGCGGTGCTGCCGCTGCGCGGCAAGATCCTCAACGTGGAACGCGCGCGCTTCGACCGCATGCTGTCGTCGGACCAGGTCGGTACGCTGATCACCGCGCTGGGCACCGGCATCGGCCGCGACGAGTACAACCCGGACAAGCTGCGTTACCACAAGATCATCATCATGACCGACGCCGACGTCGACGGCGCGCACATCCGTACCCTGCTGCTGACGTTCTTCTACCGTCAGATGCCGGAGCTGATCGAGCGCGGTTATGTCTACATCGGCCTGCCGCCGCTGTACAAGATCAAGCAGGGCAAGCAGGAGCTGTACCTGAAGGACGACCCGGCGCTGGACAGCTATCTGGCCAGCAGCGCGGTGGAAAACGCGGCGCTGGTGCCCGCCGCTGGCGAACCGGGCATCGAAGGCCTGGCGCTGGAAAAGCTGCTGCTGGCCTACGCCGCGGCGCTGGATTCGATCGAACGCAACGCGCACCGCTACGACCGCAACCTGCTCGAGGCGCTGGTCGATTTCGTGCCGATGGACATGGACAGCCTGCGCACTGCCGGCGAAGGCGAAGGCCTGGAAGCACTGGCCAAGCGCCTCAACCAGGGCAGCCTGGGCAGCCCGCGCTTCAGCCTGGAACTGCAGGAAGCCAACGACGAGCGCCCGGCCGCCGTGCTGGTGACCCGTCGCCACATGGGCGAGCAGCACATCCAGGTGTTGCCGATGTCGGCCTTCGAAAGCGGTGAACTGCGCGCGATCCACCAGGCCTCCAAGCTGCTGCACGGCCTGATCCGCGAAGGTGCGACCATTTCGCGCGGCGCCAAGTCGATCGAAGTGGACAGTTTTGCCAAGGCGCAGAACTGGCTGCTCGAGGAGGCCAAGCGCGGCCGCCAGATCCAGCGATTCAAGGGTCTGGGTGAAATGAATCCGGAGCAGCTGTGGGACACCACCGTGAACCCGGAAACCCGTCGGCTGTTGCAGGTGCGCATCGAAGATGCCGTTGCCGCCGACCAGATCTTCAGCACCCTGATGGGCGATGTGGTCGAACCGCGTCGCGATTTCATCGAGGACAACGCGCTGAAGGTCGCCAACCTGGATATCTGACACAATCGGGACACGGCCGGTGCGCGGGGAGGCGCGCCGGCCTTCGCCCCTTGAACGCAGGTACTTGATGTCCGCTTCCGCCCCGGTTTCCGCCCCGCCCCCGATTCCGCCGGCCTCGGCCGCGCCGCGCGCCGGTTCCCCGTTGGCGGGTTTCTTCATCGACCTGGGCATCGCCATCGTCACCCTGTTCAGCCTGAGCTTGATCACCGGGCTGTTCTGGGGGTTCTACCGCGCGATCGTGGTCGGCCGTGCCAATGCCGAGGCCCATGGTGGCGTGCTGTCGCCTGACGCGGTTGGCGCGGCGGTTGGCCAGCCGGGTGCACTGGCGCAGATCCTGATGGCGTTGATCGCCACCGGCGGCGCGGCACTGGTGGTGTACTTCTGGCGGCGTCCGGCCACGACGGACGAGCGCTCCACTTCCCGCCAGGCGCTGCGGAGGCCCTCGACCTGGGGCTGGACCCTGCTGGTGGCTGCGCTGATCGTGATCGGCAGCAATGGCATCGCCTTCCTGGCCAAGCAGTTCGGCATCGAACCGGTGCCGACCAACGTGGAACTGATGCAGAACGCGATTGCGCGTTTCCCGTTGTTCCTCGTGTTGTTCGCCGTGGTGCTGGCGCCGGCCTACGAAGAGCTGCTGTTCCGCCGCGTGTTGTTCGGGCGCCTGTGGAAGGCGGGACGTCCCTGGCTGGGTATCATCCTCAGCAGCCTGGCATTTGCCCTCGTGCACGAAGTGCCGGGTCTGAGCAAGAACTCCCTGCTGGGCATGCTCCAGTTGTGGCTGGTGTATGGCGGCATGGGCGCCGCGTTCTGCTGGCTGTACCGGCGCACCGGCACGCTATGGGCCGCGATCACCGCACATGCGCTGAACAACGCCGTTGCACTTGCCGCGATGGTGTTCCTGGGGTCAACGTAACGCCGTGTCCGCTTGACGAAAGATTAAGCCGGTACGCTACACACTGCGGACATGAACACGGGGGAGCTTCCATGAAACAACTGCTGCTGGCCCTTGTCATCACCACCCTGGTCAGCGCTTGCGCGACCACGACGTCCCCGACCGGGCGCCGGCAGATGGTGGGCGGCGTCTCCCAGGCCCAGCTGGACCAGCTGGGCGCGCAGGCGTTCGCCGAAACCAAGCAGAAGGAAAAGATCAGCACCGACGGCCGCCAGAACGGTTACGTGCAGTGCGTGGTCAATGCGCTGGTCGCGCAGCTGCCAGCCCAATACCGTGGCGTACGGTGGGAGACGGCGGTATTCGTCGACAAGGAGCCGAACGCGTTCGCCCTGCCCGGCGGCAAGGTGGGCGTGAACACCGGCATCTTCACCGTGGCGAAGAACCAGGACCAGCTGGCTGCCGTGATCGGCCATGAAATCGGCCACGTCATCGCGCGCCACCACGAAGAGCGCATCACCCGCCAGATGGGCGCGCAGACCGGCTTGGCCGTGCTCGGCGCACTGGCCGGTGCCGCTTATGGCGAGGGCGCTGCCAGCACCGTGAACCAGCTCGGTGGGATGGGCGCCCAGACCGCGTTCCTGCTGCCGGGGTCGCGTACCCAGGAAAGCGAGGCCGATGTGATCGGCCAGCGACTGATGGCCCAGGCCGGTTTCAACCCGGCGCAGGCGGTCGATCTGTGGCAGAACATGATGGCCGCCAGTGGCGGTCGCAGCCCACAATGGCTGTCCACCCACCCCGACCCGGCCAACCGGATCCAGGAGTTGCGACGCGATGCACCGGCGCTGACGCCGGTCTATCAGCAGGCGCAGGCGGCCGGACTGCGGCCGAAGTGCGGATGAGTGCGCAGTTCTATGCTGTATTGCAGCACATAAAACGATTTCTCACGCCATCTGTTTCTGATACGTTTGGCGGCTCAGATTTTTCTGACAGTCCGACTTTGCCGCTAACCGGCGGTTCGATCGAGGTGAACGATGATTTTGCGTAACCACAAAGCTGTGCTTTCCGTCCTCGTCGCGACCGCCCTGACCGGCGCCGTGGTCACCGATGCCTTTGCGCAGTCCTCGCGTTCGTCCGAGCGTGGCAACCGCGGCGGCAGCAAGCAGGCCAAGGCCGAAGCGCTGTACCCGAATGCGACCCGCCAGGAGCCGACCGTCAAGGCCTCGGCCAAGATGGGCAGCAAGCTGCAGAAGATGATCGACAGCTACAACAAGGAAAAGTTCCCGGAGACCCGCGAACAGGCTGACGCAATCCTGGCCGACAGCGCCTCGAACGAGTACGACAAGTCGCTGGCCGCGCAGCTGGCCTCGCAGGCCGCCTACCAGACCGATGACACCCCGGCGGCGATCGCCTATCTGAAGCAGGTCATCCAGTTCAACGGCCTGGACAACAACGGCCACTTCCAGTCGATGCTGATGCTGGGCCAGCTGCAGATGCAGGACGACAAGACCGCCGAAGGCCTGGCCACCCTCGACAAGTACTTCGCCGAGAGCAAGTCGACCAAGCCGGAAGAACTGATTGCCAAGGGGCAGGCGCTGTACCAGCTGGAGCGCTACCAGGAAGCGATCCCGGTGCTGAAGCAGGCCATCGCCGGCGCCACCGAACCGAAGGACAACTGGAACCAGCTGCTGATGGCGGCCCTGTCCGAAGCCGGCCAGTCCGGTGAAGCGGTCAAGGAAGCCGAGGCACTGGCGGCCAAGAACCCGAACGACAAGAAGGCCCAGCTGAACCTGGCCAGCATGTACATGCAGGCCGACCAGATGGACAAGGCGGCTGCGGTGATGGACAAGCTGCGCAGCAGCGGCCAGCTCACCGAAGAGCGCGAGTACAAGCAGCTGTACTCGATCTATGCCAACACCGAGCACAAGGAAAAGGACGTCATCGCGGTCATCAACGAAGGGTTGCAGAAGGGCATCCTGAAGCCGGATTACCAGGTCTACCTGGCGCTGGCCCAGTCCTACTACTACTCCGACCAGGTGCCGCAGGCGATCGACGCGTGGCAGAAGGCCGCCCCGCTCTCCAAGGACGGTGAGACCTACCTGAACCTGGCACGCGTCCTGCATGCCGAAGGTCGCATCCCGGAGGCCAAGCAGGCCGCCCAGCAGGCGCTGGCGAAGGGTGTGAAGAACCAGGCTGATGCCAAGAAAATCATCAACCTGAAGTAAGTAGGAATAACGCCTGAATGCCTGCTCGATTGATGCGCAGGCGCTCAGGATTGGTATAAGCTTGGAGGTTCCTGCGGTGTCATGCACCGCTGATCAGGGATTCCGCCCCCGGCATCCCGGCCCCACTATTGAGCTCTTGGCGCATGACGGAACAACTAGTCGTTCACCGGTACGAACAACCCGATGACAAGGGGCTGAGCTGGCCTCGCATCGTCGGCATCGCGTTTGTAATTGCCCTGCATCTGGCCGCCTTCATGATGCTCCTCATCCCCGCCGTGGCTCCCAAGGCCGTTGCGGAGAAGGAGCGCAACGTCATGGTGACCATCGTCGACGCACCGCCGCCGCCGCCCCCGCCGCCGCCGCCGCCGCCGCCGACAGATACTCCGCCGCCGCCGGTGAAGAATCTGTCGCCGCCGAAGCCGTCGCCGGTCCCGCCGCCGCCGCAGGCGCCGGTCGTGGACGTGCCGGAACCGCGCCCGAACGACATCGTCACCCCGCCGTCGCCGCCGTCGCCGCCGGCACCGCCGACCTCGATCGAGGCCAGCGTGGACATCTCGTCGAAGGCCATGAATCCGCCGCGCTACCCGCCGGCAGCCTTCCGCGCCGGTATCCAGGGCGAAGTGATCCTGATCATTGATGTCGATGCCAGCGGCAACGTCACCAATGTCACGGTGGAAAAGTCCAGCCGTAACCGCGACCTGGACCGTGCTGCGATGGAAGCAGCTCGCAAGTGGCGCTTCAACGCCGCTGAATCTGGCGGTAAGAAGGCGGCAGGTCGCGTTCGCGTCCCGGTCAACTTTGCGCTGAACTGATGGGCCGGGTGGCCGCCGGCCACCCCCCGCTCACGGTTCGATTGTTTAGCTTAGCTACACCCTTTATCACCACACACAACAAAGGTAAGCGTCATGCTGCAGGAACTTTTCATCGCCGCTGCTGCCGGGGGCAATCCGTCCAACGCCCTGTCGCAGATGGGCTTCGAGCACCTGATCCACGAAATGACCACCAAGCCGGGTGATTTCGCGGTTTCCTGGGTCGTGCTGCTGACCCTGATCGTGATGTCGGCCATGTCCTGGTACTGGACCGTCATCAACATCTTCCGTTCGGTTCGTCTGAAGAGCGCTGCTGATCGCGTCGTCAGCCTGTTCTGGGACACCCCGAACGCACAGGACGCCATCCGTGCGATGGAAGAACAGCCGGCATCCGAGCCGTTCTCGAAGATCGCCCTGGACGCTGCCCAGGCAGCTGCCCACCACCAGCGCGCTGAAGGCGGTGCCACCGGCGGCGTCGGTGAGAACCTGAGCCGTTCGGAGTTCGTCGACCGCGCCCTGCGCCAGGCCGTCACCCGCGAAAGCAACAAGCTGCAGTCGGGCATGACCCTGCTGGCGACCGTCGGTGCGACCGCTCCGTTCGTCGGTCTGCTGGGTACCGTGTGGGGCATCTACGGCGCGCTGATCAAGATCGGTGCCACCGGCTCCGCTTCGATCGACGCCGTTGCCGGCCCGGTGGGTGAAGCGCTGATCATGACCGCGATCGGTCTGTTCGTCGCAATCCCGGCCGTGTTCGCCTTCAACTTCTTCAGCAAGGTCAACAGCGCGACCATCAGCAAGTTCGATACCTTCGCGCACGACCTGCACGACTTCTTCGCCACCGGTTCGCGCGTCCGCTAATTGCGACGCGCTGTACCCAGCGAGAACGTAGTCAACACGATCTAGACGGAGCCCGTTATGGCTTTCAGTAGTGGTAACAGCGGCGGCCCCATGGCCGACATCAACGTTACGCCCCTCGTGGACGTGATGCTGGTGCTGCTGATCATCTTCATCATCACGGCGCCCCTGATGTCCCACAAGGTCAAGGTGGATCTGCCGGAAGCCAACCTGATCCAGAAGCCGGAAGACGCTGAAAAGCGTGCCGGCCCGATCACTCTGGCAGTCAAGGAAGACGGCTCGATCTACTGGAACGACGAAGAAATCAACAAGCAGACTCTCGAGTCGCGCTTGGCGACCGCCGCCCAGCAGACCCCGCAGCCGCCGCTGAACCTGCGTGGTGACCGCACCACCAAGATGCGCGTCATCAACGACCTGACCAAGGTTGCGCAGGAGCAGGGCATGCTGGACGTCGGCTTCGTCGCGACCAAAGAAAAGGGGCAATAAGCCATGGCATTCAGTAGTGGTGGTGGCAAGGGCCCCATGGCAGACATCAACGTCACGCCCCTCGTGGACGTGATGCTGGTTCTGCTGATCATCTTCATCGTGACCGCGCCGATCATGACGTACCCGATCGCCGTGGACCTGCCGCAGCGCGTGCTCAACCCACCGCCGCAGCTGGTCGAACCGCCGCCGCCGATCGAGCTGAAGATCGACGCCAGCAACCAGGTCTCGTGGAACAACAGCCCGATCAATACCGGCGAGCTGCAGCAGCGGATGGAGCAGGAGGTCCAGCGTGACCCGACCAACCAGCCGGAACTGCGCATCGACGCCAGCCCGGATTCCGAGTACGACGTGATGGCCAAGGTCCTGGCCGCCGCGAAGAATGCTCAGATGAAGAAGATCGGTTTTGTGCAGCAGTAATCGCTACACCGCAACACAACAGTCATGACGCGACTGCAGACGCCCCTGGAAACAGGGGCGTCTTTTTTTATCCCTGACGGCCCGGGCCGTTATGATCGGCGGATGCTCGCCCTCTTCGACTCCCTGCGCCATTGGCTCGACGGCATCGCCCACCTCGGCACGATCCTGGCGGTGGCTTATCTGCTGTACCTGTTCGCTCTGGCAGGCTGGATCATGCTGCAGAAGCGCGAGCCCGTCGCGACGCTGAGCTGGATCCTGTCGCTGGCGTTGCTGCCCTACCTGGGCCTCTTCATCTACTACCTGCTTGGCCCGCAGAAGGTGAAGCGGCAGCGCCTGCGTCGTGGCCGTGCGCGTTCGGGCATGGAGCACTACAGCGACGTCTGCCCACCCGATGCCGACTGCACCGAGCTGGCCAAGATCGCCCAGGCAACCACCGGGCTGGCACCGAGCAGCGCCACCGAAGTGACCTGGCTGGTGGATGGCGCCGCCACCTACGCAGCCCTGCTGGAAGCCGTCGCACAGGCGCGCGACCACGTGCACCTGGAGTACTACATCTTCAACCCGGACCACGCAGGCACTGCGCTGCGCGATGCCCTGGTCGAACGTGCCCGTGCCGGCGTGCAGGTGCGCCTGCTGCTCGATGCGGTGGGCTCTTCCGCCCTGCCCCGCCGCTTCCTGCAGCCGCTGCTGGATGCAGGCGGCGAAGCGATCTGGTTCCATCCGCGGCAACTGCTGAAGCCGTTCAAGCGGCCCTGGTTGAACCTGCGCACCCATCGCAAGCTGGTGATCGTGGACGGCCGCCTGGCCTTCACCGGCGGCATCAACATCACCGACGACGAAGACGAGAGCCGCAGGGCCGACGCCTACCGTGACCTGCACATGCGCATCCGCGGTCACGTGGTGCGCAGCCTGCAGCTGGTATTCGCCGAGGACTGGCTGTACGCCAGTGGCCAGGACCATTCGCGCTTCGACATCGCGCGCCTGTGGCCGGCCGAGATGCCGCTGCGCGCGGACGGCCCGATCAACGCCCAGGTGCTGGTGTCCGGGCCCGACTCGGGATGGGAAACGATTCACCGCCTGCATGTGGCCGCTATCCAGGAGGCGCACGAACGCGTCTGGCTGGTCACGCCCTACTTCGTGCCCGGCGAGGCCGCGCGGATGGCGCTGACCTCGGCGGCGCTGGGCGGCCTGGACGTACGCCTGCTGGTGCCAAAGATGAGTGACTCCTGGTTCGTCACCCAGGCTGCGCGCTCCTATTTCGACGAGCTGCTGCATGCCGGCGTGAAGATCTATGAGTACGGCCCGCGCATGCTGCACACCAAGGCCTTCATCGCCGACGACGATGTCTGCATCGTCGGCAGTGCCAACTTCGACCACCGCAGCTTCCGGCTGAACTTCGAGCTGTCGATGATGATCAGCGACCGTGACCGCGTCGCCGCCCTGGCCGAGCTGCTGCAGGGCGAATTCGACCGTGCCACCCGCGTGCACGACCAGGCCGGCCGCTCGCTGTGGCTGCACCGCCTGCCCGAGGCGTTCGCGCGGCTGGCCTCGCCGCTGCTCTGACGCAGCGCTACACTGCGGCGATCATCCGGGAGCCCGACTATGTACTGGTTGTACCTGCTGCTGGCGCTGGGCTGCTTCGCCTTTGCGCTGAAGACCCCCAGCCCCGGGCTGATGACCGTGTGCCTGCTGGCGGCCCTCGCCTTCCTGCTGGCCTGGGTACGTGGCCGATACGTGGCCCGCTTCGGCGACCTGCAGCGCGACCCTGCCACCCTGGTCGATGCCGAGGAACTGCGCCACCTGCGCGAACAGGCACAGGCCCGCCGCAACGATGACGGCAACGACCACGATCCGTCCCCTCTTTCCAAGTAGTACCGTTCCATGACCCAGCTCAGCGTCAACGTCAACAAGATCGCCGTCCTGCGCAATTCGCGTGGCGGCGCCGAACCCGACGTGGTGCGCGCCGCCCAGGCCTGCCTGGATGCCGGTGCGCATGGCATCACCGTGCACCCGCGGCCGGACCGTCGCCATATCACCGCCGAGGACGTGCTGGCCCTGTCCACGCTGACCCGCGCGCGCGGCGTCGAGTTCAACATCGAAGGCAACCCGTTCGCACCGCCACGCGAGGGTTACCCGGGGTTGTTGCCGCTGTGCGCGCAGACCCGCCCGGCACAGGCCACCCTGGTGCCGGACGGCGATGGCCAGATCACGTCCGACCATGGCTTCGACTTCGAGCGCGACGCCGAGCGCCTGCGCCCGCTGGTCGCCGAACTGAAAGCAATGGGTTGCCGGGTCAGCCTGTTCGTTGACGCCGGCAACCCACTGCTGGAGCAGGCAGCTGAAGTCGGCGCAGACCGCATCGAGCTGTATACCGGCCCCTACGCCGAGGCACACGCCGCCGGCGACGCCGAGGCGATGCTGGCGCTGTTCGCCACCGCCGCACGCCGCGCGCAGGCCGTCGGCCTGGGCGTCAACGCTGGCCACGATCTGTCGCAGGACAACCTGCGCGACTTCCTGGCCCACGTGCCGGACGTGCTGGAGGTGTCGATCGGCCACGCGCTGATCGGTGAAGCGCTGTATGACGGCCTGGATGCCACCGTGCGCGGGTACCTGGCGCTGCTCTGACCCCTCCCCGTGCAGAGTCGAGCCATGCTCGACTCTGCACCGTCCTGAATCCTTCAGGCGGCCGTCGCAGCCGTTGAGACGATCGCGGCGTACCCTGCGTCCATGGGTATTGCGATCAAGGGCCGAGGTTCCACGTCCCACCTTGCAGGGCGCTTTGAAAGCACCGTCAGCGAGGCGGTGGATGATGGCTGGGCCGTCGATGAGAGCGAAGAGTTCCTCGCCCCGCGCCTGCGCACCGAGGTGCGCGCCGAAACCGCACGCAGCATCATCACCCGCAACAATTCACCGGACGTCGGCTTCAGCCAGTCGGTGAATCCGTATCGCGGCTGCGAGCATGGCTGCTCGTACTGCTTTGCGCGCCCCTCGCATGCCTATCTGAACCTGTCGCCGGGCCTGGATTTCGAGACCAAGCTGTTCGCCAAGATCAATGCGCCGCAACTGTTGCGCAAGGAACTGTCGAAACCGGGTTACCTGCCGCAGCCGATCGCGCTGGGCATCAACACCGATGCGTACCAACCGATCGAGCGCAAGTTCAAGCTGACCCGCCAGCTGATCGAAGTGATGCTGGAGACGAAACATCCGTTCTCGTTGATCACCAAGAACGCGCTGGTCGAGCGCGATATCGATCTGCTCGCGCCGCTGGCCGCGGAAAACCTGGTCAGCGTGCATTTCTCGGTGACCTCGTTGGACCCGCATCTCTCGGCCAAGCTCGAGCCACGCGCATCGGCACCGCATGCACGGCTGCGCGCGATGAAGCGGCTGCATGAGGCCGGTATTCCGGTCGGGGTGATGGTGGCGCCGGTGATTCCATGGATCAACGACAGCGAACTGGAAGCCGTGCTGGAGGCCGCACACGACGCTGGCGCCAGCACCGCCGGCTACGTGCTGCTGCGCCTGCCACTGGAAGTGGCACCGCTGTTCCGCGACTGGCTGGACACCCATCACCCGGATCGCGCCGCGCACGTGATGAGCACCATCCATCAGCTTCGCGGTGGCAAGGACTACGACAGCCAGTTCGGCACGCGCATGCGCGGCGAAGGCGTGTATGCGGACCTGTTGAACAACCGCTTCAAGCTGGCGCGCAAGCGCCTCGGGTTCAATGCGCAGAACAGCCATTGGCCGAAGCTGGATTGCAGCCGGTTCGAGAAGCCGCTGCCGCCGAAGAAGGATTCGCCGCAGGGCTCGTTGTTCTGAGTAGGGTCGAGCAAGCTCGACCCTACGCTCCAAACAGCTTCTGCGCGCTCTGGAACAGGATCCAGCTGGTGGCGATGAACTTGTCGCCGCCCTGCGGCCGGTTGCCGCGATGGGTGTGGGTGAACGCGGTCGGGGCGATCAGCAGGCTGCCGGTGCGCGGGGCGATCTTGCGGCCCTGGAACAGGAACTCGGTTTCGCCCTCTTCGAAGTCATCGTTGAGGTACAGCGTCCACAACACGTGCCGGTGCAGGGTCTCGGCCTGGGCATCCTTCGGGTACAGCTCGCAGTGCCAGTACGGGTAACCGCCCTCGCCCGCCGCATACCACTGCAGGTTGATCGCGCCCGGGCGCAGGCAGGTGCGGGCCAGGTCGGCCAGCTGCTGCGGCGGCATGTCGGGGAAGTCCTCGGCAGACAGGCGTCGCGGCTGGCCATTGCTGTCCTGGATCTGCAACATCAGCGGAGCGATCAACGCCTGTGGATAACGGCGTAGATAAGTCAGCAGGCCGTTGAACACTGCGATCTGCAGCTGCTGGTCGACATCCTGCCAGCCGTCCAGTCCACTGATGCGCAGATCCTTGCTGTGCTTGAGTTCCGGGAACACACCACTGCCCACCGCACCGGGCAGCAGGCCACGCGTTGCACGCATGCGCTCGACGATCGCCGCGCAGACGTCGCTGGGGACGGCATTGTGGATGACTTCGATGAAATCGACCGGGCCCTGCTCGTGCATGCGTGCATTCCTTAGGCGGCAATGGCTAGATGGTGCCGTTTGCCGCCCGTGGTGTCACCCCACGGTCATGTCATCGATCTGCCATGACCGTTGTCGGGTGACGGCCCTCAGCCCTGCGCGTCGTCGTGCGCGTGGTGGTAGCGCACGGCTTCGGCGACTTCCTCGCGCGAGCCGAGGAATACCGGCACGCGCTGGTGCAGCTGGTCGGGCTGGATATCGAGGATGCGCTCGCGGCCGGTCCAGGCAGCGCCACCGGCCTGCTCGACCAGCAGGCCCATCGGGTTGGCTTCGTACATCAGGCGCAGCTTGCCGGCCTTGGACGGGTCCTTCTTGTCCCACGGGTAGATGAAGATGCCGCCGCGGGTCAGGATGCGATGCACGTCGGCGACCATGCTGGCGATCCAGCGCATGTTGAAGTTCTTGCCGCGCGCGCCTTCCTTGCCGGCCAGCAGGTCGCCGACGTAGGCCTGCATCGGCGCTTCCCAATGCCGCTGGTTGGACATGTTGATGGCGAATTCCTGGGTGGCCGCCGGGATCTGCATGTTCTCGGTGGTCAGCACGAACTCGCCTTTCTCGCGGTCCAGGGTGAAGGCGTGGGTGCCGTGGCCGACGGTCAGCACCAGCTGGGTGCTGGGCCCGTAGATGCAGTAACCGGCGGCGATCTGCTTGCTGCCCGGCTGCAGGAACGCGTCATCGCCCGGCAGTTCGACGTTGGTCGGGCAGCGCAGCACCGAGAAGATGGTGCCGACCGAGACGTTGACGTCGATGTTGGAGCTGCCATCGAGGGGATCGAACAGCAGCAGGAAGTCGCCACGCGGATAGATGTCCGGCACTGGCTGGCTGTGGTCCATTTCCTCCGAGGCACAGGCGGCGAGGTGGCCGCCCCAGGCGTTGGCTTCGAGCAGGATCTCATTGCTGATGACGTCCAGCTTCTTCTGCGCTTCGCCCTGCACGTTGCCGGTCCCGGCCTCGCCCAGCACGCCGCCGAGGGCGCCCTTGCTGACGGCGATGGAGATGCTGGTGCAGGCGCGGGCGACGACCGCGATCAGCTGGCGCAGGTCGGCGTTGATGCGGCCGGCGTGCTGTTCCTGGATCAGGAAGCGGGTCAACGAAGTACGGGACATGAGCGGGCAGGTCTCGGCAGCGGGAAAACGCCTATTGTCGCCGGTCTGGCGGGGGCGTGCGTGACCGCGGGAAGGCGTAATCGTTTCCAGAGGCGTTGCGCTCGTGGCGCCTTCCTTCATGGAGGCACAGGGCGAGGTACACCGTGGCCAGGACACGCCGTAAACCCCACTCCGTGGTCCGGCCCAGCCGCTGGCGGCTGGGCGTTCGGGCGCTTGCGAGGCATGCCTCGCAGATAAAGCGCCCTCACCCATGGGGGCTCGGTCGGCGCATCCATGCGCCTCACGGTCCTGTCCACGGTGTACCTCGCCCTGCGCTTCAGGGTTCGCCACGAGCGCGGAGGGTGTGGCAAAGGCAGAGGCAAAGGCAAAGCAGAAGCAAAAACCAAGGCGCCTTTCGGCGCCTTTGTCTTCAAGCTACTGGAGCGTTGCTTCAGCCCTTGGCGACGGTGGCCACGGCCTTGGCGACGTATTCCAGGTTGTTCTGGTTCAGCGCGGCCACGCAGATGCGGCCGGTGCCGACGGCGTAGATGCCGAACTCGTCGCGCAGGCGTTCGACCTGCTCACGGCTCAGGCCGGAGTAGGAGAACATGCCGGCCTGCTCGTTGATGAAGCCGAACTGCGGTGCACCGGCAGCGGCCAGCTTCTCGACCAGGCCCTGGCGCAGGGCATGGATGCGCTCGCGCATCTCGGTCAGTTCCTGCTCCCACATCGCGCGCAGGTCCGGGTTGGTCAGCACGCCGGCCACCAGCGCGGCACCATGGGTGGACGGGCTGGAGTAGATCGTGCGGATCACGCGCTTGACCTGCGACTGCACGGCCTTGGCGTCCGCGGCGGTCGGGGCGACCATCGACAGCGCACCCACGCGTTCGCCGTACAACGAGAACGACTTGGAGTACGAGTTGGCGACGATGAAGCTGTCGATGCCGGCTTCGGCGATGATGCGCACGGCGGCGCCGTCCTGCTCGATGCCCTTGTCGAAGCCTTGGTAGGCCATGTCGATGAAGGGGAACAGCTGCTTGTCCTTCAGCAGCTGCGCGACCTGCTTCCACTGGGTGAGGGTGAGGTCGGCGCCGGTGGGGTTGTGGCAGCAGGCGTGCAGCAGCACCACGGTGCCGGCCTGCAGCTTGCCCAGGTCGGCCAGCATGCCGTCGAAATCGACGCCATGGGTGGTCGGGTCGAAGTAGGTGTAATCCACCACCTCGAAGCCGGCCGCGCTGAACACGGCGCGGTGGTTTTCCCAGCTCGGGTTGCTCAGCGCGACGGTGGCGTGCGGCAGCAGCTTCTTCAGCACGTCGGCGCCGACGCGCAGCGCACCGCTGCCACCCACCGTCTGCGCGGTGGTGACGCGGCCGGCGGCCAGCAGCGGCGAGTCCTTGCCGAACACCAGTTCGCGCGTGGCCTGCGTGTACGCCGGCAGGCCATCGATCGGCAGGTAGCCGCGCGGTTTGGCTTCAGCGGCGAGCTGCTGCTCGATCTGCTTGACGGCGCGCAGCAGCGGAATGCGGCCACTCTCGTCGTAGTAGATGCCCACACCCAGGTTGACCTTGGTCGGGCGGCTGTCGGCGTTGTACGCCTCGGTCAGGCCCAGGATCGGGTCGCCTGGGACCAGTTCCACGTTTGCAAAGAAGGACACGGCGGTACTCGTTCGGTAGACGGAAAGGGGGAGGAATTGCGCCACGCGGCTTGCGGCTTTCCAGCCGGAAACAGCCCATCGTAACAAAGCCTGCCGGGGCTGGCCGCCGCCATCGTCATCCCCGGGCCCGTACCATGGCGTGCGTTGCCGCCCGATCCATCAACCTGAATCATGAATCCTGCCGCACGCCGCCATTGCCTGCCGCTCTCCGCCCTGCTGCTGTCGCCATTTGCCAGCATGGCCGAGCCCGCCCCCACCGCCCTGCCTGCCGTGCAGGTGCAGGCCGCGCGGGTGCCGGGCATCGACCCGTTCGCGCTGCCGGCCAGCCTGGACACGGTCTGGATCGGCGCCGGCCGCGCTGGCGCCGGCGCACAGCTGTCCGAGGCGTTGGGCGGGGTGCCGGGCCTGATCGCGCGCGACCGGCAGAACTTCGCGCAGGACACGCAGCTGTCGATCCGCGGTTTCGGCGCGCGCTCGACCTTCGGTGTGCGCGGGGTGCGGGTGCTGATCGACGGGGTACCGGCGACCATGCCCGACGGCCAGGGTCAGTTGTCGCATGCCAGCGTGCTCGGCGCCGAGCGCATCGACGTGCTGCGGGGACCGTTCTCGGCGCTGTATGGCAACTCCTCCGGTGGCGTGCTGCAGGTGTGGAGCGCACAGGGCCAGGCCGGCGACCCATGGCGGCTGCGCCTCAATGCCGGCGCCGACAACACGCTCAGTGTCGGCGCGCAACTGAAGGGTGCAGGCCACGGGCTGGACTACAACATCGCCGCCAACCACTTCCGTACCGATGGCTGGCGTGACCACAGCCGCGCGCGCCGTGAATCGCTCAACGCGCGTATCGGCGGTGACCTGGGCGGTGGGCGGCTGGAGCTGCTGCTCAATGCGCTGGATGCGCCCGATGCGCAGGACCCGCTGGGCCTGACCCGCGCGCAGGTGGCGGCGGACCCGCGCCAGGCCACCGCCGTGGCACACCAGTACAACACCCGCAAATCGGTGCGCCAGCAGCAGGCCGGGCTGCGCTGGACCCGCGAGGCCGGCGCGCAGCGCTGGCAGCTGATGGGCTATGCCGGCCAGCGCGCGGTGCGTCAGTACCTGCCGATTCCGCCGGCGGCCCAGGCCAATCCCCTGCATGCGGGCGGGGTGATCGACCTGGACGGAGGCTACGGCGGGCTGGATGCGCGCTGGGGCTGGCACGGCGATCTCGCCGGACGGCCGCTGGACCTGGTGGCCGGGCTGAGTGCCGACCGCCAGCGCCAGCACCGCACCGGCTACGAGAACTTCATCGGCAGTACGCTGGGCGTACGCGGGCAGCTGCGCCGCGACCAGATCGACATCGTGCAGAACGTGGACCAGTTCGCGCAGGCCTGGTGGCAATGGAGCCCGCGCTGGTCGTTGCTGGCGGGCGTGCGCCACAGCATCGTGCGCTTCGAATCGGACGATCGCTACATCACCGGCCGCAACCCGGCCGACAGCGGCCACCGCCGCTACCGGGCGACCACGCCGGTGGCCGGCATCAGCTTCGAGGCCAGCCCGCGGTGGCGCCTGCATGCTGCTGTGGGCCGCGGCTTCGAGACGCCCACCTTCAACGAACTGGGCTATCGCGCCGACGGACAGGCGGGACTGGCACTGGATCTCGCGGCCGCGCGCAGCCGCTCCGTGGAAGTGGGCAGCAAGTGGCACGCACAGGATGGAACCCAGCTTGATGTCAGCCTGTTCCGTGCAGGTACCGACGATGAGCTGGCCGTTGCCAGCAACATCGGTGGACGCAGCACGTACCGCAACATCGGCCGCACCCGTCGCCAAGGGCTGGAGCTGCAGTATCGCCAGCCGCTGGCCGAGCAGCTGCAACTGCAGCTGGCCTGGACCTGGCTGCAGGCGCAGGTGCGCTCGCCCTACCTGACCTCCAATACCGTGGTTACCACCGGCAGCCGCCTGCCCGGCGTGCCGCGCCAGCAGGCGTTTGCCCGGCTGCAGTGGACGCCGGGTGACTGGCAGTGGGCGCTGGAAGCCAATGCCAGCAGCGACACGGTGGTGAACGACGTGGCCACCGAGCGCGCGCCGGGCTTCGCCGTGCTGCATCTGGAAGGTGGTCGCCGCTGGGCCCTGCCCGGCGGCGAGCTGCGTGCCTTCGCCAGGCTGGAGAACGTGCTGGACCAGGCCTACATCGGCTCGGTGATCGTCAACGACGGCAACGGCCGCTTCTACGAGCCGGGACCGGGGCGGCGGGCCAGCGTGGGACTGCAGTGGTCGTGGCGCTAGGCGGCACGACCCGTCAATCAGGTGCCTTGGCCGGCACGAACGGTGAGGTCGGGTCGCTGGCCGGGAAGGTTTCCTCCAGTGCCTCATCCTGGTTGTCGCTGGCCCGCTGCTTGCGCTCGCGGCGCTTGAGCGGGCTTTCCTGCCCACCGCGATGGCGGTCGCCGCCGTCCTTGCGGTCCTGGGCCGCCTGTTCAGCCTCATGCTTCACCGGCAGGTGGTCGTCGCCCTGCGCGGCATCGAAGAAGGGGGCCCCGGTACCGCGGTAGTCGGCAGTGTCGGCGTCGCGCTTGCCACGCTGCTCGCCGGCAATGGGCGGGTGGTTTTCCCGCAGCGGGTCTCGGGAGGTTTCACGGCTCATGGTCTGGCTGCCTGCGCTCGGGGGCTCCCACTACACCGCGGCGCAGGTAAAGCTGCCGCGAACCTGGCGTCATGAACATCTCGCTCACCCGCTGGTAACGGCACCGCGCGTATTCCTGCCCACCCGCCCCCGCTGCAGGAGCCGGCCATGCCCCGTCTTGAACGACCCGCACCGTCCGTGTTCAACGCCCTGCTGGATCCGCTCGGCCAGCGCACCGCGCAGCGCCGCACGCGTCGCCACGAAGACCCGCAGGCGGTGGCGCAGGATTACCTGCAGTACATGCTCAGCGATTACGAGGAGCGTCGCGGGCCCGGTCATCGCAACTGGCGTGATCTATGCCCGGTCTATGCCTTCGCGCTGACCACCCACGCCGCCGACTGGCCGCGCGGTGACGCCGCCGATACCTGCGAGGAACTGGCCGAGCACTGGGAACAGATGCGCGGACAGTCGCGGCTGAACTGGTCGCAGGCACGGCCGGTGGTGGAAGACGCCTGGCGCGCGCTGGACCATATTCCGGCAGCAGCAGTGCGGCCACTACTGCAGTAGTGCCGGCCGCTGGCCGGCAGAGGTTCGCTGCCTGGAGTTTTCTGGGGTTGCCGGCCAGCGGCCGGCACTACCGCATCTGCGTAGAACCCACGTGCACGGCACCGACACGGGTGGTTTACATCGCCGGGCTGAAGCTGGCTGTCCCCTGCCCCGTCACAGGTATCTCCATGGCCCGCCCAATCTGGACCGGCACGCTGTCGTTCGGTCTTCTCAACGTGCCGGTGTCGCTGATGTCCGGCGAACGCAAGGTCGACCTGCAGTTCCGCATGCTCGATTCGCGTGATCGCAAACCGATCCGGTTCGAGCGGGTCAACGCCGATACCGGCGAGGAAGTGCCCTGGAAGGACATCGTCAAAGCCTACGAGTACGACAAGGGCAGCTATGTCGTGCTGGAGGAAGGCGATATCCGCTCGGCCGCGCCGGAAAGCCACGAAGCGGTGGAAGTGGAATCGTTCGTGGATGCAGCGCAGATCGATCCGCGCTACTACGAGAAGCCGTATCTGCTGGTGCCAGGCAAGAAGGCGGAGAAGGGCTATGTGCTGCTGCGCGAGACGCTGCGCAAAACCGGCAAGGTGGGCATCGCGCGGGTGGTGGTACGCACGCGCGAGTATCTGTGCGCGGTGATGCCGCAGGCAGACGCGCTGGTGCTGATGATCCTGCGCTACCCGCAGGAGCTGGTGGATCCGGACGACTACGCGCTGCCCACCGGAAAACTCTCCGACTACCGCATCACTGGCAAGGAATCGGCAATGGCCGAACAGCTGATCGAGTCGATGGCCGGCGACTGGGACCCCTCGCAGTACCACGACGAATTCCGCGAGCGCCTGCAGCAGGTGCTGAACAAGCGCATCAAGTCCAAGGGCGGCACCACCCGGGTGGAAGAGGAGCCGGCACCGCATGAGGATGCGGCCACCAACGTGGTCGACTTCATGGCACTGCTGCAGAAGAGCCTGGATGCGAACACGCGCACACCGGCGAAGAAGACGGCGGCCCGCAAGGCACCTGCGAAGAAGGTGGCAAAGAAGGCCACCAGGAAGGCCGTCAAGAAGACCACGCGGCGCAAGGCAGGTTGAGCCATGTCGCTGCACCAGTACCGGCGCAAGCGTCGCCTCGGCGGGGGTAGCGGCCAGACGCCGGAGCCAGACGACACCCCCGCCCACGGTGACCCGAAGCGACGGCCAACGTTCGTCATCCAGCTGCATCACGCCAGTTCGCGCCACTACGATTTCCGCCTGGAAATGGACGGTGTACTGAAGAGCTGGGCCGTGCCGAAGGGGCCTTCGCTGCGCATCGGCGAGAAGCGGCTGGCGGTGGAAGTGGAAGACCATCCGCTGTCCTACGCCGGCTTCGAAGGAGACATCCCCGAAGGTCATTACGGTGCCGGCCACGTGGAGATCTTCGATCACGGCACCTGGGCCTGCGAAGGTGATCCATTGCAGGCGCTGGCGGCGGGCAAGATCGACTTCGTGCTGCACGGGCAGCGGTTGGCCGGCGCTTGGAAGCTGGTGCGCACGGCGATGAAGGGGCGTCAGGTGCAATGGCTGCTGATCAAGCGCGATGATGAGGAAGCGCGCGATGCCGAAGCGGACGATCTATTGCAAGCGCCCGTGCCGAAACGCTCATCGGCGGCGAAGACGCGCACGGCGGGAAGGACAGAGCGCGCTGCACCGGCCGCACGCAGGGCTACCCGCAAGGCCGATGCACGCTGGCATGCGCGCGCGCTGAAACTGGACGGCGCACGCGACACGCCCTACCCCCGCGCCTTCAAACCGCAATTGACCGATCACCGCAACAGCGCGCCGGATGGCGAGCACTGGCTGCATGAGATCAAGTGGGACGGCTATCGACTGCTGGCTGATCTGCACGATGGCGAAGTGAAACTGCGTTCGCGCAATGGCCTGGACTGGACGGCCGATTTTCCCGAAGTCGCGCAGGCCATCCGGGCGCTGCCGGTGCGCGACGCGCGCCTGGACGGTGAACTGGTGGTACTGGATGCGCAGGGCCGCAGTGACTTCGCAGCACTGCAACGGGTGATCGACGGCAGTTCGAAACAGCCGCTGCGCTACATCGTCTTCGACCTGCCAGGTGTTGCCGGTACCGATGTCAGCCGCGCGCCCTTGCTGGAACGCAAGGCGCTGCTGAAAACGCTGCTGGGCAATGTACCCGGCATCCTCGCCTTCAGTGAGCATGTGATCGATCACGGGCCACAGGTGTTCGCTGCCAGTGGCAAAGCGGGTTTCGAGGGCATCGTGAGCAAGCAGGTGGATGCTCCGTATGTGAATGCCCGTGCGCGCAGCTGGGTCAAGGTCAAGCACGAGGACACCGACGAGTTCGTGATCGTCGGGCACACGGCACCCAAGGGTTCGCGGGTAGGATTCGGCTCGTTGCTTCTGGCCGCGCAGGACAAGGCCGGCCTGCGCTATGTAGGTCGCGTGGGCACCGGCTTCGACGATGAAAGCCTGCGCGCGCTGCACAAGGCACTGCAGCCGCTGGCGGTGAAGTCCCCCGTACTGCCGTTGCCGGCGCATGTGCCGTTCGGTGCGTCCAGCGTGCGCTGGGTGAAGCCGCTGGTGGTGGCCGAGGTCGCCTTCCGTGGCTGGGGCAAGGAAGGGCTGCTGCGCCAGGCTAGTTTCAAGCGGCTGCGCAACGACAAGCAGGTGGAGGATCTGGAAGTGAATGCTGCAGACGTGGACGCCGCAGGCGAGGTGCAGATCACGCACCCCGAACGCGTGGTATTCCGGGATCAGAAACTCAGCAAGGGCGACGTGGCCGACTATTACCGGCAGATGGCGCGCTGGATCCTGCCGGAGATTGCCAGCAGGCCGTTGTCGCTGCTGCGTTGCCCCGACGGTGCCGGCAAGGCCTGTTTCTTCCAGAAGCATCATGGCCCCGGCTTGGGTGACGCCGTGCATGCGGTGCCACTGCAGCAGAAAAGTGGTCGCGAGGACTACGTCTACATCGACGACGCGCGTGGGCTGCTCCAGCTGGTGCAGATGAACACGCTGGAGCTGCATCCGTGGGGTGCGACGGTAGACGACCCGGAGCATCCGGACCGTCTGGTGTTCGATCTCGACCCCGGCGACGGCGTGAGCTGGGCGCAGGTGAAAGCCGGGGCGCGTGATGTCCGCGATCGCCTGTTGCAGATCGGCCTGCAGAGCTTCGTGCGGCTGTCTGGCGGCAAGGGCGTGCACGTGGTGGTGCCGCTGCAGCCGAAGGGGGACTGGGAGGAGGCCAAGGCGTTCTGCGAGGCGTTCGCGCAGGCGATGGCACTGCAGCAGCCTGATCGCTACGTAGCGACGATGAGCAAGGCGAAGCGCAGCGGGGTAATCTTCATCGATTGGCTGCGCAACACGCGCGGGGCTACCAGCGTGTGTTCGTGGTCATTGCGGGCGCGCGCGAGCGCTGGCGTGGCGGTGCCGTTGCGCTGGGAGGAACTGGCGAAGGTGACCGCCGCCGATGCGTTCCCGATGACCAGGGCGCTGGCGCGTGCGAAACGGCTGAAGGGTGACCCCTGGCAGGGCATCGAACGGTTGAAGCAGACGCTGCCGCCGCTGAAGCGGTAGTGTCGGCCGCTGGCCGGCAACCTCGGCATCCCACCGTTGCCGGCCAGCGGCCGGCACTACCTGCATGCGCTCAGTCCGGATCGCGCGATGCGCGGCGACCGAACCACCAGCCCACCAGCAGCTGCAGCGGCAGCGAGACCAGCAGGGAAACGACGAACCACATCGGGAAATCCGCGCCCACGCTCCACACCGCGTAGCCGCAGCCCAGCGCGATCAGCGACCAGATCGAGAAGCCATGCGAGCGCGGCCAGCAGGGCGCGTAATAAGTGGCAAAGGAGATGCCGGCGACGCCCCCGAGCACGCTGAACGCCAGGTCCCAGCCCAGCTGCACGCTGTTGTTGCCTGGCGACAGGCCCAGCAGCGGTGGCAGCCAGCTGGCGACGCTGCTGACCAGCGCGAGCGACAGTACGCCACCGATCAGGGCGACGATGGACAGGAACAGGGTCTTGAGCAGGCCGGGCATGCGCGCATTGTACGGCTGCGCAAAGCGCCTGCGCTTGCCGGCCAGCGGCCGGCGCTACCGGTGGATCGGCATGGCCGCCGTGCCCGTGGGAGAGGGGTACGGTGCACCGGCGGCCATGCACAGGCGGTCAGGCGGCGAAGTCGAGCACCACGCGGCCTTCGATGGTGCCCGCGTGCATGCGCGCGAACACGTCGTTGATGTTTTCCAGGCGATCGGTGCTGACCGTGGCGGCGACCTTGCCCTCGGCGGCAAACTGCAGCGACTCCTGCAGGTCCAGCCGGGTGCCGACGATCGAGCCACGCACGGTGATGCCGTTGAGCACCATGCCAAAGATATCCAGCGGGAAGTTGCCCGGCGGCAGGCCATTGAGCGAGACGGTACCGCCACGCCGGACCATGCCCAGCGCCTGCTCGAATGCCTTCGGCGAAACGGCTGTGACCAGCGCACCGTGGGCACCGCCGATCTCCTTCTTCAGGAAGGCGGCCGGATCGGTGGTGCGTGCGTTGACGGTGACCTGGGCACCCAGCTGCCGCGCCAGCACCAGTTTGTTGTCATCCACGTCCACCGCGGCCACGTTCAGGCCCATCGCACGGGCGTACTGCACCGCCATGTGGCCGAGGCCGCCGATGCCGGAGATCGCCACCCAGTCACCGGGCCTGGTGTCGGTGACCTTCAGGCCCTTGTAGACGGTCACGCCGGCGCACAGTACCGGCGCGATCTCGACGAAGCCCACTTCCTTCGGAAGCAGGCCGACATAGTTGGCATCGGCCAGTGCGTACTCGGCGAAGCCGCCGTTGACCGAGTAACCGGTGTTGCGCTGCGTCTCGCACAGCGTCTCCCAGCCACCCAGGCAGTGTTCGCAATGGCCACACGCCGAGTACAACCAGGGGATGCCGACCCTGTCGCCTTCCCTGACGTGCCCTACCCCGCCTCCCACGGCCACGACGTGCCCCACGCCCTCGTGGCCGGGGATGAATGGCGGGTTCGGTTTCACCGGCCAGTCGCCCTCGGCGGCGTGCAGGTCGGTGTGGCAGACGCCGCAGGCCTCGATCTTGACCAGTACCTCGCCCGCCCCCGGGCGCGGTACCGAGACTTCCTCGATCACCAGTGGTTTGCCGAACTCACGCACGACAGCGGCCTTCATGGTTGGATTCATGTCCGGATCTCCGTAGTGCGCTTGCCCACAGAATGACGCCGGCCCGGGGCCGGCGCTTTGATCACGATCAAACCTTTGACGATTCGTGCCGCCGGTTCAGCTGGCCAGCACCGAGGCCTCGCGGGCCAGGCGCTCGATGGTGTCCCAGTCACGGGTCTGCAGCAGCGCCGGGGTGGTCAGCCACGAACCGCCCACGCACAGCACGTTGGGCAGGTGCAGGAACTGCGGCGCGGTCTGCGCGCTGATGCCGCCGGTCGGGCAGAAGCGCACGTCGGCGAACGGCCCGTGCCAGGCCGCCAGCAGCGCGGCACCGCCGGCCTGCACTGCCGGGAAGAACTTGAAGGTGTCACGGCCGTGCTCCAGGCCCAGGATCAGGTCCGAAGCCGTGGCAGCGCCAGGCAGGTACGGCAGGTCGGCATCGCGCGCCGCCGCATACAGCGTCGCCGTTGCACCGGGTGACACCGCGAAACGCGCGCCGGCCTGCCTGGCCGCCTGCATCTGCGCGGCGTTGAGCACGGTGCCGGCACCGATCACCGCATCCGGCACCGCCTCGACCATCGCCTTGATGGCATCCAGTGCCTGCGGCGTGCGCAGGGTCACTTCGATCACCGGCAGGCCGCCGCGGAACAGCGCCTGGGCCACGTTGACCGCTTCATTCACATCTTCGGGGGTGTACACCGGAATCACCGGTGCCAGCTTCAGCAGCGCGCGCAGGCGCGGATCAGCGGCGGACATCGAATCGCTCCTCGCCCAACAGGGCCAGCACGTCAGCTTCGCTGACAGGATTGAAATCGCCGGGAATGGAGTGCTTCAACGTCCCGGCGGCCAGGCCGAAACGCACGGTGGCGTCGGCATCAAGGCCGCACAGGATGCCATGCAGGATGCCGGCCGCGAAGGCATCACCGCCGCCGATGCGGTCGACAATGCCCTGCAGATGGCGCGGCGGGGCGTGCGCGCGCGTCCCGTCACGACCCAGCAGCAACGCGCCCATCGCATGATGGTCCACGCTCAGCACCTGCCGCTGTGTGCATGCCATCCATTGCAGTTGCGGGAATGCACTGAACGCGGCGGTTGCAGCCGCGTCGATCCGCTCCATCACCTCGGGCTGACTGAAGCGCGTGCCCAATACGACTTCCATGTCGCGATAGTCGGCGAACACGATGTCAGCCTGCGCGAACAGCTCGCGCAACACCACTTGGGCATCTCCGCCCCAGCGCTGCCAGAGCCGGGGCCGGAAATTGCCGTCGAAGGAGACCCGGACACCGGCCTGTCGAGCCGCGCATGCCGCCGCCAGCGTGGCGGCCGCCACCTCCGGTCCCAGTGCCGGGCTGACACCGGATACATGCAGCCACTGTGCACCCTGCAGCAGCGCGGGCCAGTCATAGTCAGCCGCGGTGCTGCGCGCGAACGCCGAATCGGCGCGGTCATAGACCACTTCGCTGGCACGCTGGACCGCGCCGGTGGTGAGGAAGTACAGCCCCATGCGTGCGTCCGGTACTTCGCGCACATGACGGGTATCCACGCCGTGCCGGCGCAGTTCGCCCAGCGCATGGGCACCCAGCGGATTGCCCGCCACCGCACCCACCATCGCCACGTGATGTCCCAGCCGGGACAGCGAGACACCTACGTTTGCCTCGGCGCCACCCACATGAACCTGCAGCTGTGGCGATTGCAGCAGCAGCTCGTGGCCGGGCGCGCCCAAGCGCAGCAACAGCTCACCGAAACAGACGATACGACCCATATCAGCTCCTTCACGCGCGCCACCAGCATGGGACACTGCATGGCATGTAGGTGGACCACGCGAGGGGCGTGGCAATTGACTATCGGTGTCATTCTAGACCGAGTTTGCCTTGAACGTGCTTGGTCATGATGTCGAAAGCATTGTCCCGCAAGCATCTTGGAGACATTACAGATCTGTTGCGGTGCAAGATGCCCGATCCCAATCGTGCTGCTAACGTCGGCTTTGACCAGCGGTGTCATTCCGCTATACAGCCGCGATACCAGACCTTTGGGAGAGGGGAAAGGCATGCAATCTCGGATCCATGGAAAAAAGACACCGGTTACCTTGCTGGCGATGGGCGTTGCACTGGCCCTGTCGGCAAACGCGACCGCCCAGCAGCAGACCGCTACCGACCTGGACACGGTGAATGTCACCGGCTACCGCGCCAGCGTCGAGAAAGCCCTGGACATCAAGCGTGGCGAGGCCGGCGTGGTCGATGCCATCGTCGCCGAGGACATCGGCAAGTTCCCCGACCTCAATCTGGCCGAATCGCTGCAGCGCATCCCGGGCGTGGTGATCACCCGCGAGGCCGGTGAGGGTCGCAACATTTCGGTGCGCGGGCTAGGCCCGGATTTCACCCGCGTGCGCATCAACGGCATGGAGGCGCTGACCACCGTGGGTGCCGGTGACCAGAGCGGCGGTACCAACCGTGGCCGTGGCTTCGACTTCAATGTGTTCGCTTCGGACCTGTTCTCGCAGCTGCTGGTTCGCAAGACGGCCTCGGCCGACGTGGAAGAAGGATCGCTGGGCGCCACGGTCGACCTGCGCACCGCGCGCCCGTTCGACTATGACGGCTTCACCTTCGCCGCCAGTGGCCAGGCCGGCTACAACCAGATGGCTGAAAAAGCCGACCCGCGATTGGCCGCGCTGATCTCCAACACCTTCGCCGATGGCACCTTCGGCGCGCTGCTGTCGGTGGCCTACTCCGAGCGCCAGGTGCTGGAGGAGGGCTCCAACACCGGACGCTGGGCCAATGGCCCCAGCAACGGCAACTTCGCCGCGTCCTCACCGTTTGCCGCAGCGCGTGCGGCCGATGTCTTCCACCCGCGCTTCCCGCGCTATGTACAGATGGAGCACGAGCAGAAGCGCCTGGGCGTGACCGGCTCGCTGCAGTGGAAGCCCAGCACCGCCACCGAAGTCTCGCTGGACGTGCTGTACTCGAAGATCGATGCCACCCGCGATGAGCAGTACATCGAAGCGATCTCCTTCAGCCGTGGCAGCAGCAGCACGCCGCGCCTGGTCGGCAAGCCGAGCACCATCGTCAAGAACGGCGAGATCCGCAACGGTGCGCTGCTGTACGGCGAATTCGACAACGTCGACATCCGCACCGAGAACCGCCACGACGAGTGGAGTACCGAGTTCAAGCAGATCAGCCTGAACGGCCAGCACCGTTTCGGTGATGATTTCACCGTGTCCGGCAAGCTGGGCATCTCGCGCTCCAGGCACGAGAACCCGGTGCAGACCACGGTCATCATGGACAAGTACGACGTCAAGGGTTACAGCTACGACTACCGTGGCAACAGCCGTTTCCCGATCCTCAACTACGGCATCGACCCGACCGATCCCAATGGTTGGGAGCTGGCCGAAATCCGTTTGCGCCCGCAGTACGTGGACAATGATTTCGACACCGGCCAGATCGACTTCAACTGGAACATCAGCCCCGGCTTCCGACTGAAGGGCGGCGTGCTGGCCAAGGACTACACGTTCAAGACCACCGAGCTGCGCCGCGCCAGCGAACTGGCCGTGCCCACCTTCGCCAACGGCAGCCGCATCGTGCCGGTGGACATGACCAGCCCCGCCGGCCTGAAGGGCATCAACGGCAACCCGTCCAACTGGGTGGTGCCTAACCTGGACGCGATCGCCGACCAGTTCGACATCTACAGCAACAGCGGCATCTACGCCGTCGCACCGCGCGCCAACAACGTGCGCAGCGTGGAAGAGAAGGATCGCGGTGTGTACCTGATGGGCGAGTTCAGCACCGAGGTCGGCTCGCTGCCGCTGTCGGGCAACGTCGGCGTGCGTTACGTGCGCACCAAGCAGTCGTCCACCGGGCTTTCCACGCTGGCCAGTGGCACCACCTCGACCACCGCCACCCGCACCTACGACGACACCCTGCCTTCGTTCAACCTGGTGGCCGAGGTCACGCCTGATTTCCTGATCCGCCTGGGCGCGGCCAAGGTGATGACCCGTCCGGGCCTGGGTAGCCTGACGCCCGGTGCAACAGTGGCCGTGGCCGGCGGTGCACGTACCATCTCCAGCGGCAATCCCAACCTGGACCCGACGCGCGCCACCAACGTCGACCTGGGCTTCGAGTGGTACTTCGCTGAAGGTGCGATGGCCGGCCTGGGCCTGTTCTACAAGGACATCGAGACCTCCGTGCAGACCCTGCGCGAGAACCGCCCGTACACCGACAGCGGCCTGCCCGCCGAACTGCTGATCGGTACCGGCGCCTCGCCCACCGACGATTTCACCTTCACCCGCCCGGTCAACACCCCCGGTGGTGAACTGTACGGTGCAGAAGCCAACTACACGCAGCCCTTCACTTTCCTGCCGGGCAAGTGGTCCAACCTCGGTGTGCAGTTGAACTACACCTGGGTGGAATCGAAGATCCAGTACATCAACTCGGCCGGCCAGCCGGTGATGAAGAACGATCTGCTGGGGCTGTCCAAGTCGTCCTGGAACGCGACGTTGTTCTACGAAGGCGAAACCTTTGCCGGTCGCGTCTCGGCCACCAACCGCGACGACTACCTCACCCAGGTACCCGGCCAGGAAACCGGCTTCAACCTGGACGGCTACCACGGCATGACCGGTACCACGGTCATTGATGCCTCGATCCGCTACAAAATCAGCGATCAGCTGGAACTGAGCCTGGAAGGCATCAACCTGACCAACGAAGCGTCGGACGAGTGGGTGTACTCGCCGGCGACCGGCCGTCTGCCGCTGCAGTACACCGAAACCGGCCGCCAGTTCCTGCTCGGCGTGCGCTACAAGTTCTGAGCAACGCCGGCGGCGCGCATCGATGCGCGCCGCCGTTTGCCGTGACCACTGCTGCGCCGCAAGGTGCCGTCGCGGCGTGGCCTTGCTACGGTCCGGCGGCCCACCGCCGGCCGTGGCCCGTTGAAAGGAAACATCTCCATGCCGCACCGCACGACTGTGTTTCGCTGCCTGCTGTTGGCAGTGGCGCTGGCTGCTGGCCCCGCGACGGCCGCCGCCGATGCCGCCAACCTGCTTGCTCCCACCCTGCTCTTCCACGTCGATGCCAACCACGGCCTGCAGGCTGCGACAGCACAGGGCGAGGCCGTACCGAACTTCCGCGACAAGGTGGCGGTGGTCGACGACGGTGTACGTGGCAAGGCGATCCAGTGGGAAGACGATGGCGTGCTGGCCTGGGACGCGCCGGGCAACATCCTCGCCCAGCGCGGCACTCTCGCCTTCGACTGGCGCTCGCGCTATGCGGTGGGCGAGGCTCCGTTCGTGATCTTCCGCGTCGGTTACGCCGACCACAGCAGCTGGGACATGGCCTGGCTGCGCATCGACTGGAACGGACGCGGTTTCGATGCTTTCGTCACCGATGCCAACCTCGCACGCACCCGCGTGTCCTTCCGCATGGACACGCCGCCGGGGCCGGACCAGTGGCTGCACCTGGCCTTCGCCTGGGACGAAGACCAGGGCGTGCGCCTGTTCGTCGATGGTCGTGAAGTGGCGCGCGCGCAGGCAACCGGCGATTACGATGCCGCGCTGGATCAGCTTGGCCTGGCGGGCCGGGTGATGGCTCCGTACCAGGTGCAGAGCCGCTACAACTTCCTGCGCGGCAGTGATTTCCAGCACATCCGCGTGTATGACCGCATGCTGGACGCGGCGGCGGTGCAGGCCCTGGCCGCCGGCAAGGTCGCGGCCAGCGCGGTGGCGCCGGCCTCCGACCAGCGCGCATGGCGCCACCGCTTCGGCTGGGACGGCGCGGCACCGCCTGCGCTGGCGGCGGGCGGAACGCGCATCCGCAAGATCGAATTCGCCGACACCCGCGACATGAAGGCATGGATGTGGAAGGCCACCGATGGCATCGCCGAAACCACCTGGCCGGGCGTCTACAACCGCTCGCGCCTGCCCGGCCGCAACGACTATTTCCAGCTGCCGGACTGGAACACCTACGTGGAAAGCGGGCAGTACCTGGACCTGACCCTGCCGGTGGGCGAGACCGTGAACCGCGTGGAGATCCGCGGTGCGGCCTTCGGCACGCTGGCCCACGGGCCCGACGCAGAACATGCCACCGACGTGCTGGCCACGCGCCCGCGCGGCGTGGTGCGCAGCGTGCAGGACATCCCCGCGCAGCAGGGAGGCGTGCTGCGTTTCAGCAACGTGGAACAGGAAACGCCGATCCAGGAAGTCTGGGCCTACAACGTGAGCGAAGGCGCCGAACCGGAAGGCACGGTGACACAGGCCTACGTGATCGACAGCCAGGCGCTGCCCGACTACACCAACCTGGAAGCGCTGCGGCGCTACATCGATGGCCGCTTCCCGGTGTCCGAGCGCAGCACGGTGATGGCCCTGCCCAAGGGCGCCGGTTCGCGCCGGCGCAGCGCCGACAGCCTGCCGGCGCAACCTCGCCCGATCGTGCATGTACTGATTCCTTCCGGCGTGGGCGACGCCCCGGCCGACCAGCCGCTGATCCGCAGCTGGGCCTACAGCTGGGAAAACATGCATGACGGCCTGGATGGCGTGGCCATCGACCTTCCTGCATTGGACCTGCCGGCCACCCACGATGGGCTGATCCCGCTCAACATCCGCATCAAGGATCCGATCTGGCCGGCACGCGACATGATCGATGTCTCGGTGTCGGTGCCGCCGGGGCAGCAGCGCACGCTGTGGCTGGACCTGCGCGATCGCATCCTTACCCCGGACAGCCTGTGGTTGAGCATCGCCTCGGCCGCACCGGGCTTCGATGCCGGCGCGCTGGACGGCGCGCAGATCCGCCTGGTGTTCAAGCCGCGTGCCGAAGCCTTGAAGGAACACGTGGCCGACCGCTTCAACCAGGTGCGCGACAACTGGGGCTTCCTGGTGGAGGAACACACCACCTCCAAGCGGCAGCGCCTCTATGCACGCGTCTACGCCGATCTGAGCGATCTGCTGCGCGTGGACCCGGACCACGAACTCGGTCGCCTGTACTGGAACTACATCAGCTACAACAGCCAGGGTCGACCGCCCTACACCGCGCCGGAGGTACCCAGGGGCGTGCCGGCGTGGGCGTTCAACCAGGTGCAGGATCTGGCCCAGGTGCGCCGGTTCGTTGACTGGTGGATCGATGAGCGGCAGGTGGCCTACGGTGATTTCGGCGGCGGCATTTCC
This sequence comes from Stenotrophomonas sp. YJH_SMC_57, assembly GCF_059369755.1. NCBI lineage: Bacteria > Pseudomonadati > Pseudomonadota > Gammaproteobacteria > Lysobacterales > Lysobacteraceae > Stenotrophomonas > Stenotrophomonas sp. YJH_SMC_57. Next base: position 63,122 of record NZ_JCAFSZ010000004.1, read on the forward strand.
GATGACTCCGACCTGACCCAGCAGTGGCCGGGGCTGGCGCTGATGGGCGTGCAGCCGGAGCGGCTGAATGCTTCGCTGACCGCGCTGTCCGATGCGGTGTACCGCAATGGCATGTTCAGCAATGGCCTGAGCACCATCGAAACCGACGAACTGCATTCCTATGAGGAAGGCATCAACACCAACAGCGCCATGCTCTACCTCAACTGGGGCGACCCGTTGACGCTGGAGCGGCTGATGGAAACGGTGAAGGCTTTCGACGAGCGCATCATCCTGCGCAATCCGCAGGGCCACCTGCTGTTCTCCAGCAACTGGTTCGGTGGCAACAAGATCTACCGCGAACCCAACTGGCAGTGGCAGAAGCCGTACTCGTTCCCGGTGCTGCACCCAGCCTTCCTGCTGGGCCAGTACAACGCCGACCCGACTGGCCGCAGGCTGGTGATCGGCCTGGCCGATGGCTACCTGGCCCATGCAGGCAAGGACGACCAGGGGCGCTTCACCCTGCCCAACGAGATCAACTGGGCCACCGGTGCCACCCGCGGCGGCGAGTTGAACAACGGCTCCGGCGGCGGCGACACGATGCACACCTTCTGGGCGGCGTGGCGCTGGACCGGCGATGCCAAGTACCTGCAGGCGCTGGATTACCGGGTAGCGCGCGGTGGCCCGGGTGCGCTGGCCAACCTCGGCGAGAACTACGTCGACGTGCTCGGCCGGCAGCAGGACTGGTACCCGAAGCTGACCGCCGAGGCCGATGCCGGCAGGACCGGCTTCGCCAGCCTGATGGCGTGGCAGGCCAGTGGTGACATGAAGTACATCGATGCGCTGCATGCCGAGGGCCTCCAAGCCAAGGTGCAACGCGCCTACATGAACACCGATGGACACTGGTGGTCCGACCGGGTGGAAGCACCGAGCGAATTCCTGCAGCGCGCACGCCTGGGCGGTATCGCGCTGAAGCGCAACCAGAGTTGGCCCGGCCATACCGTCAGCTGGCGCTTCGACCGCGATGGTGCCGCCGAGCAGGTCGCCCTGCTGGTGCATGCGCCCTCGCGCGAGCGCTTCACCGTGACCAGCTACAACCTGGGGGCGCGCACCATTGCCGCTGACATGACCGGCTGGAACGTGGCCAGCGGTACCTGGCGCATCCGCAGTGGCGTGGATACCAACGGCGATGGCCGCATCGACGGCACGCCGGTCGAACGCAGCGTGAAGCTGGAGACCAGTGCTTCGGTGCCGATGCAGTTCCGCCCGGGCCGCACCGAGGTGTTCGAGTTCGAGCGTGTGTCTGCGGGCACGGCGGTGGAGACACGCGCGGACCTGGGCGTGGGCCGTGGCGATCTGCATGTGGACGGCCGCCAGTTGCAGGTGACCGTGCACAGCCTGGGCCACGTTGGCAGTGGCGTGGGCGTGGCCGTGCTGGAAGATGCGCGTGGCCGCGAGATCGCACGCACCGAGGTGCCCGCGATGGCGGCACCGACCGACCTGCAGCCGAAGACCGTGCGGGTCCTGCTGCCGTTGCCGGCCGGTGACCGCAGTGGGCTGCGCGTGCGCGTGGCGCTGGCCGATGGCGGCGAGGAAGTGACACGGTTGAACAACGTGGCAGCCGTGCCGCAGTGATTCCATCGCTTCGCCGGGCGTGTCCCGGCGGGTACCGTCAGGACGCCTCGGTTTCCAGGCGCTTCACCCGCCGCTGGTACCAGTCTTCACCCAGCGGCTCGAACACGGCGCTGCGTTCCATCACGCCCTCGTACACGTGCAGCGATACCGCCACATCCGCATCGCTAGCGTTGCACAGCGTGTGGTACTCGTGCGGTGGGATCAGGCTGCCCGCGCTGCCGCGATGGCCGTACAGCGTCGGCTGGGCGGCGAAGCGATGGCGTTCGCCATCCTGCTCCAGCAGTGCGTACGGGGTGACGACCAGTTCACCCTGCCAGACGCCCTCCACACACCACATCGCATCGTGGTCGTGCAGTGGCGTGCCCTGGCCCGGGCCCCAGCACATCGCGATGACGCTGTAGCCCAGGGTCGGGCTGCGGTGCAGTTCGCGGCGGGCATAGTGTCCTTCGACCGGGCGCCGCACGCTGGGTGGCAGCTGGATCGAAGGATCGACGATGGCCTCACGCAGGACCTGCTGCAGCGCCCCGGTGATCGCCTCGGGCCTGCGCAGCATCACCGCGGTATCGATCGCGGCGACCAGGCGCTCCCGTCCGGTGAACGACAGTGGCGAGGACATCTCTCCCATGACCCGACTCTAGCCGAGAGGAGTTAACGGAATGTTTGCACCGCGGTGTCATCACTGCGTGCCGCGCTGCACGAACGGTACTTTTCCATACAGCGCCCGTTCGCCCGCACGTGGATCATCGACCACGCGGCTGTGGCGGTCGAACAGCATGGTTTGCCGCTGCGGCAGGCCGTAAGGGGCCCATTGCGACATTCCATGATGATTGGGGTCGCCGGTGCGCGCGAACGCGATCAGCGCATCGCTCATCGTCGCGGCCAGCGCTTGCGCATCTGCACCGCCTCCGGTGCGGGCCCCCGGCAGGCCGGCGTTGTCGAACACCAGCGGAATGTCCAGGGTATGAAAGGCGCGCAGCCGGCCTTCTTCCACCGGCGATCCCCACTCCAGCTGATACGCCCAGGTGGGGGCCGCGCCGCTGGGCTGGCGCGCACGCGCCTCCAGTTCCTCCAGCGCACCGCGCCAGGACCGCCCGGCGGTGGTGGCGGCGAAAAACACTTCCGACGGCGTGTAGTGCGGGTACAGGCGCCGGTACTCGGCGATCACCGTCTGCGGCAGCAGATCGACGAACTGCTGGCGTTCCAGCTGCGCCGGCAAGGTGTCCCACGTCAAGGCGAAGTTGGCCGGGTCATTGCCGAGAAACGCACGGGTCTCGTCGCGGGTATTGCCGATCACCATCGGAATGCCGGCCGATTGCCGCGGTGCCTGCGGCCAGAACGGATGGACCGGCAGGCAGACCTCGTCCAGTACCGGCCCGAAGTACAGCGAAGAGCTTTCCACCCGTGAGGGATCGCGTGCACGGGTGGCCGCCAGCAGATCGGCGGCGGGCAACCGCAGCAATGCCGCCAGGTCGTTCGCGCCCACGGCCTGCATGGCGATCGCCGCGCGCTGTGCCGCTGCACGCGGGCCGGCTGCAGTGACCTGCTGTCCGCTCATCGTCCAGGCGCGCTGGAACAGGCCGCGTGCGGCCGGCATCGCCATCAGCGTGGCGATCTTGGCCCCTCCGCCGGACTGGCCGAACACGGTGATGTTGCCGGCATCACCGCCGAAGGTGGCCGCATGCTCGCGCACCCACTGCAGCGCCTGCACCAGGTCGAGCTGGCCGGCATTGCCCGACGCGGCGTAGCGTGCATCACCCAGCGCACCCAGATACAGATAGCCGAAGGCGTTCAGGCGATGGTTGAGGGTGACCACCACCACGTCGCCGCGACGGCAGAGCGCGCTGCCGTCGTAGAGGGGGTCGCTGCCGGCGCCATTGTTGAAACCACCGCCGTGGATGTAGACCAGCACGGGGCGACGGGCGCCATCGCCCAGCGCGGGCGTCCAGACGTTGAGGTACAGGCAGTCCTCGCTCCCCGGACCTTCGGTGCCGCCCTGTGGTGCGGCCGCGCCATAGTCCAGCGCATCGGCGATCCCGTTCCAGGCCGCTTCCCGGCGTGGTGGCTGGAAGCGATAGGCGCCCGTATCGGCGCCGTAGCGCAGGCCACGGAACACCAGCACGCCCTGTTGACGCTGGCCACGCACACGCCCTCCGCGCAGCCGGACGATCGGCAGGCGGTCGTCGCGTGCGCCCGGCACCGCCGTTGCCGGCAGGGCTGCCAGAGTGGCCGTGGCCAACGCCCAGCGCGCACTGTCGCGCAGAAAGCGGCGGCGCTGCAGATCGCTTGGCGCTCCCGTCACCGGCCGTCCTCCGCACCGGCCCCTGCCACCAGCCAGGCCTGTGCCAGGGCCGGCCACAGCGCCAGCGTCGAACCGCGCTGCAGGTGCATGCCGAAGCCATGTCCACCATGGGCGAACACATGCAGCTCGTGCTCGACACCCGCGGCGGCCAGGGCCTGCGCCATCACTTGGCTGTTGTGCACGCTGACCACCCGATCGTCATTGGCATGTATCAGCATCGTCGGTGGCATGTCCGGGCGGAGATGCTGCTGCAGGGAATACTGCGCAGCCAGGGCGGCATCAGGATGCTCGCCCAGCAGGCGCCCGCGCGAACCGCTGTGTGCATGCGCGCCCATGTCGATGACCGGATAGACCAGCACCGCCCGCGCCGGCCGCGCGCTCAACCGATCGATCGCATCACCTGCGGGATAGACCGGAGCATCGAAACCGGTGGCCAGCCGCGCAGCCACGTGGCCGCCGGCGGAGAAGCCAACGACCGCTACGTCGTCGGTGCGCAGGCCGCGCCGCGCGGCCTGGTCGCGCACCACCCGCAGCGCGCGCTGGGCATCGGCCAGCGCGGCCTGGCGGTCCCTGCCCGGCTGCGGCAGACGGTAGCGAAGGACGAACAGGGTAAACCCGGCGCGCTGCACCCAGTCGGGTACCAGCGCACTGCCTTCCTTGTCGATCACCACCCGCTGGTAACCACCGCCTGGAATGACCAGCACGGCATGGCCGTTCGGATGTACAGGGGTGTGCACCATCAGGTAGGGCGCATCGATGCCATCCACGAACCGGTCCGGATGGGCCGGGTCGGGGCTGCGTTCAACCACGCGCGCCGGCCGTGCCGGGTTGCTTTCGCCGGGCACCCGGCCGTCTGGCCATAGGGGCAGGCGTTCGCCCGCGACCTCCCTGCCCAGCCGCTGCCCGTCGCGCAGTGGGACCTCGGCGGCAGGTGCGGGCGCAGCGGCCAGCAGAACGGACAGGCACAGTACAAGGGTGGGCAAACGCATGTCGGACCGGGCTCCAGCGGGGGTGGGCAGCGTGCCGCACGCGCCGGGAAAGAGGGCGTGATGCGCTGCGGCTTGCGTGATGACACCGGTTTACCATATACACCTCCTGCAGACGCTGTCGATGGGCAGTGCAACAACGCAGAGGGAGACCGTTCTTGAGCAACGAACACGGCACACAGGGGCAGACGCCGACGCCGGACGATGCAGCCGCGATCGCCCGCGCCTTCACCGCCGCACGCCGCGCAGGCAACACCCTGCCTGCGTTTCCAGGCGCTATCCCGGCAGATCTGGTGAATGCCTACCTGGTCCAGGACCAGGCGATTGATCTCTGGGACGACCAGGTGATCGGCTGGAAGGTGGGATACATCGCCGCCGAGCGTCGCGATGGTTCCGGGGATGAGCGCCTGCTGGGGCCGATCTTCAAACGTCAGCTCTGGAATGATACCGGTGGAACAACGGACATCCCGGTGTTCGTCGGCGGCTTCGGTGCAGTGGAGGCAGAGTATGTGCTGGAGCTGCTGGAAGACGCGCCGGCCGGTCAGCTGCACTGGTCTCCGGAGCAGGCTGAGGCCCTGCCCGCGCGCCTCTACATCGGCGTGGAAGTGGCCAGCAGCCCGCTGGCCACCATCAACGAACTGGGCCCGCGCGTCGTGGTATCCGACTTCGGCAACAACAACGGGCTGGTGCTGGGGCAGGAGATTGCCGGCTGGACGGCCCGCGATGAGATCGACCTGCGCGCGGAAACCCTCATCGACGGCGAGGTGGTCGGTTCCGGTGGTGCGCCCCGCCTGCCCGGTGGCCTGCGTGCGGCCTACGCCTTCGCACTGTCCCGTTCGGCGCTGCGCGGCCGGCCGCTGCGCAAGGGCGATCTGATCGCAACCGGCAATGCCACCGGCATCCACGACATCGAGGCAGGACAAACGGCGCTGGTGCGCTTTGCCGGCTTCGGTGACATTGCCTGCCGGGCCGTGCCAGCGGGTTGACCGCTGGCCTGCCCTGGTGAACACGCGCGGGAGGGCGCAGATGATCACACGACGTAACTTCCTGGCCGGTGGCGCTGCCGCACTGGCTACGCCGATGCTCGCCGCCTGCGGCCGCGGGCCGGGCGGCAGCGTGGACGGCAGCACCCTGCTGACCGCCACCGACGTGCACGTGGCCGACTACCCGACCGTCACTGCGGTGAAGTGGATCGGCGAAACGCTGGAGCGTGAGACCAACGGCCGGCTGCACCTGCGCCAGTATCATTCAGGGCAGCTGGGCCGCGAGTCGGAAGCGATCGACATGGCACGCTTCGGTGCCATCGACATCACCCGCGTGTATGCCGGTGCACTGAACAATGCATTTCCCCTGACCCAGGCGCTTTGCCTGCCCTATGTCTTCAGGTCGGTCGCGCACCAGCGCGCCGCGCTCGATAGCGGCGTGGCAGACACGGTGCTGCGCGGCTTTGAAAGCCGCGACCTGGTCGGACTGGCGATCTACGATTCCGGCGCACGCTGCTTCTACAACACCAAGCATCCGATCATTTCGCCGAAGGATCTGCATGGCCTGAAGCTGCGCGTGGCCTCCTCGGACATCTTCATCCAGCTGATGCGCCTGCTCGGTGCCAATCCGACGCCGATGTCGCTGGGCGACACGTTCTCGGGCATGGAAACGCACATGATCGATGGTGCCGAGAACAACATGCGCAGCTTCCACTCCAGCCGCCACTTCGAGGCGGCGCACTACTGGTCGCAGAGCGACCATTCGTACGCACCGGACGTGCTGCTGATGTCGCGCGCCCGCTTCGAACGATTGGGCGCGGATGATCGCCAGCTGTTGCTGCACACCGCACGCGCATCGGTGACGGTGATGCGCGAGCACTGGGACGCGTCGGAGGACGCTGCACGCCGCGCCGTGCTGGCCTATGGCGTGAAAGCCAATGAGGTCGACATGCCCGCCTTCCGGGCCGCCGCCCAGCCGCTGCTCAAGCAGTACCTGCAACAGCCGGACATCGCCGCGCTGGTTGACCGCATCCGCGCTGCCTGAGGACATCTGCCATGACCAAGACCCTGCCGGCCACCGCCGGGCCCGCACAGCGACTGCTGGACCGCATCGCCGACATCGCCATCTACTGTGCCGTCGCTGCCCTTCTGGGGCTGGTGGTGGTACAGGGCTGGCAGGTGTTCGCGCGCTACGTCATCAACGATTCGCCCAGCTGGACCGAGCCGGTCACCCTGCTGCTGCTGGCCACGGCGATGAGCCTGGGCGCCGCCTGCGGCGTGCATACCAACCGTCACTTCGGCTTCTTCCTGCTGCACGCTCACATGGGCCCTGGCGTGCGCCGCGCGGTGGATGTGCTGGTGCAGGTGGTGGTGGCCGTGCTGGGTGGGTTCATCGCCTTCTGGTCGGCCGACCTGCTGCTGGACGGGCTGGACATCAAGACCGCCGGCGCCAACCTGCCGCAGAGCATCAACTACCTGCCGCTGGCCGTGGGTGGTGCGCTGATGGTGCTGTTCGCGCTGAACCGTGCGTGGAAAGCGCTGCAGGCCCGCGACGCCGGCAGCGACGACGCTGAAGGAGATCGTTGATCCATGGGCATCACCATCCTGTTCTCCGTATTCGCCGTGCTGCTTCTGCTGGGCGTGCCGGTGGCCTACGCGCTGGCCGCCGCGGCGCTGGCCACCCTGCTCTACCTGGACATTCCCAGCATCGTGCTGGTGCAACAGATCTCGGCCGGCACCGGCTCCGCCTCGCTCATCGCCATTCCACTGTTCATCTTTGCAGGCGAGATCATGATGCGCGGCGGCATCTCCGAGCGGCTGATCGCGCTGGCCTCGTCACTGGTCGGACGCCTGCGCGGTGGCCTGGGCCAGGTCTCGATCCTGTCCTCGCTGTTCTTCGGTGGCGTGTCCGGCTCAGCCATCGCCGATGTGTCGGCGGTCGGTGGCACGATGATTCCGCAGATGGTCAAGCGCGGCTATGACCGCGATTTCGCCGTCAATGTCAGCATCACCGCTGCGCTGGTGGCGCTGCTGGTACCGCCATCGCACAACCTGATCCTGTTCTCGGCGGCGGCGGGAGGGGGCCTGTCCATCGCCGATCTGTTCGCTGCGGGTATCGTACCGGCGCTGCTGATGACGCTGGCATTGATGATCACCGGCTATGTGGTGGCACGACGTCGCGGCTACGGCGTGGAAGTGTTCCCCGGCTGGCGCGCCGTGGCGCTGCGCATTGTCTCCGCCCTGCCCGGCCTGGGCCTGGTCGCGCTGATCTTCGTCGGCATCCGTGCCGGCATCTTCACCGCCGTGGAGAGCGCGGCCATCGCCGTGGTCTATGCCTTGCTGGTCACCACCGTGCTGTACCGGCAGCTGCGCTGGCGCGAGTTCTTCGACACCGTCATCCATGCTGCGCGCAGTACCGGCGTGATCCTGTTCGTGATCGCCACCGCCGCCGTTTTCGGCTGGCTGCTGGCCTACCTGCAGGTACCGGCTGCGGCCGTGGATTTCCTGCAGTCGTTCGCGCACAGCCAGTTCATGGTGCTGCTGATGATCGTGGTGATGCTGCTGTTGCTGGGCACCTTCATGGACCTGGCGCCGATGATCCTGATCTGCACGCCGATCTTCCTGCCGGTGGCCAGGGCCTACGGCATCGATCCGATCCACTTTGGGCTGGTGCTGGTGCTGACGGGCGGTCTGGGCCTGGTGACACCGCCGGTGGGATCGGTGCTGTTCATCGGGACCTCCATCGGCAAGATCAGCGTGGGCCAGAGCATGCGCACCATCTGGCCGTTCTGGTTCGCCGCGCTGGGCGTGCTGCTGGTGGTCACCTTCTTCCCCGCCCTGTCACTGTGGTTGCCAGCCGCGCTGCGCGGCTGAGACCGGAGGAGGCCGCCATGCACGCGCTGCGTATCGTCACTGCCGCCACCCTGCTCGCTCTGCTGATGCCGGCGTTGCCGGTGGCGGCCACCGATGCCGCGCCGGTGCCGACGCCGTGGGCGCGGGGGCTGGAACACCAGCGCCAGGCCGACCGGGGCGATGGCACCTTCCTGAACCCGGTACTGGCCGGTGACCGCCCTGATCCGTCGGTGCTCAAGGACGGCGACGACTACTACCTCACGCTGTCTTCGTTCGATGCCTATCCCGGCCTGCCGATCTGGCATTCGCGCGACCTGGTGAACTGGCAGCCGCTTGGCCATGCCATCACCCGCAACGTCGGCGCGATCTGGGCGCCGGACATCGTCAAGCACAAGGGGCGCTACTTCATCTACTTCCCGGCCCGTACCGCTGGCCGGCGCAGCAACTTCGTGGTCTGGGCCGATGACATCAAGGGCCCGTGGAGCGCGCCGATCGATATCGGCCTGGGGGGCTACATCGATCCCGGTCATGCGGTGGGCGAGGACGGCAAGCGCTATCTGTTCCTGAGCGGCGGCGACTATGTGCAGCTGGCCGACGATGGCCTGAGCGTGGTCGGCACGCCGACGCATGTCTATGACGGCTGGCGCTACCCGGAAAGCTGGGACGTGGAGGCCTACGCGCAGGAGGGCCCGAAGATCCACTTCCGCGATGGCTGGTACTACATGACCACCGCGGTGGGCGGTACTGCCGGCCCACCGACCGGGCACATGGTGATCACCGCGCGCTCGCGTTCGATCCACGGTCCCTGGGTGAATGCCCCCAACAATCCGATCACGCGCACGCGGTCGGCGGCCGAACCCTGGTGGTCTCGGGGCCACGCGACGGTGATCGAAGGCACCGATGGACGCTGGTGGATGATGTACCACGGTTACGAGAACGGCTTCTGGACGCTGGGGCGGCAGGCCCTGCTGGAGCCGATCGAGTGGACCGGCGATGGCTGGTTCCGGGCCACCGGCGGCGATCTCGGCCAGCCGCTGCGCAAGCCGGCCGGACAGGCACTGGCCCCGCATGGCATGGCGCTGTCGGACGATTTCCGAGGCAGCACGCTCGGCCCGCAGTGGGCGTTCTTCAACCCGGCACCGGATGAGTACCGGCGGTTGGGTTTCAGCGGCAACGGTCTGGTCCTGCAGGGCAAGGGCAACAGCCCGCGCGACGCCTCGCCACTGACCACCATCGCCGGCGACCCGGCCTACCAGTTCGACGTGGAGATGGAGATCGCCCCCGGCGCCGTGGGCGGCGCGCTGCTGTTCTACAGCGACCGCCTGTATGCGGGAGTGGGCAGCAATGGCGAGTCGTTCATCATGCATCGCTACGGCGAGGAGCGCCCTGCCCGACTGGCGGCCGGTGCGCGTGGCGGCCGGCTGTGGCTGCGGGTCACCAACAACCGCCACATCGTCACCTTCCACTCCAGTACCGACGGGCACACTTGGCAGAAGTATCCGGTTCAGATGGAAGTGTCCGGTTACCATCACAATGTAGCGGGCAGGTTCCTGGCGCTGAAGCCGGCGCTGTATGCGGCTGGCGACGGTACGGTAACCTTCCGCAACTTCCGCTACCGCGCGCTGGATTGAGCGCGGAGCCGGAATCCCCAGACTTATCGGGTTCAAAACATGTCAGTGCGCAACAAGAACGATGCCGCTACGCCGGCATTGGCGAAGGGCAAGGCAGCCACCATCAACGACATCGCGCGACTGTCGGGTGTATCCAAGAAAACGGTTTCAAGAATCATCAACAACTCACCGCTGGTGCGCAAGGACACGCGCGACAAGGTGGAAGCGTTGATGCGTGAAGTGGGCTACATGCCCGATCCGCTGGCCCGTGGACTGGCCTTCCGCCGCTCCTTCCTGATCGGCATGGTCTACGACAACCCCACCGCACAGTACATCGTGGACATGCAGTACGGTGCGCTGGACGCACTGCGCGGATCCAGCTTCGAGCTGGTGGTGCACCCCTGTGACAGCCGAAGCCCCGGTTACATCGAGGGCGTGCGCCGCTTCGTGCAGCAACAGAAGCTGCACGGCGTGATCCTGGTGCCGCGCGCCTCGGAAGACCAGGCGCTGGCGGACATGCTCGATGAGATCGGCTGCCGCTTCACCCGCGTCGCTGCACTGCCGCTGGATGAAAGCTCACAGATGGTGGTCACCCATGACCGTGACGGTGCAGCCGAAGCCGCCGACTATCTGCTTTCGCTCGGCCACCGTGACATTGCCCTGGTGACCGGTCCCAGCGCCTACCGTTCCGCCCATGAACGTACCGCCGGCTTCATCGACGCGTTGTCACAGCGCGGTATCGAGCTGCCGAAGGACCGCATCATCGAGGCGGGCTACACCTTCGAATCCGGCGTGGCCGCTGCCGAGAAACTGCTGCTGGGCAAGCGCCGCCCGACCGCCATCTTCACCGGCAACGACGAAATGGCCGCCGGCATCTACAAGGTGGCGCTGCGCGCCGGCATCAACATTCCGCGTCAGCTGTCCATCGTCGGCTATGACGACAGCCCGCTGGCCTCCCGCCTGTGGCCTTCGCTGACCTCGGTACGCAGGCATACCCGCGACACCGGGCGTACCGCTGCGGCGATGCTGATCCAGCCCGAAGGCCAGGCATCGTTGCCCATTGCCAGCGTGCGGCCGCACCTGATCGTGCGCGATTCCTGCCAGCCGCCAGAGGACTGAGGCCGAAGGCCTCAATCCGGAAAGTCACCACCGTTGGTGGTGACACTTCACCTTCCCACCCCATCTACATCGCCCCGCCCGGCCAGCCCCCGCTATCGTGCGACGCAAAATGACACCGGTTTCCTGTCTGGCTAGAATCGACCGTGAACCGTGCCGGGGCCGAACCGTCGGCCCGCCCCCCGCTCTGGAGAAGCCATGTACTGCAAGACCCACTACGCCACCCATCCCGATGCCATCAACGGTGCCAGCAACGACCAGCTGCGCGACCTGTACCTGCTCGATGGCCTGTTCAATGCCGGTGCGGTGACCCTCAAGTACACCCACTACGAGCGCTTCGTGATCGGTGGTGCCGCACCGGTGGACGCACCGCTGGCCCTGCCGACCCAGACCGAACCGGCGTCGGCGGCGGGCCATCCGTTCCTGGAACGCCGGGAACTGGGCGTGATCAACGTCGGCAGTGGCACCGGTACCATCACCGTCGACGGCACGGTCTACACGCTGGGTCCGAAGGACGGCCTGTACGTGGCCATGGGCAGCAAGGATGTCGTGTTCGCCTCGCAGGACGCCGCCAACCCGGCGCAGTTCTACCTGGCTTCGACCCCCGCCCACGCTCGCTTCGAAACCAGGCAGCTGTCGATCAAGGATGCGGTGGCGCTGGATCGCGGCGCGCTGGAAACCAGCAACGAGCGCACCATCTACCAGTACATCGTGCCGGCCACCTGCCAGTCCTCGCAGCTGCTGCTGGGCCTGACCGTGCTCAAGCCGGGCAGCGTCTGGAACACCATGCCGCCGCACCTGCACGACCGCCGCAGCGAGGTCTACTTCTACTTCGACCTCGGTGACAGCGACCGCGTCTACCACTTCATGGGTGAGCCGGCCGCGCAGCGTCACATCGTGATCCAGAACAACGAAGCGGTGGTGTCACCGCCGTGGTCGATCCACATGGGCGCCGGCACCAGCAACTACGCCTTCATCTGGGCGATGGGTGGCGAGAACCTCGATTACACCGACATGCACGTGCTGGACATCTGCCAGCTCAAGTAAGCCCTGCCCGGCCGCCACGCACCGCGTGCCGGCGGCCGTTGCCGCTGATCCCGCTCGCCTCTATCAAGGAATGCATACGCAATGGCTAATCCCTTCAGCCTGGAAGGCAAGGTCGCTCTGGTAACCGGTGGTAATACCGGCCTGGGCCAGGGCATCGCCGTGGCATTGGCCGCCGCTGGCGCCGACGTCGCCGTGGCCGGCATCGCCCCGCCCACCGAAACCATCGAAAAGATCACCGCGCTGGGACGCCGCTGCCTGGCCATCGAGGCCAACCTGATCAGCATCGAGCCGGTGGCGCGCGTGGTGCGCGAAACCATCGAGGGCCTGGGCGGGCTGGACATCCTGGTCAACAACGCCGGCCTGATTCGCCGTGCCGATGCGGTGGACTTCAGCGAGCAGGACTGGGATGACGTGATGAACGTCAACATCAAGTCTGCGTTCTTCATCTCGCAGGCTGCCGGCCGCCATTTCATCGAACAGGGCCACGGCAAGATCATCAACATTGCTTCGATGCTGTCGTTCCAGGGCGGTATCCGCGTGCCGTCGTACACCGCCAGCAAGAGCGGTATCGCCGGCATCACCCGCCTGCTGGCCAACGAGTGGGCAGGCAAGGGCGTGAACATCAATGCCATTGCGCCGGGCTACATGGCCACCGACAACACCGCCCAGCTGCGCGCCGACCAGGACCGCAACAAGGCCATCCTCGACCGCATCCCGGCCGGCCGCTGGGGCACCCCGGACGACCTGGCCGGTGCGGCCGTGTTCCTGGCGTCGTCGGCGTCGGATTACATCAACGGTGCGGTGCTGCCGGTGGATGGTGGTTGGCTGGCGCGCTGACGCGCGGTCTTGGGTAGTGCCGGCCGCTGGCCGGCATCGAGGCGGTGCTTTCATCGTTAATGAGGTTGCCGGCCAGCGGCCGGCACTACCGGGGCTCCGCCATGCGCAACCTGCTGCTGCTGTTGCTGCTCTCGTGCACCACCGCGCAGGCGGCGCCGGTGCGGCTGTTCATCGCCGGTGACTCCACCGCCGCCGAGTATGGGCCGGAGCGTGCGCCGCAGGCGGGCTGGGGCCAGGCGCTGCAGAGCTACCTGGACCCGGCGCGCTTCGAAGTGCACAACCACGCCAAGGGCGGGCGCAGCACACGCAGCTTCATCGACGAAGGGCGCCTGGAGGCGATCGCCAGCGAGCTGCGCCGCGGCGACGTGCTGCTGATCCAGTTCGGCCACAACGATGCGAAGTTCGAAGACCGCACGCGTTACACCGACCCGGACACCGACTATCCGCGCCTGCTGATGCGCTATGTGCAGGTGGCGCGTGACAAGGGCGCCACGCCGGTGCTGGTCACGCCGGTGGCGCGGCTGCTGCACGACTTCGGATCGCTGCTGGATACGCACGCGCGTTACACGCTGGCGATGCAGCAGCTGGCTGCGCGCGAACACGTCGCGCTGATCGAGCTCAATGACCGCAGCACGCGCTGGATACGTGCGTTGGGCGAACAGGGCGCGCGCCCGTACTTCCTGTTCGTGCCTGCGCAGAACAAAGCCGACGGCACCCACTTCAGCGTGGCCGGTGCCAATGCAGTGGCCTGCCTGGTGCTGCGCGAGGCGGTGCCACTGCTGCCCGCATTGCAACCGGCGCTGGTGCGTGACATCGACTGCGATGTGATGGGCGCAGGGCAGGGCGCCGATGCGCAGCGACCCTCGCAGGTGATGCATGAAGACACGGTTGCACGCATGCAGCCAGGCCCGCATGGCGGCGCCGGTCCGACCACCGCGTACCCGTTCTTCGCCGACGCCGCGGACCTGCCGTTCGTGCTGCGCAAGCGCGTGCTGCACAAGGGCGCCGGCATCGGCCTGCACCCGCAGCACAAGGATGAGATCTATTACATCGTGAGCGGGCAGGGCAGCTACGTGCTGGATGGAAAGCAGCACGACGTGCGGGCGGGCCACGCGCTGCTGACGCGCACCGGCAGCACGCACGCGCTGCAGCAGGTGGGTGAGGAGGATCTGGTGGTGCTGCTGGCGTACCCGCGTGATTGAACGCAGCCGAGCATGGGCTCGGCTCTACAGATCAACGCGATCCGCGCTTGGCTCTACAACGGCTCCGGCCCGAAGTGCTTCAGCCCCAGCCGCGCCAGGTCTTCCGGCCGCTCGAAATAGGCTTCGTCAAAGGCATGCAGGGCGGCCTGCTCCTGCTCGGTCATCGCGCCATACAGGTCGTGCAGCTGTGTGATTGCCGGGTCGTCTTCCAGCCGGTCCAGCAACCCGCGCATGCCGGCCAGGATCGCGTGGGTCTGCACCGCGCCCATCGCCTGCAACGCACGCAGCGCCAGCTGGCAGGTAGGGTCACCCCAGTTGCACAGGAACTGCATGAAGCCGCCGTTGTTGATGTCCGCTTCCATGCGCCACAGCGCCACCAGCTGCTGGTCTTCATCGGACAACGCATCCAGCGCCCATGCAGCCGCCTTCAAGCGCGCCAGCGCCGCCTCGTAGTGGTCGTCCCACACCTGGTTGGGAACATCGACCACGCCATCCTCGCGCGGCGGCAGCAGTGCGGGCCAGTTCACGCCCAGGCCATCGGCGGTGGCGACCCAGTGCGCGCGCTGTTCGGTCGTGGCTTCGAACAGCGCGGGCGCCCAGCGCAGTGGCTGGCGGGTGCGGCGGCCATCGGCGAGGGTCAGCAGGATGAAGTCGTCGTCGAAGGCGACGTCGGTGACGCGGAAGGCAGCAAACACATCAGTCATGTCCCGCAGACTACCTGCGCGACCGCGTGTTTACACGTCGCCGCCGTCGGCCCAGCCTTCACCGGTACCGGCCTGGAACACGCGGTCATCGCGCTGCACATCACCGGCCGGCAGGTGCGCCTGGTCGGCCAGTGCGGCATAGATCGGCGTGAAGTCCGGCGACGTCGCCTGCATCAGCTGTTCGAAGCTGTCGATGACGAAGTAGGTCTTCTGGAAGGTATCGATGCGGTATTTGGTGCGCATGATCCGCTGCAGGTCGAAGCCGATGCGGTTGGGCGCGGCCGATTCCAGCGAGTACAGCGATTCGCCCTTCGACGACACGATGCCGGCACCGTAGATGCGCAGGCCCTGAGGCGTGTCGATCAGGCCGAATTCCACCGTGTACCAGTACAGGCGGGTCAGGTTCTGCAGCGCATCCGGGCCGATCGCGTGGGCTTTGACGCCACCGCGGCCGTAGGCCTCCATGTAGTCGGCGAACACCGGGTTCATCAGCAGCGGCACGTGGCCGAACAGATCGTGGAACAGGTCCGGCTCGGCGATGTAGTCGATCTGGTCCGGGCGACGGATCCACCACGTCACCGGGAAACGGCGGTTGGCCAGGTGGTCGAAGAAATCCAGTTCCGGCAGCAGGCCTTCGACGCCGACCAGGGTCCAGCCGGTGGCGGCGCCGAGCACTTCGTTGAGCTGGTCGAAGCGCGGAATCATGTGCGCGCTCATGCCCATCTCGTCCTGCGCATCGAGGAACTCCTGGCAGGCGCGGCCGACCAGCAGCTCGCGCTGGCGCTGGTACAGCGTGCTCCAGGTGGCGTGGTCATCGGCGCTGTAGGTGTCCCACGGCTGCTCGACGAGCGCGGTGGTGTACACCGGCACGTAGCCCTTGTCGGTCTGCTGGTGTTCGACGCGGCGGGGCTGGGCGAGATCCATGGGACGCTCCTTGATGGGCATACCCACGATGCTAGGGCAGGCAGCGCGCAACAGGGTTGCAAAAGTTGCGCCGATTGGCCTTGTTGGCGCAATATCATTGCGTACTCACCATGTTGCGGGGCAACAATGGCCGGAGAAGTCCAGTTCGATCGCACGGATATACGTCTGCTGGCCGAAATCCAGCGGGATGGACGCGCCACCAACGCCGAGCTGGCGACGCGGGTGAACCTGTCGCCCTCGGCCTGCCTGCGTCGCCTGCAGCGGCTGGAAAGCGAAGGCGTGATCGTCGGTTATGGCGCGCGGCTGGAGCCGCGGCAGCTGCGCCTGGGCCTGCAGGCCTTCGTACGGGTGCAGCTGGAGAAGCACGACCAGGCCGCCATCGGCCACTTCGTGGACAGCGTGCAGGGCTGGGATGAGGTGGTGGCCTGCCATGCGCTGACCGGCGACATGGACTACCTGCTGCACGTCTATGTGCGCGACCTGGAGCACTTCTCGCACTTCCTGCTGGACCGCCTGCTCAACGCCGGTGGCGTGGCCGACGCCAATTCCAGCTTCGTGCTGCGCACAGTGAAGGGCTTCCAGGCGTTGCCGCTGTCGCAGCTGGAATGAGCGCCGCCGCGATTTGACGCGGCCGGGCGGGTAGCCGAGCATCACCGCCCTGCGCACGGCGCAGCGTTCCTTTCCGGCTCCAGGCATGTCCCGACTCCAGCACCCGGTGCTCAACACCACCTTCCTGCCGCTGCAGCGCAAGTCGCTGGCGCGCTACATCGCCCATGGCACCCCACCGCAGACCGCGCTCGAACAGGCCGGGTTGATGGCCGCGCAGCTGTGCCGCGCGCGCCTGCATGCGCCGGCCGAGATCGAGCGCCTGCTGCATGACGCCTGCGTGCTGTTTGCCAGCAGCGAGGACGCGGGCAAGCAGCTGGCGGGTGCCGGCGGTGGTGCACAGCCGGAACTGGACGCCTGGCTGTCCGCGCTGGCCGCCCATGGCGTGCTGCTGGCACCGGCGGAGATCCTGCAGGACTTCATCGGGCAATCCCCGCAGGCCTACCCGGGACTGGCCTTGCAGCTGGCCTGCCAGGAGACCCTGGTCGAACAGGAGATCCACTTTCCCGCCGCCTTCGGCAGCGAGGATGAAGACGGCGCGCAGGACCCCGGCGAGGCGATGGCGACGGACGCGCGGGCGTTTGAACACCATGGCCTGTACACCTCCGAACAGGCCCGTGTGCTGCGTGCCATCGCGGCCAATCCGGATGAACTGATCGACCTCGATGGCTACGCCGGCACCGGCAAGGGCCACCTGGTGCTGGCGCTGATGGACGCGCGGCCGGGCCGCTACACCTATATCGCGCCCTCGCGAGGGCAGGTGGACGCGTTCCGAGCCCGCGTGCCGGCCAGCACCGCCAGGCGGCTGATGACCCAGATCGAGTTCGCCAACCATCTCGCGCAGCATGCCGCGCGCAGTGGAAAGACCCGGGGCTTCGTCGCCACCTACCGGATCAGCACGCTGTCACCGCGCGTCATCGCCGACCGGATCGGCCTGCAGCCCATCGGCAGCAGAACACCGGAACAGGTGCTGCGCACCGCACTCGATGCAATCACCCAGTGGTGCGCATCGTCTGCGGCGAGCCTGCAACCGTGGCACTTCAAGCGCACCGTGCACTGGGCCATGATCAACGCCGATCCCTACATCGCGGCGGCCGAGCAGGTGTGGCGCTGCATGTTCGATGCCGGTGTCCAGCGCGGAGGCTGCCTCAGCCTGACCGCGGCGCATATCGGCAAGTGGCTGTGGTTGCAGGGCGTCGCACCGCCGCTGGAACTGGGCATGCTGCTGATCGACGAGGCACACGATCTCAGTCCCGCCTGGCGGCAGCTGTTGGCCGCGCATGCGCCGGGCGTGGTCAGCCTGGGCGATCCGCACCAGCGCCTGAGCGGAAACGTGCATCGCTGGCAGGCGGCCAAGCGGGTGGAGATGCACCAGTCGGTGCGGCAGGGCCGGCAGGTGGATGAACTGGTCAACCAGACGCTGGCGATGGACTACCTGGGGCGCGATGCGGAACCGTTTGCCGGTGCCACCGATCGCGCCACCGGGCTGCTGCAGTACGCCGACTGGTCACAGGTGCCCGATGCAGGCATCCGCATCTACGGCGACGTGGTACGGCTGATGGAGGATGCGGTGCGCCTGCATGCGCGGGGCGCGCGGCTGCATATCCACCCGGCCACGCTGCGGCCGCTGCACAGCGCCCTGCGCGAGCCGATCGAAGCATGGAACGTGGTGCGCCAAGGCGGTTCGCTGCGGCCTTGGGAACGGGTGGTCGAGCAGTTCGTGGCACGTGGCGAAGGACGGCTGGCAGACCTGTTTACCCGCAGCGATGGCGGGCAACGGATCATGCAGACATTGCAGGCGCTGGTTCCCGTCGAGGACAGCCAGATCGTGCTGTGCCTGGCCGAACATGCCAAGAACCTGCAGTTCGATGTCGTCTCGATGTCCGACTGCTGCTTCAAGGCGGTCGCCGGCAAGCGTTCGCGGCACAGCCCGGTGCGCGCGGCCTATGTGGCGATGACCCGGGCCAGCCGGCAACTGTGGCTGCCCGGCGATGCGGTGGCGCAGCTGCAGCAGAGCGCGGCCGAGCACGAACGGTCCAGGGAGCAGATGCGGCAGGAGCGCCAGCACGCCGCAGGCCATCGCCACGCGCGCTGAGCGGCGCACCGCTCAGTGGCGGTGCGCCGGGGTGTTCAGCACTTGTCCTTGCGGCCCATCAGCTTGCCCAAGCGCGAGGCTTCCTCGCACTTCGGCGCGGCAACCGGTGCCGGTGCCGCGGCGGCGGCACGGGCCTTCTGCAACTGCTGGATCTTGGCGCGGATCTGCGGCATCGCCGCCATCGCGGCCTTCTCGCCCTCCAGGATCGCGGTGCCGCGCTGGCTGAAATCGGCAGCGCCGATGTCCAGTACCTTCGGCCGGATCACGATGTCGGCGCGCGCCAGTTCCTGCTCGCCCAGGCGCTGGCCCATGATCGAGATCGACTGGTTGACGATGCCGAGCATGCCGGTGGGCGCCTTGCCACTGGCCTTGCTGGAGATGTCCACGGCGATCACGAAGTCTGCGCCGAGCTGGCGCGCGGCATCCACCGGCACCGGGCTGACCACGCCGCCATCGATGTAGTTGTGGCCACCGATCTTCACCGGCTCGAACACGCCGGGGATGCTGCTTGACGCGCGCACGGCCTGGCCGACGTTGCCGCGCACGAAGATCGCGCGCTCGCCGGTTTCCAGCTGCGTGGCGACCGCGGCGAACGGCTTCTTCAGGCGTTCGGCCGGGCGGTTGGCCACCTGTTCGTTGACGTAGTCCTGCAGCTTCTGGCCCTGCACCAGGCCACCGGAGAACAGGCGCACGTCGCGGATGCTGGCTTCATCCAGTGCCACCGCCTTGCTCTGCATCTGGAACGCGTCCATGCCGCTGGCATACAGGGCGCCGACCACGCTGCCGGCGCTGGTGCCGGACACCACCACCGGTTCGAAGCCGTTGGCTTCCAGCATCTTGATCACGCCGATGTGGGCGAAGCCCTTGGCCGCGCCGCCACCCAGCGCGATGCCGATCTTCACCGGCTTGGCCTGCGGCACCACGGTCGGTGCCGGCGGCGGCGCGGGACGGACCGGATCGCCGCCGCAGCCGGCCAGCAGGCCGATCAGGGCGACGGACAGCAGCATGCGGGGGCGGAACAGGCTCATCGGCAGTGCGCTCGCGGCGCTGGATTCTGGAAAGGGCGCCAGCATACCGAAGCGCTGGCGGGGCGGGCAGGGTGGGGAGCCTCGCCCATTCAGGAAAGGGGTGCGGTAGGTGCCTACCAAGGTCGGCACACGCAGATTCCAGTGCCGACCAAGGTCGGCACCTACCGGGCGAGCGGGTCAGAACCGGTTGTCGCCGTCCAGCATCCGGCCCAGTCCGCCGAGCACCGAGCCCTCACCACGGCTCTGGCCACCGCCCTGCGGCGCCGCCATCCACATGCGTCCGGCCAGGCGCGAGAACGGCAGCGATTGCAGCCAGACCTTGCCCGGGCCGGTCAACGTGGCCAGGAACACGCCCTCGCCACCGAACAGCATGCTCTTGACGCCGGTGACACGGCGCACATCCATGTCCACGGTCGGGTGGTAGGCCACCACGCAGCCGGTATCCACGTCCAGGCGCTCGCCAGCCGCCAGCTCGCGCTCGATCACGCAGCCGCCAGCGTGGATGAACACCCAGCCGTCGCCCTCCAGCTTCTGCATGATGAAGCCCTCGCCGCCGAACAGCCCGGTCATGATCCTGCGCTGGAACTGCACGCCGATCTGCACGCCGCGCGCGCCGGCCAGGAAGCTGTCCTTCTGGCAGATCAGGCGGCCGCCATGCTGGTCCAGCTTCATTGCCAGCACGGTGCCGGGGTAGGGCGCGGCGAAGGCGACCTTGCCCTTGCCATGGCCGCTCTGGGTGTAGACGGTGGCGAACAGGCTCTCGCCGGTCAGCACGCGCTTGCCGGCGGCCATCACCTTGCCCATGAAACCGCCCTGGTCGCCATTGGCAGCGCCGAACACCGTATCCATCTGCACCGTGGCGTCCTTGAACATCAGCGCGCCGGCCTCGGCGATGGCGCTTTCGCCGGGGTCGAGCTCGATCTCCACGAACTGCATTTCATGCCCGACGATGCGGAAGTCGATGTCGTCGGCGCGGCCGCTGGAGACAGCGGGGACCGGCGGCGGGGTCGTGGGCATGCCCGGTGCCGGCACCTGCAGCTCGGCCACGTCGGGGATGGGAGTCCATCCGCTCATGCCCTGGCACCAGGCCAGCGCGCGCGGGTTGGCCTGCGCGTAGCGCCGCGCGGCCGGGTCATCGAGCGGGCCGACACGGTCGGCCTGGGCGGAGGCATGGAAGTACCACTGGGTCATCGCGACGGCTCGGCGGGGCTGGAAAACCCCGAGTCTAGCGAGCGCGCCGGGGCGCGGGCGACGGCGCCATGAACGGCAGGCATTTGCGAGGCAGGTGCTGTATTGCAACAATTATCTGGTAGCGCCGTTTTACCACCCCTCCAAACACAGCCTACCGCCATGTCCCCGACCCGCACCTCCCGTGGCCGATTTCCGGTCGCGCGCCCCCTCGTTGCCGCTCTTTCCGCCCTGCTGCCGCTGGTAGCAGCCGCCCAGGAAACCCCCGCTGCCAAGGATCCGGTTGCCCTCGATGCCCTGCAGGTGACCGCGCAGCGCCGCGTCGAGAACGCCAAGGACGTACCGGTTGCACTGAGCGCGATCCAGGGCGAGAAGCTGGATGTGCTCGGCTCGGCCGGCGATGACATCCGCTTCCTGGCCGCGCGCGTGCCCAGCCTCAACATCGAGTCGTCCTACGGCCGTGCCTTCCCGCGCTTCTACATCCGGGGCCTGGGCAACACCGATTTCGACCTCAATGCCTCGCAGCCGGTGTCGCTGGTGTATGACGACGTGGTGCAGGAAAGCCCGCTGCTGAAGGGCTTCCCGCTGTTCGACCTGGCCAACGTGGAAGTGCTGCGCGGCCCGCAGGGCACGCTGTTCGGCCGCAACACCCCGGCCGGCGTGGTCAAGTTCGATTCGGCGCGTCCGTCGCAGGATGCCGATGGCTACATCCGCGTCGGCTACGGCAGCTACAACAGCTGGAACGTGCAGGGCGCCTATGGCGGCCCGCTGACCGACCGCTGGTCGGCGCGCGTGTCGGCGATCTACCAGCGCCGCGACGATTGGGTCGACAACACCCGCGCCGGCGCGCCCAACAGCGGCTTCGAAGGCTACGACGAAGCGGCCGGCCGCGTGCAGTTCCTGTACGAAGGCGATGACTTCGAAGCGCTGTTCAACCTGCACAAGCGCAAGCTCAACGGCACCGCGCGCCTGTTCCGCGCCAACATCATCCAGAAGGGCGGCAATTCGCTGGTCGAGAACTTCGACCGCGACAAGGTGGCCAACGACGGCGTCAACTTCTCCGACCTGGAAACCTGGGGTGGCAGCGCGCGCCTGCAGTGGAACCTCGGCTCGGTGACCCTGCACTCGATCACCGGTTACGAGACCGCCGAATCGCTCAACCGTGGCGACATCGACGGCGGCTACGGTGCAGCTTTCCTGGGTGCCGGCAACTACGGCCCGGGCCTGATTCCGTTCTCGTCCGAGTCGGCCGACGGCCTGCCGCACCACCGCCAGTGGACGCAGGAAGTCCGCATCGAGTCCAACGAGTGGGGCCGCTTCGACTGGCAGGCCGGCGTCTTCTACTTCGATGAAGACGTGACCATCAACAACTTCAACTACGACTCGCTGACCCCGGGCAATCCGCAGACCGGCCACGTGGTGCAGAACCAGCGCAACAAGGCCTGGGCGGTGTTCGCCTCGGGTGACTTCGATGTCACCGACCGCTTCAAGCTGCGTGCCGGCGTGCGCTACACCCAGGACAAGAAGGACTTCAGCGCCAGCGTGCTGCAGGCCGTTCCGTTCGGCACCCCGGTCAGTGGCCCGTACCTGGCCAACACCGACGTCAACGACGTCAGCTGGGATGTCAGCGGCGTGTACAAGCTGACCGACGACATCAATGCCTACGCCCGCGTGGCCAAGGGCTTCCGCGCTCCGTCGATCCAGGGCCGCCTGGCCTTCGCCCCGGGCCTGTCGCAGGCCGATTCGGAGAAGGTGATCTCGTATGAAGCCGGCATCAAGGCCGACCTGTTCGAGCGTCGCGCGCGCCTGGGCCTGAGCGTGTTCCGCTACAACGTCGATGGCCAGCAGCTGATCGCGGTGGGCGGCAGCAACAACACCGCCACCCTGCTCAACGCCAACAAGACCATCGGCCAGGGCGTGGAGCTGGACCTGGAGGCCTACCTGGCCGACAACGTCCTGCTGACCTTCGGCAGCAGCTACAACGACACCGAGATCAAGGACAAGAACCTGGCGGTGGCGATCTGTGGCGGTGGCTGCACCATCACCGATCCGACCACGGTGATCAACGGCCAGACCTACGCCCTGGTCAACGGCAATCCGCTGCCGCAGGCGCCGAAGTGGATCCACAACGCGACCCTGCGCGTGGGCTTCCCGCTCAGCGATGGCAGCGAGCTGTATGCCTACACCGACTGGGCCTACCGCAGCGCGGTGAACTTCTTCATCTACGAGTCGCCGGAATTCCGCGGCCGTAGTTCGCTGGAAGGCGGCCTGCGCCTGGGCTACAACTGGGACTACGGCCAGTACGACGTGGCCGTGTTCGGCCGCAACCTG
Organism: Stenotrophomonas sp. YJH_SMC_57; assembly: GCF_059369755.1. Taxonomy (NCBI): domain Bacteria; kingdom Pseudomonadati; phylum Pseudomonadota; class Gammaproteobacteria; order Lysobacterales; family Lysobacteraceae; genus Stenotrophomonas; species Stenotrophomonas sp. YJH_SMC_57. The sequence continues at coordinate 86,542 of NZ_JCAFSZ010000004.1, forward strand.
ACCAACCAGACCCGCGTGGTCGGTGCGATCGACTTCAACAACCTGACCGGCTTCCTCAACGAGCCGCGTACCTGGGGCGTGGAGTTCACCGCGAAGTTCTGATGCGGTTGCTGCCATAGTGCAATGAAGAAGGGCCGGCGCAATGCCGGCCCTTCTGTTTCACACCTACCGGTAGTGCCGGCCGCTGGCCGGCAACGGTTGATCCGGCGCGCGCTTACAGCGCGCTCTGCGGGCGCACCTTCAGCACCGCATTCTCGGTGGCGCAGTCACGGCTGGAGTGCAGGCCGGCCTTGCGCGCGGCAGCGATTTCCCTGCGTGCGGCCAGCAGGTCCTTGTTGAACGCGGCGTTGTCGTGCAGGCGTGCAACGGCAGCGGCGCCCATGAAGCGCCCTTCCAGGATGTCGCTCTGCCAGTGCACGTTGCACACCAGGCGGCTCTCGCCGTAGTTGCGGCCACGGGCCTGGATGGCATCGGCGCGATCCGGCGCAATCTCCGACAGGATCAGCGCCCAGGCCCAGCCGATCGAGGTGTGGCCCGACGGGTAGGAGCCGTTCTTGCGCAGGCCGTCCTCGTCCTTCGGCGAGCAGGTCGGCTCACCGTTGACCATGAACGGGCGCGGGCGCTGGTAATGGTTCTTGGCGGCCTTGGTGGCGGCGCTGGCGTCGATCCGGCTGCGTTCCAGCAGGCGATACAGGGCAGGGGTCTTCACCGCATCGACGTCGATGTCGGCGGCACAGGAGAAGTGGTTGGCGCCTTCGGGGAAGCTGAGTTCGGCATCGATGCCGGCTTGGGCGAAGCGCGGGCTGCCACGCAGCGCGCGGGCTTCACGGCTGACCTGTTCGTCGAGGGCGAGGGCAGCCGAACCGGCCGCTGGCGGCGCCGGCACCAGGTCGAGGCTGGCCGGTACCGCGCTCTTGTCCAGGTAACCCACCGCCTTGGTGGTGATGTTGGCTTCGACGGCGGTCGGCTTGGCGGCGGTGGCGGCGCAACCGGCCAGGGCCACAGCGACGGCAAGGCCGAGCAGCGGGCGGGCAGGGTGGGAAATCAGCGACATGGACAGGCTCCGGGGAGAAAACATCGCGCCATGATCGCAGCCCCCATACGACACCGCAGTGGCCATCGGTCATACCGCCAGACCCGGCACGGTCATTGCCGCGATATGAAAAGCGTCATCGATTGACCTCAGTCTTCTGAATCCGGGCGCAGCGCACGGACTTTCACGCGCCTGCGCCGTGAGCATCGGCACAACGGCAGGCACCGGGGGCCGTCCAGTCACAGCCGGGTCGGGGGGATCCGCTGACAGAGGGAGAGAAGCGATGCGCAGCACCGCAACAGGAAGTACCGTCCTGGCCCTGGTCCTCGGGCTGGCAACAGCGCCGGCGCAGGCCGCCGACGTGGTCGGCGTGGCCTTCGTGCACGGCACCGGCGCGCAGACCAATGCCACCCAGGACTACTGGCAGCCGGCCATCATCGACACCGTGCGCCAGGGTCTGCCGAACAGCAGCAACTACGTCGTCATCAACTGCGATTTCACCCAGTACATGTGGAAGCCGGAAGCCGCTGGCTGCCTGGCCAACCAGCTGACCAGCTTCATCGACAGCCGTGGCATCACCCAGCTGGTGGTGATCACCCACTCCAACGGCGGCAACGTGATGCGCTGGATCCTGTCCAACCCGACCTACGACAGCCGTTACCCGAAGATCATCCGCACGGTACGCAAGGTCAACGCGCTGGCACCGTCTTCGGCGGGCACGCCACTGGCCGATGCGGTGCTCAACGGCAACACCTTCGAAACCTCGCTGGGCTGGCTGCTGGGCTACAAGAACGACGCGGTGCGCCAGCAGCAGGTGGCGAGCATGGCCACCTACAACGCGCAGAACCTGTACGGCACTGCCGGCCGCCCTGCATTGCCCAAACCCTTCCGCGCGGTGGTCGGCAGTGATGTCGAATCGGCGGTGTGGGACAGCAACAGCTACTGCGGCGGCTACGCCGCCAATGTCGGTCTGGAGTTCACCCAGAACTGGCTGTCGTCCTGCTCCGATGGTTTCCTGGAGTGCAGCAGCCAGAAGGCCGCCGGCACCACCTGGTTCACAGACAAGGCGCGCACCCAGGGGGCAGAGCCGCTCAGCCACAACCAGAGCCGGCGCGAGTGCTTCGGCCTCGGCACCATCCTGCGCAACGACCTGACCCAGTGAGGGAGACGACCATGACGATCCATTCCACGCTGCTGGCCAGCGCGATGCTGGCGGTGCTGTCCCTTTCCCTGTCCGCGGCGCGGGCCGCACAGCCGCTGCAAGCCACCCGCGCAGGCGATCAGGTGCCTGCGGCACTGGTGGCCGCGCCGCTGCCTGCTGATGAAAGCGAACACGCGCCGTTGTCGTTTGCCTGGGCGCTGGACCCGGCACAACCGCTGCAGGCCGCCACGCCGTATGCGTCGGTCAGCCGCAGCTACTGGCAGCCGGTCGATGGCGCGCAGCTGCAGCGCGGCCTGCACCTGCCGCTGACGGCGCCTGATGCAGTGATCCAGCTGAGCCCGGCCGAAGGTGCCCGCGCGCTGCCGGCCAGCACCCTGCAGGTACGCGACCCCGCCGGCCGCAGCAGCGTGGCCCGCAGTGTCGATGCACGCGCACTGCAGGATGCCGGCATGCCAGTGCGTGACGGCAGCAGCATGCTGCGTACCGGCGCGACCAGCGCGGTCGGTGCGTACACGCTGCAGAGTGCACAGGCGCAGGGCCGCTACGTGGTGCAGGTGCTGGAACCGAACAGCCCGCTGCGGTTGGAGGTGCAGGCCAGCCAGGCGCAGGTGCTGGCCGGTGGCAATGTGCAGCTGCAGGCACGCCTGCTGGAAGACGGCGCCACCGCCGCGCAGCTGGCATCACGTCGTGGCGGCTTGGGCGGCGAAGCCCTGCTGGTCGCACCGGATGGCCGCAGCTGGCCGCAGCGCCTGCTGCGCACCACCGATGGCAGTCTGCGCGCGCAGGTGCGGATCCCGGCCGATGTCGGTACTGCGCAGGGGCTGTGGGAGCTGCAGGTGTTCGCCCAGGCCGATGGCGTGTTGCGCGATGGCAAGGTGGCCTTCGCGGTGGCGCGGCCGACCGCGCGCTTCAGTGGCCAGGCCGCACCGGACCCGGCCAGCCGCCAGGTGGCGTTGCCGTTGCAGGTGGCCGCCGCCGGCCGCTACGAGGCGCGGGGCACGCTGTACGCCAGCGGCCGCGATGGCCAGCTGAAGCCGGTCGCGCAGGCGCACGCGGCGGCGTGGTTCGACGGCCCGGGTGCGGGGCAGCTGGTACTGCCGTTCGACCAGGCCGCATTGCCCGCGGGCTTCGGTGCGCCGTATGAGCTGCGTGACCTGCAGCTGCAGGACCAGAGCCGGATGGCCCCGATCGAATCGCGCGCGCTGGCGTTGCGGTTCTGAGCAAGAAGGGCAGCGGGCCGGAAGATTCGGCCCGCTGCTCCGCCTTCTGTAGAGCCGAGCCATGCTCGGCTGCTTCTGCTCGCGGCGAACGGCAGTCGAGCATGGCTCGACGCTACAGCCGGCTACGGAAAGCGATTCGTCTTTCTATCCAGCGTAAGCGGTCAACCGGCCTTCCTGTTCGCATACGGTGATCGCGCCGCCGAACACCGCCGACAGCGGTTCGTTGCGCAGCAGCTCGGCACGGCTGCCATCGGCCAGAACGCGGCCGTCGCGCAGCAGCACCACCCGCTCGATCTCGGGAATGATCTCTTCGATGTGGTGGGTTACCAGCACCAGGGTGATGCCCTGCTGCGCCAGCACCCGCATGGTTGCCACCAGCTGCTCGCGGGCGACCAGGTCCAGTCCGGTGGACGGCTCGTCCAGCAGCAGCGCCTGCGGCCGGTTGACCAGTGCGCGCGCGATCAGCACGCGGCGGGTCTCGCCGGCCGACAGCTCGGCGTATACGCGCTCGCGCAGCGACAACGCACCGGTCATCGCCAGCGTCTCGCCGACGCGTGTACGCATGTCGGCGGTCACTTCGCGGAAGGCCGGCACCACGTAGCTGGCGAAGAAGCCGGACAGCACCGCCTGTTCCACGGTCAGACCGGGCATGTCGGCCAGGTTGCTGCTGAGGTCACCGGTGACGATGCCCAGCTGCGAGCGCAGCCGGTCCACCTGCCAGCGGTTCTGGCCCAGCACCTTCACGGCCACCGAGCCGTCACCCTGGGCCAGCGGGTACAGCTCGCGGGTGATCAGCTTGATGAAGGTCGACTTGCCGCAGCCGTTCGGGCCGAGCAGGGCGGTGTGCTGGCCCTGCGCGATGCGCAGGCTGAGCCCATGCAGCACCTTCACCTGGCCGCGCACCACGGTGGCGCGGTCCAGTTCGATCAACGGGGGCAGTGCCGCAGCGGACGCGGCGGCGGTCATGGCGCTGGCGCGTGGATCAAGGTTCGACAACTCGGGTCCCCAACTGTGAACGGTGCCACGGATGGCGGTGAAGAACACCGCCGCAGGGATGCAGTTTGCAACGCAAGCGCCCATGATGTCTGCCATCCCCGCACCGAACCGGAGCGCCGTCATGCCAGATGACCTGATGTCCCTGTTGACCGGTGGTGTGCTCGGCCTGGGGTGGTGGGCCATGCTGGCAGTCCTGCTGGTCTTCACCCAGATCACGATCTTCTCGGTGACCCTCTACCTGCATCGCAGCCAGGCCCATCGCGGGGTCGATTTCCACCCGGTGCTGGCCCACGTGTTCCGCTTCTGGCTGTGGCTGACCACCTCGATGATCACCCGCGAATGGGTGGCCATCCACCGCAAGCACCACGCCAAGGTGGAGACCGAGGAGGACCCGCACAGCCCGGTCACCCGCGGCATTGGCAAGGTGTTCTGGCACGGCGTGGAGCTGTATCGCGAAGCCCGCGGCCAGCGCGCGGACATCGAGCAGTACGGGCGCGGCACCCCGGACGACGCGATCGAGCGGCGCCTGTATACCCCGCATGCCACGTTGGGGCCGGTGTTGCTGTTGGCGATCAATACCGTGTTGTTCGGCCTGCCCGGCGTGGCCCTGTGGGCGATCCAGATGGCGTGGATCCCGTTCTGGGCGGCCGGCGTGGTCAATGGGCTCGGCCACTGGTGGGGCTACCGCAACTACGAATCGGCCGATACCTCCACCAACCTGACGCCGTGGGGCTTCTGGATCGGCGGCGAGGAACTGCACAACAACCACCATGCCTTCCCCAGCTCGGCGCGCTTTGCGATGCGGCGCTGGGAATTCGACATCGGCTGGAGTGCGATCCGCCTGCTGCAGGCGCTGCGCCTGGCCAAGGTGCTGCGGGTGGCGCCGGCCATGGACGTGCGCCCGAACATCGCCGTGCCTGATGCCGAAACCCTGAAGGCGCTGCTGTCGCACCGTTTCCAGGCGATGACAGATTACCAGCGCAATGTGTTCATGCCGGCCCTGCGCGAGGAGGCCGCCCACGCCGGGGCCAAGCTGCGCCGCCTGCTGCCACGCCGGCTGCGCCGTGGCCTGGTCAACGACGGCCGCTGGCTGAAGCCGGACAACCGTGCCCAGCTCAGTGAATGGGTGGCACAGCGGCCGCGCATCCGCACCCTGGTCGAGTACCGCGGGCGATTGGCCGCGCTGCTGGAAGCCCGCGGCCACGATGCCGCCGAGCGCCTGCACCAGCTGCAGGCCTGGTGCCGCGAGGCCGAGGAAAGCGGCATCGCGGCGTTGCAGGCCTACGCCGCGCGGCTGAAGGGCTACAGCCTGGTGGGCGCGTGAGGGCAGGGCTCGGGGTGCTGCTGGCTGCCCTGCTGCCCGGTGCTGTGCTGGCCCAGGTTACCGATACCGCCAGCTACCTGCAGCGGATGGACAGCGATGGCGACGGCAAGGTCAGTGAGGCCGAGTACGTGCAGTGGATGCTGTACGCCTTCGACCGCATGGACCGCAATGGCGATGGCGTGCTGAGCGCCGATGAGCTGCCCGGTGGCAAGGGCAGGGCGATCAGCCGCGTGCAGCAACGGCAGGTGATCGTGCAGCGCTTCCACACGCAGGATGCCAACGGCGACGGGTTCCTGGATGCGCGCGAGCTGGCCGCGCCGCCGCGCTGAGCACGCCTGCCGGCGCCCGGCCGTGCCCGCCGCTGAGGCGTAGAATTGCCGCATGCCTGAACTGCCCGAAGTCGAAACCACCCGTCGCGGCCTGGCGCCGCACCTGCAGGGGCGCCGCGTGCATGGGGTGATCCTGCGCCGCGCCGACCTGCGCTGGCCGATTCCGCCGGAAGTGGCCGAGCTGCTGCCGGGGCAGCGCATCGAGGATATCCGCCGGCGCGCCAAGTACCTGCTGCTGGACACCGCCATCGGCAGCGCGGTGCTGCACCTGGGCATGTCCGGCAGCCTGCGCGTGTTGCCTGGCGATACCCCGCTGCGTGCCCACGACCACGTCGACATCAGCCTCGACAACGGCCGCCTGCTGCGCTTCAACGATCCGCGTCGCTTCGGCAGCCTGCTCTGGCAGCCGGCCGGGGAGACCCACCCGCTGTTGCAGGGCCTGGGCCCGGAGCCGCTGGACGACGCCTTCGATGGCGATTACCTGTTCGACCGCAGCCGTGGCCGCAGCGCGCCGGTGAAGACCTTCCTGATGGACCAGGCGGTGGTGGTGGGCGTGGGCAACATCTACGCCGCCGAGAGCCTGTTCAAGGCCGGCATCAGTCCGCTGCGCGAGGCGGGAAAGATCTCGCGCGAGCGCTACCAGCGGCTGGCCGACGCAGTGAAGGAGATCCTGGGATATGCGATCACCCGTGGCGGTACCACCCTGCGCGATTTCATCAGCCCCGACGGCGCACCGGGCTACTTCGAGCAGGAGCTGCTGGTGTACGGCCGTGATGGGCTGCCCTGCCCGAACTGTGGCCGCGCGCTGAAGCACGCCACCATCGGCCAGCGTGCCAGCGTCTGGTGCAGCCACTGCCAGCGCTGAGCAGGCGGCCAGCGGCAGCTGAACGGGCAGGGTGCGTCTCCGCTGCCCGTTAACGTTTGTCTGCCTATGATGGCCGACCTTCCTTCTGTGCCTGACGCGCCTGCATGCAACGACGCGACTTCATCCGCAATGCCTCCCTCGCCCTGGCTGCATTCGGCCTGCCGTCCCTGCCCGCATGCGCGGCCAGCAAGAGCGGCCAGATGGGCCTGCGCCGTCTTGGCCAGCCGCAGCCGTTCGACTTTGCCACCCTGAAGGGCCAGGCACGCGCGCTGGCACAGGCGCCCTACAAGAGCCACAAGCGGGTGCTGCCGGGCCGCCTGGAAGGCCTGGACTGGGACCAGTACCAGTCGATCGGCTACCGCCAGGACCACGCCCTGTGGGCGGACCAGCCGGGCAGGTTCCAGGCCAAGTTCTTCCATCTGGGCCTGTACTTCCACTCGCCGGTACGCATGTTCGATGTGGTCGACGGCAAGGCGCAGGAGCTGGCCTATGACGGCGCGGCGTTCAACTACGGAAAGAGCGGCATCAAGGATGGCGAACTGCCGGCCGACCTCGGCTTCGCCGGGTTCCGCCTCAACACACGCAAGGACACCGACCGCGACTTCGCCGCGTTCCTCGGCGCCAGCTACTTCCGCGCGGTGGGCAAGGAGGGCCAGTATGGCCAGTCCGCGCGTGGCCTGGCGATCGACACCGGCATGGGCAAGCCGGAGGAATTCCCGGATTTCATCGCCTACTACCTGGAACAGCCGTCGGCTGATTCGGAGACCATCGTGGTCTATGGCCTGCTGGATTCGCCCAGCGTGGCCGGCGCCTATCGCTTCGCGATCACCAATGGTGACGTGCTGCTGATGGACATCGACAGCGCGCTATACCCGCGCAAGACGATCGAGCGGCTGGGCATCGCACCGTGCACCAGCATGTACCAGGTGGGCGAGAACGACCGCCGCATGGGCTGGGACTGGCGCCCGGAAATCCACGATACCGACGGCCTGTCGCTGTGGACCGGTGCCGGTGAGTGGATCTGGCGGCCGCTGCTGAACCCGCGCAACCTGCGTTTCAACATGTTCGTGGACCGCAACCCGCGCGGCTTCGGCCTGCTGCAGCGCGACCGCAACTTCGACCACTACCAGGACGATGGCGTGTTCTACGAGAAGCGCCCGTGCCTGTGGGTGGAGCCGAAGGGCGAGTGGGGCGAAGGCTCGGTGCAGCTGGTGGAGATTCCCACCGTGGACGAGACCTTCGACAACATCGTGGCGTTCTGGAACCCGAAGGAAAAGCCGCAGCCGGGCCAGGAACTGCTGGTCGGCTACCGCCTGTACTGGGGCGCCGAACCGCCGGCACGGCCGCCGCTGGCGCACTGCGTCGCCAGCCGTACCGGCCTGGGCGGCGTGGTCGGCAAGAAGCGCGAGTATTTCAGCTGGCGTTTCGCGGTGGACTTCGAAGGTGGCGAGCTGGCCTCGCTGATCGACAAGGCCGAGGTTGAAGCGGTGGTGGAAGCCAGCCGCGGCCGGGTCGAGATCGTGTCGGCACGGCCGCTGCGCGAGATCAACGGCTACCGCGCGATGTTCGACCTGGTGCCGCCGGAAGGCAGCACCGAGCAGATCGACATCCGCCTGTTCCTGCGCAGTGGCGGCAAGACCCTCACCGAGACCTGGCTGTACCAGTACACCCCGCCGCCGGCCGGAGCGCCGGAGCGCACGCTGTACTGAGCGGTGACGGGCCGGCCAGCCACCGGCCCGTCCCGTTCAGGGCTTGGCCTCGGTGGCGGTGCTCTGGGTCGGCACGCCCACCTGCACCGTGCCGCGGCGGATCTTCATCCAGGTCTCGTCCTGCCAGCGTTCGTACTGCTTGGGGTCCCAGTACTTCGGGTCGTACAGGCGGTCGGCCTTGATGGTTCGGCTGATGCCGCCGTCCATGAAGACGACATCGACGTTGTTGCTCATCGAGCCGGTGCGGCTGCCGGTCATTTCCCGGCGACCCTTCCTGAGAACGTCCGCCATGCGTGGCCGTGCCACGGCATCGCCGTACTCTGCGCGCAGCGCCTGCGCCTGCGCACGTGCCGCCTGGTGCTGTTCCAGTGGCAGGGTTGCCCAGTACTCGTCGCGCAGTTCGGCGAACAACGGATAGCCGCGTTCTGCGGCCACATCCATCCAGGCGAATGCCATCACCGGGTCGCGTGGCTGGTCGACCCCGAACCAGTACATTTCGCCAAGGTAGCCCTGGGCGGGCTTGTCGGCATAGCGCGCGGCCCGGCGGAAATGATCCATGGCGGCCTTGACGTCATTGCGATGCAGCGCGCCGACGCCCCATTGCCGGTACATGATGTCCGGGTGGCTGTCGAGGAAGCCAGCATTGATCAGCGTCGCGTCCTCTTCCGGAGAAGCGGGACGCTCGGCTGCCAGGGCGGGCAGGTGGGCAGACAACAGGGCAAGCAAAAGCAGGGTGCGGCGCATGGCGGACGTCCTGTTCGACAGCTGATCGGCCCCAGCCTAGGCAGCCGGCGGGAGCCTGTAAACCGCCGGTGGTCATGGGCCGGGATGTTCCGGCTGGTGTTACAACGGCAGCGGCGCCTGCGCCGGATCGATCCGTCCTTCACCGCGGGTGATCTTCTTGAATTCGGCGCGGCTGACCGACACGTAGCGGTCATTGCCGCCGATCTCCACCTGCGGGCCATCCTGTACCGCGTGGCCATGCTCGTCCACGCGCACGGTCATCGTCGCCTTCTTGCCGCTGTGGCAGATGGTCTTGATCTCCTGCATCTCGTCGGCCCAGGCCAGCAGGTACTGGCTGCCTTCGAACAGCTCGCCGCGGAAATCGGTGCGCAGGCCGTAGCACAGCACCGGAATGCGCAGCTGGTCGACCACTTCGCTGAGCTGCCAGACCTGGGCGCGGGTCAGGAACTGCGCCTCGTCCACCAGCACGCAGCCCATCGGTCCGTTCGCTGCCAGATCCTGCTCGACCCAGCGCTGCAGGTCGGTATCGCGGTCGAAGGCCATGCCATCGGCGCGCAGGCCGATGCGCGAAGCGACCACGCCGGCGCCGGCGCGATCGTCCAGGCGCGGAGTCAGGATCGCCACCCGCATGCCGCGCTCGCGATAGTTGTGTGCGCTCTGCAGCAGGGTGGTGGTCTTGCCGGCGTTCATCGCCGAATAGTAGAAGTAGAGCTTGGCCATCGACGGATTGTACGCCGCAGCCCCAGTCCGCCGAAGCCGTTCAGCAACCCCACCGGCGGCCGGCTGTGGTCGTCACCCGGCCCCGCTACAATCCCCATCCCATGCACGGTCTCAATCCCCCCCAAGCCGCCGCCGTCCTGCACATCGAAGGTCCGTTGCTGGTGCTCGCCGGTGCGGGCAGCGGCAAGACCCGCGTGATCGTGGAAAAGATCGCCCACCTGATCGGCTGTGGCCGCTACCCGGCCCGGCGCATCGCGGCGATCACCTTCACCAACAAGTCGGCCAAGGAAATGCGCGAGCGCGTGGCCAAGCGCCTGCGCGAGCAGGATGCCGACGAGGTGACGATCTGTACCTTCCATGCGCTGGGCCTGAAGTTCCTGCAGATCGAGCACGCTGCGGTGGGCCTGAAGCGCGGCTTCTCGATCTTCGATGCCGACGATGCGGCGGCACAGATCAAGGATCTGATGTACGGCGCCAAGCCCGACGACATCGAGGACATGAAGAACCTGGTGTCGCGCGCGAAGAATGCCGGCCTGTCGCCCGAGCAGGCGATGGCCGCCGCACGCAGCAACCGCGAGAAGGAAGCTGCCAGCGTCTACGAGCGCTACCAGCTGCGCCTGACCGCGTTCAATGCGGTCGACTTCGACGACCTGATCCGCTTGCCGGTGCAGATCCTGGAAGAGAACCCGGAGATCGCGCTGGCCTGGCGCGAGCGCATCGGCTACCTGCTGGTGGACGAATGCCAGGACACCAACGACGCGCAGTACCGCCTGCTCAAGCAGCTGGCCGGCGACAAGGGCAATTTCACCTGCGTGGGTGACGATGACCAGTCGATCTATGCCTGGCGCGGCGCCAACCCGGAGAACCTGCAGCAGATGGGGCGCGATTACCCCGCGCTGGAGATCATCAAGCTGGAGCAGAACTACCGCTGCTCCAACCGCGTGCTGCGCGCAGCCAACGCGCTGATCGCCAACAACCCGCACGAGCACCTGAAGAAGCTGTGGAGCGACCAGGCCGACGGCGAGCGCATCCGCGTGTGGGAATGCCGCAACAGCGAACACGAAGCCGAAAAGGTCGCGGCCGAGATCGCCTTCGTGGCGCAGTCGCGCAATGTGCCGTGGAGCGATTTCTGCATCCTGTTCCGCGGCAACTTCCAGTCGCGTCCGCTGGAAAAGGCGATGCAGCTGCTGCGCATTCCGTACCACCTGACCGGCGGCACCATGTTCCTGGAACGCCAGGAAGTGAAGGACACGCTGGCCTGGCTGCGCCTGCTGGTGAACCCGGACGACGACACCGCGTTCATGCGCGCGGTGCAGTCGCCCAAGCGCGACGTCGGCGCCGGCACGCTGGCCAAGCTGGCTGAACTGGCACAGGAAAAGGACATGCCGATGGCGCAGGCCGCCGAGGCGATCGGTGCCCTGCAGCAGCTGCCGCCGCGCGCGGCCAACAGCCTGGCCCGCTTCACCGACATCCTGCGCGACCTGCGTGCGCAGACCCGGCAGGTCACCTCCGGCGACATGATCCGCAAGGTCGCCAAGGAATCCGGCCTGCTCAGCGAGCTGCGCCAGCAGGCCAAGGAGGAGGCCAGCTACCAGCGCCGCGCCAACAACATCGAGGAACTGGCGCAGTGGTTCGAGGGCGGCCCGCGCGGTGCCACCGCCGCCGACCTGGCCGGCCAGCTGGCGCTGCTGTCGCGCAGCGACAAGGACGAGGGCGGCAACCAGGTGCGGATGATGACCATGCATGCTTCCAAGGGCCTGGAGTTCCCCTATGTCTTCATCGTCGGCTGCGAGGACGGCGTGCTGCCGCACCAGGTCAGCCTGGACGAGGGCAACCTGCAGGAAGAACGACGCCTGCTGTACGTGGGCATCACCCGGGCCAAGATCCAGCTGTGGATGAGCTACAGCAAGCTGACGCGCAAGTTCGGCGAGCACGTGCGGCTGAAACCGAGCCGGTTCTTCGAGGAGATTCCGGCCGAGGAGATCCAGCGCGATGGTGCGGATCCGGTGGCCGACGCGGCGCGGAAGAAGGAGCGGGCGAGTGCGGGGTTGGCGGCGATCGAGGCGTTGTTCGATTGATCGGCGAACGGCGCAGCCCCTCGTGGTTGGCGCCGTTCGCATTACATCTGTGGTTGGACGGGTAGATGGGCTGCGCAGGGGACGCTGCAAGTACGTCCCTGTAAGCTCGGTCGCCGCATCCATGCGGCTCACGCCCCTGCGCAACCCATCTACCCGGCCCTGGACAGGTTCCGTGCGCGCCAGCCACGGAAAAGAAAAAAGAAGATCAAAGGCCACGGCAACAGCCGGGCGTTGAGGCAGAATCGGGGTTTCGGCTGGAGGACTGCGCGTGCATCCCATCGAAAGTGAACGCCTGCGTCTGCGTGCGATCGAGCCCGACCGGGATGCGGCGCCGATGCTGGCGCTGTTGAATGATCCGGGCTTCGTGCGCTTCATCGGTGACCGCAATGTGCGCAGCGAAGCGCAGGCGCGCGAGTACATTGCGCTGCGCGTGCTGCACAGCTATGCGTTGAACGGGTTCGGCATGTACGCCATCGAGCGGCTGGCCGATGGTGCCTGGCTGGGCAATGCCGGGCTGGTGCGGCGCGATGGCCTGCCGCGGCCGGATATCGGCTATGCCGTGCTGTCGGAGTTCACGGGGCAGGGCTATGCCGGGGAGGCGGCGCGGGCGGTGTTCGCGCATGCACGTGCGGAGCTGGGCATCGTGGATCTGTACGGCATCACCGACCTGGACAACGTGGTTTCCGGGAAGATCCTGCTGGGCCTGGGCATGCAGGAACGCGGGGTGATCCAGCTGCCGGGCGTGGACAGCCCGAGCCGGCTGTATGCCACGCCGGGCGCGGCCGAGGTTTGATCGTGGTGGGTGCCGACCGTGGGTCGGCACCGCATCGGCAGGACATCCGGTAGTGCCGGCCGCTGGCCGGCATCACGGTGAACCAGGGTTGCCGGCCAGCGGTCGGCACTCCCGGGCACAGCTTCAGCCGCGCAGTTCGGCCAGCTGCGCCTGCAGTTCGGCCACGGCCGCTTCCAGCTGTGCCACGCGCTCGGCCAGGCCCGGATCGGCTGCGTCGCTGCCACCGCCGCTGCTGGCGAACTTCGCCGCCAGCGCTGCGCCGTCCACTTCGCCACACAGCAGGTGCATGTAGCGGTCTTCGCGCTGGCCACTGGCACGCGGCAGCACCACCAGCAGCGCGCGCTGCTGCAGGCGCTCGATGGCGTGTCGGGCTTCGTCGGTGTCGACGAAACGGTGCAGGCGCTCGCTGCGCGAGACCAGCTCGCCCAGGGTCTGCGGCCCGCGCAGCAGCAGCAGCGCCAGCAGCACGGTCTGCTGCCGGGTCAGGTCCAGTGCGGCCTGCAGGCGGTGCTCGTAGCGGTCCGCGCGCGAGGAGAAGTGCTGGCGGGCCAGGCCCAATGCCTCCAGCTGGCGCAGCGCGTGCTGCACGCTGCCGGCGTCCACGTTCATCACCGGCTCGCGCGCGGTCTTCTGGTTGGCCGCCGACTGGGCGGCGTTGACCGTCAGCGGGTAGGTGTCCGGGGTGGTCGCCTCCTTCTCCACCAGGCAGCCCAGCAGGCGGGCCTGCACGGCGTCGAGCAGGGGGACGTCGGGGGTCTGGGCGGAATCGGTCATGGCGGCCTCCGGAAGGGCAACGGGTCAACCGCCAAGCATAGCCGTCCCGGCGGCGGCTTTGCCGGTAAAATGCGCCGGTATATCTGATTGCCGGTGAACCCATGCGTCGTCCCGTTTCCCTGTCCCTGACCCTGCTCGCCACTGCGGCGCTGGGCCTGTCTGCCTGCAAGCGCGTGGATGCGCCTGCCGCCGAAGCCGCTGCCCCGGAGGCCCCGGCCGCCGCCGCCAAGGCCGATGGCACGCTCGATGCCACCGCCAACGACAACCTCAACGCGGTGCTGTGGATGCAGCGCGCGCAGGAGTACAAGGCGATCACCGAGCAGACCTACCGTGCCGCCGCCGACCACCTGGACGCGGCGCTGAAGGAAGCCCACTGGGACGCACTGGTGCCGGAGGAGCGCGGCAACGAGGCCAAGGGCCTGAAGCCGGCCGTGGTGCTGGACGTGGATGAAACCGTGCTGGACAACTCGCCCTACCAGGCGCGCCTGGTGCGCGATGGCAAGGAATACGACGAGCTGACCTGGGACCAGTGGGTGGCCGAGAAGAAGGCCAAGGCCATCCCCGGCGTGGTTGATTTCGCCAAGGCCGCCAACGCCAGGGGCGTGACCCTGCTGTACATCTCCAACCGCGCCGTGCACCTGAAGGACGCCACCCTGGCCAACCTGCGCGAGCAGGGCCTGCCGGTGGCCGACGACAGCGTGTTCCTCGGCCTGGGCACCGTGGTGCCGGGCTGCGAGCAGAACGGCAGCGAGAAGAACTGCCGCCGCCGCCTGGCCGGGCAGCAGTACCGCGTGCTGATGCAGTTCGGCGACCAGCTGGGCGACTTCGTGGAAGTGACCGCCAACACCAACGACGGCCGTGACGCGCTGCTGCAGCAGTACCACGACTGGTTCGGCGAGCGTTGGTGGATGCTGCCGAACCCGACCTACGGCGGCTTCGAGCCGGCGCAGTTCAACAATGACTACAGCCAGTCGCGGCAGGCCCGCCACGACGCCAAGCGCGCCGCCCTGGACTACGCACCGTGAGCCGCGCGCCACTGCCGCTGCGCGATGACGAGCGCCTGATCTTCGCGCTGGACGTGCCCGACCGCGTGCAGGCACTGGAGTGGGTCGATCGCCTCGGCGACAGCGTGGCGTTCTACAAGATCGGCATGGAACTGCTCGCCTCCGGCGAGTACTTCCAGGTGCTCGACGAACTGGCCCGGCGCGACAAGCGGGTGTTCGTCGACCTGAAGTTCTTCGACATCCCGGCCACCGCCGCGGCGGTGATCAAGCGGTTGTCGCAGTGGCCGGTCAGCTACGCCACCATCCACGGCTGGCATCCAGCGATGATGGAGGCCTGCGCGGCCGCCAACAGCAGCGACATGCGCCTGCTGGCGGTGACCGTGCTGACTTCGATGGGCCGCCCGGACCTGGCGCAGATGGGCATCGACCGCGAGCCGGTGGACGTGGTGGTCGAGCGCGCGCTGGCCGCCCAGGCGGCGGGCATCGATGGCGTGATCGCGTCGGGCCAGGAAGCGGCCCCGATCCGTGCCGCCACCGGCGCTGGATTCTCGATCGTCTGCCCGGGCATCCGCCCCGGCGGCCCGGTCGGCGATGACCAGAAGCGCACGGTCGGCGTGGCCCAGGCCTTTGCCGATGGCGCCGATGCGATCGTGGTCGGCCGTCCGATCCGCCTGGCCACCGATCCGCAGGCGGCGGCGCGGGCGATCCAGCAGGAAATCGCGTCGGCTCTGGCTGCGCGCTGAGGCAGTGGAGAACGCCGGTCACGCCGGCACTATGAACGCCATCGCGACCCGTGCGCGATGGCGTTCGCATTTGTGCGGCCACCACTGACGCAGACAGCGCATGGCGTGGAAACTGTGCGCGCGTTCGCCCTGTGAACGCCATCACTGCTTCCCAATCGATGCACCGGCACGGACCGCGGCCGTGCCGGTTCCAACCATCGATAGAGGAGTACAGGGATCATGTATCGCAGCACCTCTTTGTTCATCGGCCTGCTGTTGGCCGCGTCTGCCACACCTGCGATCGCCGCACCGCAGGTGCGCGAGGCACCGCGCATCATCGGCGGCGAAGCCGCCCAACCGGGCGAGTACCCGTTCATGGTCAGCATCCAGGGCGTCTTCGACGGCGACTCGGACCATGACCGCCATTTCTGCGGCGGCACGCTCATTTCACCGTCGTGGGTACTGACCGCCGCGCATTGCCTGCAGGGCGAGAATCCGACCGGCCTGGCGGTGCTGGCCGGCGAGGCCACGCTCTCCACCGAGGCCGCGTCGCGTGCCTCCAACGTCAAGGCAATCCACATCCATCCGGCCTTCAACAGCGGCAACTCACTGGAGCATGACGTCGCCCTGATCCAGCTCAGCGCGCCGCTGGCCGATGCGCAGCCGGTCGCCCTGCGGCTGCGGCCCGATGCGAGCTATCTCAAGCCGGGCCGCGAGTTCACCGTGATCGGCTGGGGTGACACCGACATCGGCGATGGCCGGGTCTATCCCACCCAGCTGCAGACGGTGCAGGTGCCGTTCGTGCCGTTCAACGAATGCCAGCAGGCCTACGGAGGTGAGCTGTCGAGCGGCAAGGTGATCTGTGCCGGCCGCGAGGGCATCGACAGCTGCCAGGGTGATTCCGGCGGGCCGCTGCTGCTGCGACTGCGCGAGGGCTGGACCCAGTTCGGCGTGGTCAGCTGGGGCGAAGGCTGCGCGCTGGCCGGCTATCCCGGCGTTTATGCCCGAATCGCCGAAAAACACGCCGTAGATTTCATTGAGGCCGTCTGGCAGCGCGATTGATTCAATAAAATCAAATACATATATCGCATTACGTGAAGTGTTGCCTTAACTTTCCGGGCAGCGTAGGATCGCCGCCATCCGGTCCTTGGACCGGACATGTGCCACAACACTGTCCTCCGGCCCCGTGCCGGCTTGAAGAGCCTGTGATCCCTGTGATCCCGGCTCTTTTTTTATGCTTTTCAGCGATTTGCATCCTCGGCTGTGGAAACCGTGACGGCCCGGCTTGCCGCTGTCACGTCGCAGGCCGCAAGATGCGGACCGGTCCGGGGAGTCCGAATGCATGAGCGTGGCGGTGCGAGGAAGGTCTGCGCGTGGATGGGGGCTGGCGGCCATGCTGCTGCTGGCCGTGGCGGCGTGCCGCGAGTCTGGCAACGACCCGGCCAAGCCAGCGGCCGAGCCGGTGGCTGCGGTACAGGCGATGGCGTTGCGCCTGGCCGAAGACGATCTGGTCGGTTACGCCAGGCTGTCGGTACCGCCCAGCCAGTACCAGCGCCTGCAGCAGGCCTGGGCCGAGGGCCACAGCCAGTGGCCGCTGACCGAGCTGCCACTGGGCGACCAGCTGCTGCCGATGCTGGCCGCCCTGCGCAAGCCCAATGCCAGCACCGAGCTGCAGCGCAGCTTCGACCGCCAGCTGGCCGGCCAGGCCGGTGCGGTGCGCCAGGCCGCACAGTCGATGGGCAACTTCGGCGTGCAGTACCTGCGCCACCAGAAGGGCTACACCCCCGGCCAGCAGGCGCATTACATTGCCCTGGTCGAGACCCTCGCGGCCTGGGCGCAGGGCGCACCGATCAGCGACCGCGCCCGTGCGCGCAGCACCATCGCCGCGCTGGTCGGCGCTGCCGGCAAGGTCGGCTTCGATGACGAGGCCGGCCTGCAGGCCGCGGGCATGGAAGGCAGCCTGCAGCAGCTGGCACCGTTCATCCATACCCTCAAGGCCGTGCTGGGCAGCTACGGGCTGGGCGTGGACGAAGCCCTGCGCAGCGTGCGTGGGGAACTGCTGTCGGTGGAAGGTGACAACGCGCTGGTGCGCCTGCACTACGACCTGGCAGGCCGCGAGATGAGCCTGCAGCTGCCACTGAGCCGGCG
The DNA here is from genome assembly GCF_059369755.1 of Stenotrophomonas sp. YJH_SMC_57. Lineage (NCBI taxonomy): Bacteria > Pseudomonadati > Pseudomonadota > Gammaproteobacteria > Lysobacterales > Lysobacteraceae > Stenotrophomonas > Stenotrophomonas sp. YJH_SMC_57. The sequence goes on from NZ_JCAFSZ010000004.1 coordinate 104,163, forward strand.
CGAGGGCCACTGGTACCTGACCCGCACCCTGGCCGACACCGACGCGCTGTTGCGCAAGGCCGATGCGGCCCGTGCCGACGCAGCGCCGGCCCCGGCCGAAGTCCCCGCCGAGGGCGGGGAAGCGGCAACGCCACCGCCTAAGCCATAATGGCGCCGATGTCGAAACAGAACCCGCTGCCGTTCCCCGGCGAAGAATCTCCGTCGACGCCCGCCGATACGGTGCCGGCGTCCCCCTCGACCGGTACCGGCCCGAACCCGGTACCGCCGCCGGCGCACGCGCGTTCGGCCGGCCGCCGCCCGCTGTGGGCGCGCCTGCTGGGCCGCCTGGTGGAGCCGTGGCTGTCGCTGAAGATCGAACCGGAAGACCCTGGCCAGTACAACGATGGCCGCCCGGTCATGTACGTGCTGGAAGACTATGGCCTGTCCAACGCGCTGATCCTGGACAAGGCCTGCCGCCAGGCCGGGCTGCCGTCGCCGCTGGTGCCGCTGGCCGGTGACCCGACCGGCCGCAAGCGCGCCTACCTGGCGCTGTCGCGACGCAGCTCCAGCAATTCGCTGATCCCCGAGCAGCGTGGCGCCAAGACCCACTCCGATTCGCTGGCCAAGGTGCTGCAGGCACATCGCGTGCGCGATGACCTGGACGTGCACCTGGTGCCGGTGTCGATCTTCGTCGGCCGCGCGCCAGACAAGCAGAGCGGCTGGTTCGCCGTGCTGTTCTCGGAAAACTGGGCACTGGTCGGCCGCTTCCGCCGCCTGCTGGCGGTGCTGCTCAACGGCCGCAGCACCATCGTCCGCTTCGCCCCGCCGATCTCGCTGCGCAGCACCGTGGACGAAGGCCTGGAGCCGGAGCGCACGGTGCGCAAGCTGCAGCGCGTGCTGCGCACCCATTTCCGCCGCATCCGTGAATCGGTGATCGGCCCCGACCTGTCGACCCGGCGCCTGCTGGTCGACCAGGTGCTGGCAGCCGAACCGGTGCGCGAGGCGATCGCCGCACAGGCCAAGCGCGACAATTCGAAGCCGGCCGATGCCTGGAAGAAGGCACATGCCTACGCCTGGGAAATCGCCGCGGACTATTCCAGCCCGGTGGTGCGCTCGGCCAGCTTCATGCTCAGCCACGTGTGGAACCGCATCTATGCCGGTGTGCTGGTGCATCACCTGGACAAGTTCAAGGCGGCTGCGCCGGGCCATGAAGTGGTGTACGTGCCCAGCCACCGCAGCCACATGGACTACCTGCTGCTGTCCTACCTGCTGTACGACCGCGGCATCGTGCCGCCGCACATCGTGGCCGGCATCAACCTGAACCTGCCGGTGGTCGGCACCCTGCTGCGCAAGGGTGGCGCGTTCTTCATCCGCCGCTCGATCCGCGGCAACGCGCTGTACTCGGCGGTGCTGAGTGAATACGTTGCACAGCTGGTGGCTGGCGGCTATTCGCTGGAGTACTTCGTCGAAGGTGGCCGCTCGCGTACCGGCCGCCTGCTGCAGCCCAAGGGCGGCATGATCTCGATGACGCTGCGCGCGTTCCTGCGCCAGCCGCGCAAGCCGGTGCTGTTCCAGCCCATCTACATCGGTTACGAGAAACTGATGGAAGGCGGCAGCTACCTGGACGAACTGTCCGGCCGGCCGAAGGAAAAGGAATCGATCTGGTCGCTGCTGTGGGGCATCCCCAAGGTGCTCAAGCAGAACTACGGCCAGGTGGTAGTGAACTTCGGCGAGCCGATCGCGCTGAACGATGTGCTGGCCGAGAAGGCGCCGGAGTGGAAGGGGGAAGCGGTCTCCGAGGACGAGAAGCCGGCCTGGCTGTCGACCACGGTGGACACGCTGGCCGAACGCATCCAGGTGCGCATCAACGGCGCCGCCGACGTCAACCCGATCAACCTGCTGGCGCTGGCCCTGTTGTCCACGCCCAAGCATGCGATGGGCGAGGCCGACCTGATCGCGCAGATCGAGCTGTGCAAGACCCTGCTGGTCGAGATGCCGTATTCGGACCGGGTGACGGTCACTCCGCACTCGCCGGAGCGGATCATCGCCCACGCCGAGGAAATCAACGTCCTCACCCGCATCAAGCACCCACTGGGCGATGTGCTCAGCGTCAGCGGCGATACCGCGGTGCTGCTGAGCTACTTCCGCAACAACGTGGTGCACCTGTTCACCGCCTCCTCGTGGGTGGCCTGCTGCTTCCAGAACAACCGCCGCATGAGCCGTACCGGCCTGGTCCAGCTGGGCCGCACGGTGTACCCGTTCCTGCAGGCCGAACTGTTCCTGCCGTGGAGCGAGGACGAGTTCGCCCAGCGTATCGACCGGACCATCGATGTGTTCGTGCGCGAAGGCCTGCTGCAGAACGTCAACGATGACGACGGCGGCATCCTGGCGCGCAACACCGGGCAGACCGACGAAGTGTTCCGCCTGCGTGCGATCGGCCATTCGCTGCAGCAGGCGTTCGAGCGCTACTACATCGCCATTTCTGTGCTGGTGAAGAACGGCCCCGGCGTGCTCGGCGCGGCCGAGCTGGAAAGCCTGTGCCAGCAGGCGGCGCAGCGCCTGAGCCTGCTGTATGCACCGGCGGCACCGGAGTTCTTCGACAAGTCCCTGTTCCGCGGCTTCATCCAGAAGCTGCGCGAACTGCGGCTGGTGTGGCCGGACGAGAACAGCAAGCTGCTGTTCGACGAACGCCTGGATGCCTGGGCCAAGGATGCCAAGTTCATCCTCGGCCGCGAGCTGCGCCACACCATCGAGCGGGTCAGCCCGGAAGCGGCACGCCCGGACGAGGCTGCGCCGCAGGATTGACGGCAGGGCCGAGGGTTGCCCGGCGAACGGCATGCCAACCAAGGTTGGCCCCCACCAAAGCAGTAGGCCAACCAAGGTTGGCCCCCATCCGAACCCGGCGTCAGGCCGGCTCGTCGGGAATCTGCAGGCTTTCCAGCCGGGCGATGCAGTCCTTCAGCTGCAGCTTGCGACGCTTCAGGCGCTTGGACTCCAGCTCGTCCTCGCCGTTGGCGGCCATGCGGGTGATCTGTTCATCCAGCAGGCGGTGCTCGGCGCGCAGGGCGGCGAGGTGCTCGACGATCTCGGCGGGGCTGTAGGTGTCCACAGCCTCCGAGCATACACAGCGATGATGACTGCCGGGAGAGGGGAGCCCCTCGGCCCGGCCGCGGCGGCTCCGAGCCGTTAGAATGGAGACCATGAGTGCCGTGATCTCCCTTCCCGATCCCCCGCCCCGCGCCGCCCGCGATCCGCGCGTGGCCGAGCGCGAGCAGCACAAGCTGGCCAAGCGCCTGCGCCGCCAGGTGGGCGAGGCGATTGCCGACTTCGGCATGATCGAGGCCGGTGACAAGGTCATGGTCTGCCTGTCCGGTGGCAAGGACAGCTACACCCTGCTGGACGTGCTGCTGCAGCTGCAGAAGAAGGCGCCGGTGCCGTTCGAGCTGGTGGCGGTGAACCTGGACCAGAAGCAGCCGGACTTCCCCGAGCACATCCTGCCCGAGTACCTCGCCGGGCTGGGCGTGCCGTACCACATCATCGAGCAGGACACCTATTCGGTGGTCAGCCGGGTCATTCCGGAAGGCAAGACCATGTGTTCGCTGTGCTCGCGCCTGCGTCGTGGCGCGCTGTACAACTATGCCGAGACGCACGGTTTCACCAAGATCGCGCTGGGCCATCACCGCGACGACATGGTGGCCACGTTCTTCATGAACCTGTTCCACCACGCCAAGCTGTCGGGCATGCCGCCGAAGCTGCGCAGCGATGACGGCAGGCACGTGGTGATCCGGCCGCTGGCGTACGTGCGCGAGAGCGACATCGTCGAGTACGCGCAGGCACGCCAGTTCCCGATCATTCCCTGCAACCTGTGCGGCAGCCAGGAGAACCTGCAGCGCCGCCAGGTCGGCCTGATGCTCCGGCAGTGGGAGAAGGACCACCCGGGCCGCATCGAGCAGATCGCGCGTGCCATGGGCGAAGTGCGGCCCTCGCAGCTGGCCGATACCACCCTGTTCGACTTCATGGCGCTGGGCCGTCGCGACGACGCGCCGCTGCCCGACGCCCATGCCTGGCTGGCCGGCTCCCCGGCCGACGCCGACGCAGATCCCGAGACGCCCGCCATTTAAGGTCGGTCGCCCTTCCTCTTTGCCATCCGGAATTCCATGTTCTTTCGCAACCTGACGTTCTTCCGTTTCCCGACCGCCACCGATTTTTCCGAAGTCGACACCCTGCTGCCGCACGCCCTGCTGAAGCCGGTCGGCGCGCTGGAAATGAATTCGCGCGGCTTCATCTCGCCGTTCGGCCGCGAGGAGAAGGAACTGCTCTCCCACCGCATCGCCGAGCACCTGTGGCTGACCGTGGGCGGTGAGGACAAGATCCTGCCGGCGGCGGTGGTCAACGACCTGCTCGAGCGCAAGCTGGAGGAGATCGAGGAAAAGGAAGGCCGTCGCCCGGGCGGGCGCGAGCGCAAGCGCATGAAGGACGACCTGCTGCATGAGCTGCTGCCGCGCGCCTTTGTGAAGTCTTCGCGCAATGACGCCTTCATCGACCTGCAGCACGGTTATGTCGCGGTGGATACCTCCAGCCGCAAGACCGGCGAATACTTCATGTCCGACATCCGCGGCCTGCTCGGCAGCTTCCCGGCGATGCCGCTGAATGCCGAAGTCGCGCCGCGCTCGATCCTGACCGGCTGGATTGCCGGCGAGCCGCTGCCGACCGGGCTGAGCCTGGGCGAAGAGTGCGAGATGAAGGACCCGGTGGAGGGCGGCGCGGTGGTCAAGTGCCAGCACCAGGAGCTGCGCTGCGACGAGATCGACAAGCACCTGGACGCCGGCAAGCAGGTGACCAAGCTGGCGCTGATCTTCGAAGACAACCTGTCGTTCGTGATCGGCGACGACCTGATCGTGCGCAAGCTGAAGTTCCTCGACGGTGCCCTGGACCAGCTGGAGCACGCCGACGAAGACGGCCGCCGCGCCGAGTTCGACGCCCGCTTCGCCCTGCAGAGCGCCGAGATCCGCCGCCTGTTCCTGTTGCTGGAAGAAGCCTTCAAGCTCAGCAAGGCTGACTGAACAGGCACTGCGTGGGCCGCCGGTCATCCAGCGGCCCGAAGCGGCGCTATGCTGGCGCCATGAGCCGCCTGTTGCGCCGCCTGATCTCACCCGCTCCGCCCGCCACCGTGCAGCGTGACACCGTCCGCCTGCGCCTGGAGGATGCCGAGATCGAGGTGCTGCGCGTGCGCGATCCGCGCGCACGCCGGATCAAGCTGAGCGTGGACGAGCGTGGCGCACGCTTGACCCTGCCGCCGCGCGCCAGCCTGGTGATGGGCGAGCGATTCCTGGAACAGCACCGCGACTGGTTGGCGCTGCAGCTGCGCCAGTACCAGGGCCACGGCCTGCCGGCGCCGCTGCAGCCGGGCGAAGCCGGTGTGCTGCCGTTGCGCGGTGAACTGTTGCCGCTGCGTTGGCAGGAAGGCCGCTATGCGCGCCTGGAGATCGACGCGCACGGCGCCTGCGTGCAATGGCCGAGCCGTGGCGGCGATGCCACCCTGCGCCGCCTGCTGCGCGAATTCTACGAAGCCCAGACCCGTGCCGATGTCGGCCGCTGGCTGCCGAAGTACCTGCCCACCCTGCCGCGCGCGCCGAGCCGCCTGCGGCTGAAGGTGATGTCCTCGCAATGGGGCTCGCTGGCCCCCGACGGCAGCATGGCGCTGGACCTTGCGCTGGTGCTGGGGCGCCCGGAAGCGTTCGAGTACGTGCTGGTGCACGAACTCTGCCACCTGATCCAGCCCAACCACTCGCCCGCGTTCTGGCATGAAGTGGAACAGCGCTTCCCCGCCTGGCGAGAACAGCGCGACTACTTCCAACTGGAAGGGCGCAGACTGAAGGCCATGCTACGCCAGCTGTTGTAGAGCCGAGCCGATGCTCGGCCAACGCGCGCAGCGCGGGGTTCCAGTCATCTCGTTGAAGAGCAGCCGAGCATGGCCCGGCTCTACAGAAGAGCGCGCGCAGCGCGCGACCCGCTCCTGCTCTTCTTTCTTTCTTCCGTGGCTGGGCACGCACGGAAACTGTCTGAGGCCGGGCGGGTGAGCCATGCAGGGGCGTTGGCGCCATGGATGGCGCCATCGAGCTTACAGGGATGTACTTGCAGCGTCCCCTGCATGGCTCACCCGCCCGGCCCAGCACGGCTTTGCCTTCAGATACCGCCAGCCACGAGGGGCTCAGCCGTTGGCCGAAACCTCCATCACCCCACCCGCAGCGCCGCCGCCGCCGCCCAGCGTGCCGCCACCCGCGGCGCGGTAATGCACACCGCCTGGTCGGTCACCGTGGTCACCGCGCGCTCCAGCAGCTGGATGTCCGCCTCGTGCTGGCGCGCCACATGCGGGTCCTCGAAGAAGATCGCGCGCTGGCAGCGCCCTTCCAGCACGCGGTCGGCAATCTGCGCATCACCGCCCATCGGGCCGCTCTGGTAGCGCGTCACCCACGGCGTGTCACTGGGCCAGCCGCGGCTCCAGGCCAGTTCGTTCAAGCGCTGCCCGGTGGTGCCCGTCGCCACGCGCTCGCCGAATCGCGCCAGTACCGCGAAGTGCTCGTCGGCGAAGGCCAGCATCGCCGGCTTCATCGCATCGTGCGCGATCAGCGCCAGCGTCTGCCCTTCGAACGCATGCAGATCGTCAGCACCGGGATCGCTTGGCAGCCCGGCATGCACACGCTCCACCTCCACCCAGTCGCGCGCAGTGGCCACGGTCGAAATGAACGGCTTGCCGTGGATCACGCACTGTCGTTTCAGCGCCGTCGCTTCCGGAAACACCGATGACGGATCGACCGGATCGATCAGATAGATCGCGCCATCCAGCGTCCGTTCCGGGCCCATGCCGACCACCTCGGCCACCAGCTTCATCAGGCCGCCTTCGCGTCCGTAGGGATAGCGGTGCAGGCCGTCGTACCCGGCCAGGAATCCCTGTCGCCCGATCGCGTCATGGGTGCGGCCGACCGCGTGCAGCGACACCCCCAGTTCGCGCAGTCCGGGCTCGCTGGCACGCAACCAGCGGAACAGGGCCGCACGCACGTCGTGATGGTGGAGACGGTTGGCAGCCAGGCCGATGCGCATCAAGAGCTCCGCAGATACGGGTGAAAGCGGCAGTGTATGTCGCCATTCCCCGTTCTGGATGTTTTTACAACTTTCTTCATTGCTGCCTGCTGACACGTCGCTAGCGTGGCAGGCAGCGGTACCGCTGCGCGGCCGTTTCTCCCGCCGGCGAATGAGGATGCCTGCCGTGAACGTCGTTGGGTTTCCTGCCGCTGCCGTGATGGCATGCCTGCTGCTGCCAGCCACCACCTCCGCACGTTGCGGGTCGCCGCTGCGTATCGCCTGGCCATCCGACCGCACGCCGTTGTCCGCCAGCGTGCAGGGGCAGGCGAACGGACCCGATGCGGACTACCTGGCGCTGCTGGGTGCCCAGCGACCCTTGCAGCCACAACCGTTGCTGGCCGCTGCGGTGGCCGAGGGCAGGGTGCCCGACGGCATCCAGGCGCTGCTGGGCTGGCCCCGTTCGCAACTGCCCCCGGGCTGGGTGGCCAGCGCTCCCTACCTGCAGCTGCCGCAGGTGATCGTACGGCGCCGGGATGCGCCACCGGTGCTGGGAATAGGGGCGCTGCGCGGACGCACCGTGGCCAGTCCGGACCCCGAGCCGTTGGCCGCGATGCTGGCCGAACAGGCACCGGGCGCACAGCTGCTTCCCCCGGCACCGCTCGATGACGCGCTCTCGCTGCTGGGCACCGGCCTGGTCGATGCGGTGATCGCCAATCTGGGTGAGGTCGAGGCTGCCCTGCGGCGCTACCGGGGAGATCCACTGGTCGTCGCTGCACCGGCCGGTTTCGACGATGCGCTCGTGCTGGCCACGGTGCCAGCCTGTGCGGGCATCATCGAACCGTTCGAGCAGGCCGTGTCCAGTTTGAGTGACGCACGACGCCAGGCTATGCGTGCGGCCTGGTTGCCGGCGGTGCCGCGAAGCCAGTCGTCACTTTCAGCTCTGCACTGGCTGGTGCCGTCTTCGCTGATCCTGCTGGCGCTCGCGCTGGTGTACGCGTTCGGCTATTGGCGCGTGCACCGCGAAAGCGAGCGCCGCCGCGTGGCCGCCCAGCGGCTGCAGGAGGTGACCTCGAATCTGCCGGCGGTGGTGTTCCAGGCGCGTCGCTCGGCAGAAGGCCACTACAGCATTCCGCAGATCGCAGGGGATGTGCATGCGCTGTTCGGGATCAGCGTCGAGACCGCGTTGATCGATCATCGGCGTCTGCTGGCCGCGGTCCACCCCGACGATCATGCGCGGTTGACGGAAGCGGTTGACGCGGCCGCGCTGGCGCGTGAGCCGATCGATGTCCTCTTCCGGACGCAGTCGCCGCAGGGCTGGCGTTGGGTGCATTCGCATGGACGACCGCTGCCGCGTGGCGGCGACGGCATCGAGTGGAGCGGCTACTGGATGGATGTCAGCGAAGTGCAGTCTCGCACCCTTGCGCTGGCACAGGCCCGACGCGAGGCCGAGCAGGTGGCGCTGGCCAAGACCCACTTCCTGGCGACGATGAGCCACCAGATCCGTACGCCGATGAGCACCCTGCTGGGGATGCTGGAACGGTTGGCCGACAGCGACCTGGATGCGCGCCAGCAGCAGGTGCTTGCCACGGTGGTCGATGCGGCGAGGATGCTGCGGCAGATCCTCGACGATGTGCTGCACAGCCAGCGCCTGCAGCCTGCGCCCTTGCAGCTGCGGCCCACCAATCTGGCGGCGATGCTGCGGGCAGTGCAGCAGCTGCTGATGCCTGTTGCGGCCAGCCGGGGCCTGCACCTCCGCATCGAACTTGATCCGGCGTTGCAGCCCGGGCTGCTTGCTGATGGCCTGCGCCTGCGCCAGATCCTGTTCAATCTTGCCGGCAACGCGCTGAAGTTCACCGAGCAGGGGAGCGTGGAACTGCAGGTGCGGGTGCTGCAGCACTTGGAGGATGGCCAGCGGCTGCGCCTGCAGGTGAGCGACAGCGGTGTGGGCATCAGTCCGGAACGGCAGCAGGCGGTGTTCGCCGCCTACACCCAGGCCGAGACGTCGACGACGCGCCGCTTCGGCGGAAGTGGCCTGGGCTTGGCGATCTGCCGCGAACTGGCGGCGTCGATGGGCGCCGAACTGCAGCTGCGCAGCAGGCCCGGCGAGGGCACGACGGTGTGGATGGAGCTGGACCTGGCCGCCTGCGAGCGGCCTGCGGAGGCCTCACCGCCGCCGGCCGCGGCGGTGCCGGCGCTGCCGCCCGCCTGGGTGCTGGTGGCCGAAGACCATCCCACCAACCTGCACCTGCTGGAGCAGCGCCTGCGCGGCCTGGGGCTGCATGTGCATGCCTGCACGGATGGCCGCAAGGCCCTCGAGGCCTGGCAGGCGTGGCCGTTCGATCTGGTGATCACCGACTGCCACATGCCTGACATGGACGGATTCACGCTGGCGCGCGCGATCCGCGCCGATGCCTGTGCAGCCCGTGCGCGGGTTCCGATCATCGCGCTCACCGCCAGCGTGCTGGACAGGACACGCGAGGCCTGCCGCGACGCCGGCATCGAGCATTTCCTGGCCAAGCCGGTGGAAGCGCCGTCGCTGCACGCGCTGCTGGCCGTACTGCTGGTACCGGACTCAAACCGCCAGTAGGCGCACGATGCTGGCGGCAGCGTCGCGGCCTTCGGCCACGGCGGTCACCACCAGGTCGGCGCCGCGCACCGCATCGCCGCCGGCGAACAGGCGCGGATGCGCGGTCTGGAATGGCAGGCGGTCCTTGCCACCGGCCACGATTCGGCCGTTCGACCGGCCTTCCACGCCGTGCTCGGACAACCACGCCGGCAGCGTCGGCGAGAAGCCGAAGGCAATGATCACCACGTCCGCTTCCAGCAGCGATTCGCTGCCCTCGATCGGCACCGCGTTCTGGCGGCCGTTTGCATCGGGCTCGCCCAGGCGGGTCTCGACTACGGTCACGCCGATCACTTCATCATCGGCACCGGCTTCGATCGACAGCGGTTGTCGGTTGAACAGGAAGCGCACGCCTTCCTCGCGCGCGTTGGCCACCTCGCGGGCGCTACCGGGCATGTTGGCCTCGTCGCGGCGGTAGGCACAGGTGACCTTGGCCGCGCCCAACCGTACCGCACTGCGCACGCAGTCCATGCCGGTGTCGCCACCACCGAGCACCACCACGCGCTTGCCGTTGAGATCGGGCAGGGCGATGGTGTCTTCCCAGCCAGCGATCGGCCGGCCCTTCGGATCGTCGCCGCCGACAATCCGGCTGTTCTGCACCAGGAACGGCAGCGCGGGCAGCACGCCCTTCAGGTCCTGGCCGTCGAGGCCACCGTCGGTGTAGCGGTAGGCCCCGGTGCCGACGAACACCGCATCGTGGGTGTCCAGCAGCTGCTGCACACTGACATCGCGGCCGATCTCCACGCCGAGGCGGAACTGCACGCCCATGCCTTCCAGTACTTCGCGGCGGCGGTGGATCACGTCCTTGTCCAGCTTGAAGCTGGGAATGCCGAACTGCAGCAGGCCACCGATCTGTTCATAGCGGTCGTAGACCACGGCGGTGATGCCGGCGCGGGCCAGACGGTCGGCGCAGGCCAGGCCGGCCGGGCCGGCACCGATCACCGCCACGCTGTGGCCGGTCGGCTGCACGGCACCCAGATCCGGGCGCCAGCCGCTGGCCAGCGCGGTATCGACGATGTACTTCTCCACCGCGCCGATGGTGACCGCGCCGAATTCCTCCAGCGTGCAGCTGCCTTCGCACAGGCGGTCCTGCGGGCAGACGCGGCCGCATACTTCCGGCAGCGGGTTGGTGCTGTGGCACAGCGTGGCGGCTTCGTGGATGCGGTTCTCCTGCACCAGCTGCAGCCACTGCGGGATGGCGTTGTGCACCGGGCACTTCCAGCTGCAGTAGGGGTTGCCGCAGTCCAGGCAGCGGCCGGCCTGGTACTGGGCATCCTCCTTGCCGAACTTGCCGTACAGCTCGCCCCAGTCGCCGGAGGTGCGCAGTTCCACCGGGATGCGCTGCGGCATGGTGCGGGGCAGGTCGAGGAACTGGAAGGCGTGCTTGCGGCTCATGGCGGGCTCTTTGATGTTTTCCGGTTGCCGGCCAGCGGCCGGCACTACGTGATCCTGGGGTGCCGGCCAGCGGCCGGTGCTCCCGTCAGGCGGCGCGTCGCAGGGTTTCTGTCAGCGACTCGATGCTGGCGGCCTTGGGTTTGACCAGCCAGAACTTGCCGATGTAATCGCGGAATTCGTCGAGGATCTGCTGCGCCCAGATGCTGCCGGTCAGCTCGCGGTGGCGACCGATCAGGCGATGCAGGTGCTGGCGGTAGTTTTCGAAGCCCTCGGCGGACACGCGATGGATGTCGATCAGTTCGTGGTTGTAGCGATCGACGAAATCACGGTCCACGTCCAGCACATAGGCCAGGCCACCGGTGAAACCGGCGCCGAAGTTCAGGCCGACCTTGCCCAGTACCAGCACCACGCCGTCGGTCATGTACTCACAGCAGTGGTCGCCGGCACCTTCCACCACCGCCAGTGCGCCGGAATTGCGCACCGCGAAGCGTTCGCCCGCGCGGCCGGCGGCAAACAGTTCGCCACCGGTGGCGCCGTACAGGCAGGTGTTGCCGATGATGGCGGTGCTGCGTGCCTCGAAGCGCGCGCCACGCGGCGGGCGCACTACCAGGCGGCCCCCGGCCATGCCCTTGCCGACGTAGTCGTTGGCCTCGCCTTCCACTTCCAGGTGCAGGCCGCCGACATTGAAGGCGCCGAAGCTCTGCCCGGCACTGCCACGGAAGCGCAGCTCCAGCGGTGCCTCGGCCATGCCCTGGTTGCCATGCGCGCGTGCCACCGCACCGGCCAGGCGCGTGCCGATGCTGCGGTCGGTGTTGTGGATCAGGAAGCGGTGCTCGCCACCGCGCCTGTGCTCGATGGCCGGGGCCAGCAGGCCATCCATCTGGGTGGCCAGGCTGTCCGGCGATTCGTACAGGCGCTGCGCGGCGCAGTGGCTGCCTTCGTAACGGGCATCGGCCAGCAGGCGCGACAGGTCCACGCGCACACCCTCGCGCGGTGCGGCCTCGATCTGCCGCAGCAGGTCGGTGCGGCCGACGATTTCCTCCAGCGAACGCGCACCCAGGTACGACAGCCAGCCACGCACTTCCTCGGCCAGCAGGCGGAAGAAGTTCTCCACGCGCTCGGGCTGGCCGGTGAAATGGTTCTCGCGCAGGCGCTCGTCCTGGGTGGCCACGCCGGTGGCGCAGTTGTTGAGGTGGCAGATGCGCAGGTATTTGCAGCCCAGCACGATCATCGGTGCGGTGCCGAAGCCGAAGCTGTCCGCACCCAGCAGCGCCGCCTTGACCACGTCCAGGCCGGTTTTCAGGCCACCATCGGTCTGCAGCAGGGTGCGCCCGCGCAGGTCGTTGGCCAGCAGCGCCTGGTGCGCTTCGGCCACGCCCAGTTCCCACGGCACGCCGGCATAGCGGATGGAGCTGACCGGCGAGGCGCCGGTGCCGCCGTCGTGGCCGGAGATGGTGATCAGGTCCGCACCGGCCTTGACCACGCCGGCGGCAATCGTGCCGACGCCGGCATGGCTGACCAGCTTCACCGACACCAGCGCGGTCGGGTTGACCTGCTTGAGGTCGTAGATCAGCTGCGCCAGGTCTTCAATCGAATAGATGTCGTGGTGCGGCGGCGGCGAGATCAGGCCGATGCCCGGGCGCGCATAGCGCAGGCGCGCGATCAGTTCGTTGACCTTGTGGCCGGGCAGCTGGCCGCCTTCGCCGGGCTTGGCGCCCTGCGCGACCTTGATCTGCAGCACCTCGGCATTGACCAGGTATTCGGCGGTGACGCCGAAGCGCCCCGAGGCGACCTGCTTGATCTTGCTGCGCTTGGCGGTGCCGTAGCGCGCGGGGTCCTCGCCACCTTCGCCGGAATTGCTGCGGCCACCGAGGCGGTTCATGGCAATCGCCAGCGCCTCATGCGCTTCCGGTGACAGCGCACCCAGGCTGATCGCTGCGGTATCGAAGCGCGGGAACAGTTCGCTGGCCGGTGCCACTTCATCGAGCGGCGTGGGCGTGGCGGCCGGCACCAGTTCCAGCAGGTCGCGCAGTGCCGACGGCGGCCGTGCATGCACGGCATCGCAGTACTGCTGCCAGGCACGCGGGTCGCCACTGCGCGCCGCGCGCTGCAGGGTGGTCACCACGTCCGGGTTGTACATGTGGTACTCGCCGCCGTGCACGTACTTCAGCAGGCCGCCGACATCCACGTCCTGCTGCGCGTCCCAGGCCTGCGCGCAAAGCTCGCGCGCGTCGGCATCCAGGCGTGGGAAACCGGCGCCACCGATGCGCGAGGCGGTATCGGGGAAGCACAGGTCGACCACCTCCGGTTCCAGGCCGATGATCTCGAACAGCTGCGCGCCGCGGTAGCTGGCCACGGTGCAGATGCCCATCTTCGAGATGATCTTGGACAGGCCCTTGTACACGCCCTTGCGGTAGCGGCGGCCGATCTGCGACTGCTCGCCGCCCTTGCTGAGCTTGAGGATGCCGCGACGGCCCAGGTCGAACAGGGTCTGGTAGGCCAGGTACGGGTACACCGCGGTGGCACCGAAGCCGAGCAGGCAGGCCATGTGGTGCGGGTCGCGTGCGGTGCCGGTCTCGACGATCAGGTTGACGTCGCAGCGCAGGCCCAGCCGCGAGAGGTGGTGGTGGATGGCGCTGGTGGCCAGCAGGGCGTGCACCATCGGCCGCCCGGCCACCGGGTAGCGGTCGGACAGCAGCAGCATCACCATGCCGTCGCGCGCGGCCTGTTCGGCCTCGGCACAGATGCGCTCGATACCGGCACGCAGGCCTTCGTCCTCGCTGTAGGACAGGTCGAGCAGGCGGTTGGCCTGCACGTACTGGTCCATCTTCAGCAGCTGGCGCAGCTTGCGCTGGCTGAGCACAGGCGAGTTGAGGATGACGTGGTTCACCGTCTCCGGGCCGGCGTGGAAGATGTTGGTCTCCTTGCCGAGCTGGGTGGACAGGGACATCGCGCAGTCTTCGCGCAGCGGGTCGATCGGCGGGTTGGTGACCTGCGCGAAGGCCTGGCGGAAGTAGTCGTAGAGCGGACGGCTGCGCTGGCTCAGCACCGCCATCGGCGTGTCATCGCCCATCGAGCCGGTGGCTTCCTGTTCGGTCTCGGCCAGCGGCCGCAGCACCTGCTCCACCTCTTCGCTGCTGAGCTGGTAGAGCTTGTGGTAGCTGCGCAGGGTGCCTTCGTCGAAGGGCTCTTCCACCAGTGACGGGTCGATCAGTTCGGTCTGCAGGTAGGTGACGCCCTGCTGCAGCCACTGCTTGTACGGCGCGCGGCCGCGATTGATGCGATCCACCGCGTCGGAGTCGAGCAGGTCGCCGCGCTTGAGGTCGATGGCCACCATTTCGCCTGGGCCGAGCTTGCCCTTGCGCACCACGCGCTCGGTGGGTACTTCCCACACCCCTGCTTCGGAGGCGACGAGGAAGTGGCGGTCGGCGGTCAGCATCCAGCGTGCCGGGCGCAGGCCATTGCGGTCGAGCGTACACACGGCGTAGCGGCTGTCGCAGGCGACGATGCCGGCGGGGCCGTCCCAAGGCTCGCTGTTGAGGCCATGGAATTCGTAGAACGCGGCCAGGTCCGGGTCCTTGAACTCCAGCGACTGGGTGGCCGGCGGCACCAGGATGCGCAGCGCCTGGATCAGTTCCATGCCACCGGCGACCATCAGCTCCAGCATGTTGTCCAGGCTCTGCGAGTCCGAACCGTGCATGGAGATCACCGGGTCGAACTCGGCGATGTCGAAGCGCGGGGTCTTCCACACCTTGCTGCGCGCCTGAGCCCAGCGCCGGTTGCCTTCGATGGTGTTGATCTCGCCGTTGTGGGCGAGCATGCGGAACGGGTGCGCCAGCGGCCAGCGCGGCAGCGTGTTGGTGGAGAAGCGCTGGTGGAACACGATGGCGCTGGAGGCCAGTTCGCGGCGTTGCAGGTCCGGGTAGAAGCGGCTGAGCTTGTCCGGCAGCACCATGCCCTTGTAGCTGATCGCATCCGGGGTGAGCGTGGTGACGTAGAAGTCGGCGTGCGCGCGCAGCTGCTGTTCGCTACGGCGCCGGGCCAGGAACAGGGCCAGCGCGAAACCGGCATCGTCCTGGCCGGTGCCGGCGTCAACGAATACCTGTTCGATGCGCGGCAGCGTGTCGCGTGCCAGCTGGCCACAGACGCTGTCGTCGGTGGGCACCTCGCGCCAGCCGGCCACCTTGCAGCCCACGGCTTCCACCTGCGCCTGCAGCTGGGTGCGGCAGGCCTGCGCGGCGTCGGCATCGTGCGGCAGGAACACCAGGCCGGCGGCGAAGCGCGCGGCGACGACGACGCCGGCTTCGTTGGCCAGCAGTTTCAGGAAAGCATCAGGGCGGCGCAGCAGCAGGCCGCAGCCATCGCCGGTCAGGCCGTCGGCGGCGACGCCGCCACGGTGGGTCATGCGCGAGAGCGCGGCGATGGCGGTATCAACCAACAGGCGCGAAGGTTGATCGTCGAGCTGGGCGACCATGCCGAATCCACAGGCATCGCGCTCGGAGCGCGGGTCGTAAAGCCCTTGGCGGTTGCGGGGGGCCATCTCTACCTCGATGCGGGATGAATTGGACGGGGACACTCAAGCCCGCCCAATCCCTGGAGCGCATCGTGAGGCCACCGGATGCCTCGACTAGATCACAGGTTGCTGCAGCGCCGCAATACACGGTTGCAGCTGCAACAGAAAGCGCCGGCACGCCTGTGCCGGCGCGGGGCCGGACTCAGCCGCAGCGCGTGCCGCTCACTGTGCCTTTGTCGTCCACTTCGATGTTGAGGCGGTCGCCGAGGAACTCCATCGTGGCCACGTCGTTGGGCTTGAGCACGCGCACCTGGCTGGCGCCAGCGTCTTCCTGCGCCTGCTTGCCGAGCGCGTCGGTGTAGGCATGGCCGACCAGGCTCTGCACCTGGCTGGCGTCGCAGGTGCCGACCGGCGGCGCCTCGGTCGCCTTGCCTGCGTCGTCGGCCGGCGCCTTGGCGGCTTCGGCGGCCTGCTGGGCGTGGGCGGTGGCCGAATCCTGTTCATCCAGCGCCGGTGCCTGGCAGGCGGTCAGGGCCAGTACGGCCGGCAGCAACAGGGCGGAGAGCGAACGGGCGCGAATCTGAAACGACATCATGACTCCGGAAGGGGTTGTGAGGACCCGAGCATAGCGGCGAACCGACCCTCACGTGTTTGTCTTGCGTTATCGACAGGATCACCGCGCCGCACCCGCGACACTCAGCGCATGCCAACGCCCTCCACTCCGGAACAACAGGCCGCGCGCGCCGCTGGCCTGCGTTATGTCGATGACACCCAGCCCGGCTTCAGCCGCCGCCGCGCCGGCAAGGGCTTCAGCTACCGCGATGCCGACGGCCACGCGCTGCGTGATGCCGCCACCCTGCAGCGCATCCGTGCGCTGGCGATCCCGCCGGCCTATACCGCGGTATGGATCTGCGCCCATGCCAACGGCCACCTGCAGGCCACCGGTCGCGATGCGCGTGGACGCAAGCAGTACCGCTACCACGCCGACTGGGCAGCGGTGCGCGATTCGGGCAAGTTCGACCGCACCATCGCCTTCGGCGAAGCGCTGCCGGGCCTGCGCAGGCGGCTCAGCCGTGACCTCAAGCAGCGGGGCTTCCCGCGCGGGAAAGTGCTGGCGGTGGTGGTCGCGCTGCTGGCCGACACCCTGGTGCGGGTGGGCAATGAAACCTACGCCAAGGAGAACAAGTCCTATGGCCTGACCACGCTGCGCAACCGGCACCTGGACCTGCTGCGCGGCGGCCGGGTGCGCATGCGCTTCCGTGGCAAGTCCGGCCAGCTGCATGAGGTGACCGTCGGTGACCGCAGGCTGGGCACGCTGGTACGCGGTGTGCAGCAGCTGCCGGGCCAGGCGCTGTTCCAGTACCGCGACGATGAGGGCGTCATCCAGCCGGTCGATTCGGGCGCGGTGAATGACTACCTGCGCGAGGTGATGGGGGAAGACTTCACCGCCAAGGACTTCCGCACCTGGGGCGGCACCCTGGCGGCGGTGCAGACCTTTGCCGCCACCGAGCTGCCGGAACCGGCCACCCAGCGCGCGCTGGCCAAGGCACAGCGCGAGGTGGTGTGCCAGGTAGCCGCGCGGTTGGGCAACACGCCGGCGGTGTGCCGCAAGGCCTACATCGACCCCTGCGTGTTTGCCGGCTGGGAGCGCGGCGAACTGGCTGCGCTGGCCGGCCTGCGCGGCCCGCGCCAGTGGGAGCAGGCCACGCTGAAAGTGCTGCGCCGGGCGCGGCGGCTGGCCAAGCGCAGCGCCTGAACCCTCGGTAGCGTCGAGCTTGCTCGACGGCTGTTATCCGCAGTAGATCGCGGTGATGTTGTTGGTGCGGCCCTTCTCGATGGTCAGGCGGTCACCGCCTTCGCTGGCCGGCGGCACCCGCGGACCGTCGTGACGCAGCACCCGCACGTGCAGGCTGTCGCTGTCCACGCGGGCACGCGCAACGGTGGCATCCGAAGCGGCCAGGCCCAGCGCGCCGCGCACCATGTCGCTGTGGCACTGGCCGGAAATCACGCCGTCGATCGGCTGTACCTGGGCCATCGGCGTGCTGCTGCAGGCGGCGAGGGCAAAGCAGACGGCGGCGGCGGCGATGGCAAGTTTCATGGAGGCGTTCCTTGTTTGATTGCGTGCAGGGTGCGACGTCAGATGTGGTGGCGGAATGAATGCCGTGCACATCGTGGACACGGCGCGCTCACCGCCGCCAACAGCGTGGGTGGAGACACTGCAGGAGCGGCAAGGGCCGCCCCCGGTAGTGCCGGCCGCTGGCCGGCAGCCCCTTTCCCTCCCGAGGAGACCTGCATGGCCACCACCAAGAAAGCCCCCGTCCGCCGCAAAGCCTCGCCCAAGGTCCGCAAAGGCAGCACCGCAAGCAAGACTGTCGCCGCCCCCGATCGCCCGCGCGTGGTGAAGACCGCCACCCGTAAGGCGGCCGCCAGCGATCCACGCGCAGCGCGCGTCGCGGCCCGGCAGCGGCGCCTGCAGGACCAGGAGAAGGCCAAGGACGCGCGCGCAGCGAAGAAGGCCACGAAGAAGACCGCCACCCAGGCCGGTGCACGCAGGCAACCTGAGGCCATGCCCGCACAGCAGCTGGCCAAGCCCGGGCATGAACACCAACTTGAGCTGGCGCCACGCTTCCTTGCGCCGGACTACGCTGGAAGCGGCAAGCTGCAGGGCCTGCGCGCGGTCATCACCGGTGGCGATTCCGGCATCGGCCGTGCGGTGGCGGTGCTGTTCGCACGTGAGGGGGCGGATGTTGCAGTGCTGCATCTGGATGAAGCCGAAGATGCCGAGATCACCCGCCAACACGTGGAACGCGAGGGCGGACGCTGCGTGGTGATCGCCGGCGACGTGCGCGATCCGCGCTTCTGCAACCGGGCGGTGAAGCAAGTGGCGAAAGCCTTTGGCGGCATCGACATCCTGGTCAACAATGCCGCGTTCCAGCTGCACTGCGAGCGCCTGGAGGATCTGGAAGACGCGCACCTGCAGGAAACCCTGCAGACCAACATCGGTGGCTACATCCAGATGGCGCGTGCGGTGCTGCCGCATCTGGGCGAGGGTGCCAGCATCATCAACACGGGCTCGGAAACCGGGCTGTTCGGCAGCAAGGCGCTGATCGACTACTCGGCCACCAAGGGCGCGATCCATGCCTTCACCAAGGCATTGGCCAGCCAACTGCTGCCGCGTGGGATCCGGGTCAACTGCGTGGCGCCAGGCCCGGTGTGGACGCCGCTGAACCCGGCCGACAAGCAGGCCGAGGACGTCGCCGAGTTCGGCAAGGACAGCGACATGGGCCGGCCCGCACAGCCCGAAGAACTGTCGCCGGCCTATGTGTTCCTGGCCTCGCCGGCCTGTGCCAGCTACATCAGCGGGGTGATCCTGCCGGTGATGGGCGGGCCGCGGGGCTGAGCCGACGGAACAGCCGGCCGCTGGCCGGCAGCCTCAGGGCACGGTCACCGCAGGCGCATGGAGATCAGCAATGCGTGGAATGAACTGCTGCGGATTGGCACCGACCAGGTTGGTCAGCACCACCACCGCCACGCCGCGCTCGGGATAGACCACGAAGGCCGAGCGCGCGCCCCCAATGCCGGCCACCTGCAGGTCGGGGGAGGCGTGCAGCACCGGCCAGCCGCCAGCCCATGGACCGGTGCGGCCATCGGCCAAGCGCTCGGCTGTCCACATGCGCTGCCGTGCCGCGTCCTGCAGCAGGTGACCCTCGCTCAGTGCGACCAGCCAGCGTGCGGTGTCGTCGGCGGTGGTGAGGATGCCGCCACCGGCCCACAGGCTGGGCGGCATGTCGTAGAACCAGTGCGACAGGCGTCGCGGAGCGTCGGCCGCATCGGTCGCGCGCGGCGCCAGGCTGTACATCGTCGCGGCATCCGGAATCAGGTCATAGCTGTCGCCGAAGGTGGTGCGTGCCATGCGTGCGGTGCTGAACTGGCCGGTGGCGAGGTAGCGGTCGTAGGGCATGCCTGATTGCTGCGCGATGATCCGTGCCAGCAGCACATAGTTGGTCTGGTTGTAGGCGAAGCGCTGGCCGGGAGCGGCTTCGACCGGGCGCGCGGTGACCGCCGTCCAGGCCTGCGCTTCGGAACCACCGCCCAGCAGGCCATTCGCATCCAGGATGTCCGGCAGGCCCGAGGTGTGTGCCAGCAGCTGGCGCACGCGTACGTCCTGCCATGCCGCCGGAAGACCGTCCAGGTAGCGCGAGGCGGGGGCATCCAGATCCACTCGCCCTTGTTCTGCCAGCTGTGCGATGGCGACCCCGGTGAAGGCCTTGGTGGCCGAATTGAGCGGGAAGCGGGTGTCGCGCGAGACGAGCACGCCGTTTTCCACATTGGCCAGGCCGTAGGCTTCGGAAAGCACGATCTGCCCGTCCTTGACCACGGCCAGCTGCAGGCCGGGGATGCGCTCGTCCAGCATGATCTGGCGGATCATGCGACGGGTCTGGTCGTTGGCCTGGTCCTGGCTGGCGGACATCGCGGCAAAGGGCAGGGCACTGATGAGCATGAGCACGACTCGAAGCGTTGGGCGGAACATGCGGGATTCCGGGAGGGCGTCGAGGGTCGGATGCAGCGGATGCGCAAAAAGGTTTAACCGCCCCGGGTCGGCCTACCGTTCGTCGGACCATGACTTCCGGGGGGTTGACTACAGTTGTCGTCACGCTGACAGTGACGACACGTGTAGTCAAGGGAGTGGTGTCATGCGTGGCAAGACGATCGGGGACCAGGAACTGGCCCTGCTGCAGTACATCGATGAACATGCGCCGGCCAGCGTCGGCGAGGTCGCCAGTGGTTATGGGGAAGCCCGTGGCCTGGCCCGCTCCACCGTGCTGACGATGATGGAGCGGCTGCGCGCGAAGGGGTATCTTCAGCGCCGGCAGCAGGAGGGCGTCTACCGCTACCAGGCCACCCGTGGCCCGGAGAGCGTGCTGCAGGGCGCGGTGGCCCAGTTCGTCGACAACACCCTGCAGGGCTCGGTGTCGCCGTTCGTGGCCTACCTGTCGCAGCGCCAGCAGGTCAGCGACAACGAACTGGCCGAGCTGGAAGCACTGGTCGCCCAACTCCAATCGCGTCGCCACGAGGGCTGAGCCATGGACACCACGATGCTGATCCCGATGTTGGAACGGCTGGGCTGGACCAGCCTGCAGACCGTGCTGCTGGTGGCCCTGGTGTACGGCGTGTGCCGCGCATTGCCGTCGCTGTCGGCGGCGACCCGCTGCCGCCTGTGGTGGCTGGTGTCGCTGCAGGCCGTGCTCGGCCTGTTCTGGAGCCAGCCGCTGCAGCTGGCCTGGTTGCCGGCACCGCAGGCAGTGGCGATGACCGCCACCGATGTGGCTGCCGACATGATCTACCCGCTGGCCCCGGAAGCCTCTGCACAGCTGCTGGCCGCGATGCCGATGCCTGCCGCGGACGTGCCGGCGGTGGCGTGGTGGGCCGTTGCGCTGGCCGCGCTGTGGGTGTCCGGCGTGCTGCTGATGGCATGGCGCACCTTCGGTGAGTGGCGCCAGTGCCGCGCGCTGCTGGCGGCGGCCTATCCCTGCCAGGACGAGGCGCTGGTACAGGCCCTGCAGTTGGCCTCCGAAGCGCACGGGGTGCGCCCTGCGCCGCGCCTGTGGATGAGCACGCAGGTGGACTCGCCGCAGCTGGTCGGGCCGTTCCGTCCGGTACTGCTGCTGCCGGCCGGCGACAATGCCCTGCAGGGTGATGCGCTGGACCTGGCGCTGACCCACGAACTTCAGCATCTGCAGCGGCGTGACCTGCAATGGGGCCTGCTGCCAGCGCTGGCCCAGCATCTGTTCTTCTTCCATCCGCTGTTGCGCCTGTCGGTACGCGAGTACGCCCAGGCCCGCGAGGAAGCGGTGGATGCGGCAGTGGTCGGCCAGCACGGTGCCAGCCGCCAAGCCTATGGTCGCCTGCTGCTGCAGTTGGGCGTGGCACCGCAGCCGCACCTGGGCGTGGCCAGTGCCGCGCCGAGCACCACCAGTCTCAAGCGCCGCCTGATGTCGCTGCAACCGCGCCGGGCCTGTCCGCGCATCCTGGCGATGGCGTTGACCGCTGTGGTGCTGGTGGTGGGCGTGGCGCCGATGCGCCTGGTTGCCGCGCCCGTGCCGCCGGCACCGCCCGCGCCGCCGGCGGCACCGAAGGCCGTGGTGCCGCCTCCGCCGAAAGCGCCAAAAGCACCGCCGGCGCCGCCCGCATCCGCGCGGGTGCCGGCCACGCCAGTGGCCCCGGCGGCTCCGGCCGAGCCGGCGGATGTCGAGGCGCTGTCAGGTCCGGACGATGCGGATGTGGCGGTCGACGTGGATGTCGATGTCGATGTCGATACCGGCATGCACGGTGAACGCACGAGCTCCCACACCACCTCCATCACCACCTATGGCCGCCTGGACCTGGGCAAGTCGCCGCCGCAGGCGTTCGTGCTGGTCGATGGCGATTCAACCTTCGCCAACGGCGGCATCGAGGATGTGACGCTGGCCCGCAAGCAGCTTGGCAAGGGCCCGGCGTTGTGGTTCCGCCAGGGTGACAAGCGCTACATCGTGCGTGACCCGATGCTGGTCCAGTCGCTGCAGCGCGCCTACGCCGGTGCGTTCGACCTGGGGCAGCAGCAGAGCGCACTGGGCCGTCAGCAGAGCGTGCTCGGTCGCGAGCAGAGCGCACTCGGCAAACAGATGGGCGAGATGGGCCGCTTGCAGGGTGAGGAGGCGCGCCGTATCGCGTTGGCGGCGGCCGAGGCCGCGCGCAGTGCGATGAGCGCGCACGACATCAATCGCGAAGCCGCCGCAGAAGCCGCGAAGGCGGCGCGGGGGGCGACCGGTGACGCCGCGGTTGCGCGTGAGGCCGCACGTGAGGCCGCTGCCGAGGCACGTCGTGCGATGCAGGAAGCCCGCAGCCAGGCCGCACAGTCCAGCCGCACCCGCGACATGAACCGTTTGGCCAGCCAGCAGGCCGAACTGGCCAGCCGACAGGCGGCGCTGGGCAGCCAGCAGGCCGCACTGGGCGAGCGCCAGGCGCAGGTGCATGCGCAGGCCGCGGAGCAGGCGCAGCAGGTGATCGCCCGTGCATTGGCCAGTGGCAAGGCCGAGCGCCTCTGATCGGTAGTGCCGGCCGCTGGCCGGCAACGAGGAGTGCCGGCCAGCGGCCGGCACTACCCTGGGGCGATCAACCGCAGCTGGCGCGCTCGATCCTGTTCTGCGCGTCCACCTGGACGGTCACGCGGTCCTGGCGGAAGTCCATGGTCACCGCCATGCCCGGCTTGACCATCCGCGCATTGCGTGCGCCGCTGGCGCTCACCAGCTGCTTGAGGGTGGCCTCGTCGGCGGTCTTGCCGGTGAAGGCCTCAAGCGCCTCCGGCCTGCATTCGTGCGTGGCGTCGGCCACTGGCGCTGGCGCGGCATCGTGGGTGGTGCTACTGCCGGCGTGGCTGCAGGCGGCCAAAGGCAGGATGGCAAGCAGGGCAAGGGGGCTGAGGCGCATTGTCGGGCTCCAGGCGTGGATGGTGGCGCCAGTGTCGCCGCCCTCCCCGTCAGGGCATGTCAACGGGGTTTCACGCTACTGCCCGACCAATGCCAACGTCTCGCGCTCGCGCTGTTCCTCGCGCACCAGCCGCTGCAGCAGCAGGGCCAGGGTCACCACGTCCTGGTGGTTGTGGTCGGCCACCCGGCGCAGGTTGACTGCATCGCCACCGCGCAGGAAACGCAGCCATGCGCCCGGGGCTTCCGAGCCTGGCAGGTCGTCTTCGCGCACCACGCGCAGCAGCTGGCGTTCGATGGTGGACAGCTTGCAGTTCTCCCACGTGCCACGATAGCGGCGGCGCGTGGGGTAGAGCAGATCGACATGGTCCAGCGCGCTGATCGGGCAACGCTGGCGTGCCAACCGGTAGCGCGCCTTCAGCAACGGCGCGTCGTAGCTGCGGCCGTTGTAGCTGCAGAACACGGTGGACGGCTGCAGCCAGCTGGCGAAGGTGGCCAGCATCGCGTCCTCGGCGGCCATCGTCGCCATCAGCAGCTGGCGGATGCGCAGGCCTTCGCCGCGTTGCGGGCACACATGCCAGTCGGCGGCCCCGATCATGAAGGCGCGGGTGCCGGTGCCGCCGGCCAGGCCGGTGGTTTCGGTATCGAAGAACAGCAGGTCACGCGGGGATACGTGTTCGCCTTCGCGGCGGGCGAAATCCAGCGACAGCGGCTGTGCCGGAATCGGCTGCGGCTGCAGCGACTCGATCAGGAACAGGCCCGGCGCGATTTCCTCTCCGGGCAGCTGGCGATCCTGCGCACTGGCTCGCGCCGGTGCGGAACCGCTGCGTGTGCGCAGGCCGAGCAGGCGATGCAGGCTGCCCACCTCGGGCCGACGCAGCGGTGCGGGGGGCGCAACCGGCGCCGCCGCGCCGGTCGGCTTGTGGCGGATCTCCTGTTCGACCCAGGCGAACACCGAGCGCTCGGCCGGCGGCTGCCGTGCATCGTTGGCGGCCACCGGGGCCGGCGCCGTGGGCGGTGGCCCGGGCACGGCCGGCGTGTTCGCCTTCGGGTCGCCGGCCTGCTTCCGCAGCAGGCGCAGCTTGTCCAGGCTCAGGCTCACGGGGCCAGCAGCGCCATCGGGTCGCGGGCGGTCACCACCACGTCGGGTACGTGCTGGCAGGCTTCGCCGTCGAACAGGTCGAGCACGCGCAGTGCCAGCGCACGCGGTGAAGTCTCATCCTCTTCCTGCGCGGCCAGCACCGGGCCGACGCAGGCCGGGCAGCCGGCCTTGCAGTCGCAGCGCTGCACCAGTTCGCGCGCGCGCTGCACCAGCTCGGCCTGGCGCTGCCACAGCGGCTCGCTGAGGCCAACGCCACCGGGGAAGTTGTCGTACAGGTAAACAGTGGGCACGAACTCCTGCAGCAGCTCGACAACGCCAGGATCGCCCTCGCTGCCGCGCAGCTGGCCACGGCCGCTCTGGTCGGCGATCGCGAACCAGGAACCATCGCCGTTGCCGACCGACTTCTGCAGGTCGCGCGCATCGGCCATCACCGCCACCGTGGCGACGATGTGCAGCGCGTAGGCCGCGCCGAGGAAGCCGTCCAGCGCATCCTGCTTGCTGGCGAACGCGCGCAGCAGCAGCGCCTGCGGCAGCTGCCACCACACCGCGGTGGTATGCAGTTCCTGGTCGGGCAGATTCACCGGCCCATAGCCGATGTTCTCGTGCGTGTAGTAGCGGATCTTCTTGTAGCCGGCGACGCGGCGCACCACGTGCACCTCGCCATGGTGCGCATCGCCACGGCCGGCCACGCCGCCATCGAAGCGGTCCAGCACCTTGAGCTTGGTGAAGTCGATGCTGTCGGTGTAGTAGTCCACGTGGGTGCGGGTGACGTAGGCCTTGCGGCCCTCCCAGTCCAGTGTTTCCACCTGGTAGGGCGTGGACTGCACCATGTGGATCGCGCCTTCGTACAACGTGAGCGCGGCCGCGGAATAGTCGACCTCGGCGATGATCTGCTGGCGGCCATCGCTGCGGTCGACCACCACGAAGTTGCCATCGGCCACCGCACGCAGGCTGACCGCGTTGGCCGGATAGCTGTCGGCGATCCATTCCCAGCGCTCGCCTTCGCGGTGGATCACCTCGGTCTCGGCCAGCGCTTCCAGGAACACTTCCGGGTCGATCGGGCCGAAGCCATCGCCGACCCGGAACGGCAGCTCGAACGCCGCGCAGCGGATGTGGTCGAACAGGATCAGCGGCTGGTCCGGCGCGATGCGGGCGTGTTCGGGCGAGGCCTCGGCGAAGAAATCCGGATGGCGCACCACGTACTGGTCCAGCGGTTGCGAGCTGGCCACCATCACGCCCAGTGCGGGCTGCTGGCGGCGGCCGGCGCGGCCGAAGCGCTGCCAGGTGGCCGCCACGCTGCCGGGGTAGCCGTTGAGGATCACCACGTCCAGGCTGCCGATATCCACGCCCAGCTCCAGCGCCGAGGTGCTGACGATACCGTCGATGCTGCCCGCGCGCATCGCACGCTCGGTCTCGCGGCGTTCGGTGGGCAGGTAGCCACCGCGGTAGGCACGGATGCGCGGCGGCTTGCGTGGGTCGTGGTCGAAGATGTCCTTCAGGTACTTGGTCAGCACCTCGACCATCAGCCGCGTCTGCGCGAACACCAGGGTCTTCAGCCCGGACTTGATCGCGATGCGCGCGATGCGGTTGCTCTGCGAACGCGCCGAGGCACGCAGGCCCAGGTCCGGGTTGATCACCGGTGGGTTCCACAGCAGCACCTGCTTCGGCCCGCTGGGCGCGCCGGACTCGGTGATGGCGGTGACCGGCGCCTCGATGAGTGCCTCGGCATGCGCCTGCGGATTGCCGATGGTGGCCGAGCACAGGATGAACTGCGGTTGCACGCCGTAGAACGCGCAGATGCGCTTGAGCCGGCGCAGCACGTTGGTGACGTGGCTGCCGAACACGCCACGGTAGGTATGCACTTCGTCGATGACAATGTAACGCAGATTCTCGAAGAACTGCGCCCACTTGGTGTGATGCGGCAGGATCGCCTGGTGCAGCATGTCCGGGTTGGACACCACGATGTCGCCGTGCAGGCGGATCGCCTGGCGCGCGTCGCCGGGGGTGTCGCCGTCGAAGGTGAAGGCTTTCACCCCCAGATCGCCGGCGCGGTTGAGCTCCAGCAGCTCGGCCACCTGGTCCTGGGCCAGCGCCTTGGTCGGGAACAGATAAAGCGCCTTGGCTTTGTCCTGCATCGCCGCGCTGACCACCGGCAGGGTGTAGCACAGCGACTTGCCGCTGGCGGTGGGGGTGACGATGGCCACATGCTCGCCGCGCTGGCTGGCCTCCCAGGCCTCGGCCTGGTGGCTGTAGAGCTGCTCGATGCCGCGTGCCTTCAAGGCTGCAGCCAGGGCAGGCGGTACCGCATCGGGAATAGGCGCGTAGCGGCCTTCGCGGCCGGGAATGGCGAAGCTGCCGGTGATGCGGTCCTGGTAGCGGCGCTGCAGGCGCGCACTGAGCAGGGCACCGTCGCGGGCGGGCAGGCCGTCGCGGGTAGCGAGCTTCTGCTCGGCGTCGGCGGTGCGCTTGGCGAGTTCGTAGGCCATGGAAAGTGGAGCCGGGACGGTTTACGAGGGGTCACATGGCACCACATTCACGTCTCAGGATGTGAGACATCGCGCGCGAAGGGCGTGAACCGTTCAGTGCCGGACGCGCCGTGAGCGTGACCGGGTGGCGATCTGCACGCCGTTGAGGCGGACAATGACCGCCCAATGGTCGGCAAGCACCACCTCCGCTTCGTTCCAGGCGGCCATGTGGTCGCGTGCAGCGGACGGAAACAGCACGGGAATGCCACCCAGCATGCCATCGTTGAACGGGTGCCTGGGGCGGTAAGCGCCCGGTATGAACGCGCCGTGCAGCAATCGAACCTGATCGCCGTGGACGACGCCGGTCATTGCGCGCAGGGGCGCCAGAGCGGCGTGCTCGTCAGCGTTCAGTGTGCGTAGCACGCGGGCCCTGCGCAGCGCACGCAGCCTGCTGCACACGCGTGCCGTCCATTCGGCAATGGCCGCCACGACCATCGCCAGCAGGATTGCCACGCCAACCAGCACTGCTGCGCGCGACATCAGCAGGCGAACGGCTGCGGCGGTAGGAGGGTGGAGGGAGCTGACATGGGGATTGCCGTAGCGGGAACAGCACAGGATGCAGGTCCCGCCCCGCGGGGGGAATGAAGTTCGTTGCAAACTTCGGCGGCGCTGGCCGCGCATCGGCCAGGCGTGACCCACCCTGAATGCCTCTGCCGACGCCAACGAAATCTGAAGCCGGCATCCGTATCCTTGTTCACAGGACGCAACCAACAGGGTGGATGGCGGTGGCAGGACGTGGATCGCAGGGCGTACTGCTGGCTGGTCTGGTGCTGGTTGGGCTTGTGCGTGCGCATGCGCAGCAGGCCGTGCCGGTGCCCGATCCCGCGCCCGTTGCCCCTGCAGATGCTGCGGCGGCAACCACCGCGCCGGTGTCCACCACCCCGCCGCAGGACAACGTCACCACCCTCGGCGAAGTGCGGGCGCTCAAGCCCGAAGACGACCAGCCGCTGGACCTGTACCGCTTCAGGAACCCGGTGAAGTTCGGTGACAACCGCTTCAGCCGCGACTGGAGCGAGCCGCCGTCGCCGGAGCAGGTCAGCATGAGCGGCGGCTACATCATGATGGGCGTGGTCAAGGGTGTGATGGCGGCCGCCAAGGGCGTCAACAAGCTGACCGGCGGGCCTTCGCAGATCCAGGCAGCGGTCGCGCGGCCACCGCCGGAGCTCAGCGCCGAGCAGCGGCAGCGCGCGCTGCGCTTCTCCCAGCAGCAGGATGCCGGCGATGCGCCTCCGGTGAACTAGCGACGGTATATCCTTCGGCCTTCTCCATGGGGGCGTTGCCATGTTGCTGCGTTCGTTCGTCCTGCTGGCGGCCGTGCTGCCGATCCCTGCCTTCGCTGCCGGCATCGCCGGCGACGGTGCCTGCCGCAACGGTGCATTCCCCTCCGAACAGAGCCGGTTCGCACTGGCGCGGGTGGTGGGCACGCAACGCCTGTACCTGCTCGGTGACATGGACGGCTGCCCGGCCAAGGGCGAGCCGGCCTGCCGCCAGCGCAGCTACGTAGTGAACGGCGATGTCGTGGTGACCGGGCGCGACCTCGGCCGCTACCGCTGCGCGTTCTTCCCGAACAAGGTGGGCGGCAGTGCGGGCTGGGTGGAGCGCAGCAAACTGCAGCCGTTGCCGGTAGCGACCCCCTCGCTGCAGGACTGGGTGGGTCACTGGAAGGATGGCGACAACGGCCTGCGCATTTCGGTGCAGGGTGGGCAGCTGCAGGTGGAAGGCGATGCCTACTGGCCCTCGGCCAACCCCACGCCGGAACAGCGCCCGTATGGGCCGAACCTCGGCCAGGTGGAAGCGCACGCGATCCCGCGCGGTGCGGATGTGGAGTTTGCCGAGGACACCTGCAGGGTGCGCGTGCATTCGCTGGGAGACGTACTGATCGTGTCCGACAACAGCGGGTGCGGTGGCATGAACGTGCGTTTCAATGGCGTGTACCGGCGCGCCGGCAAGCGTTGACCTCTACGGAAAGGCGCCAACCAAGGTTGGCATCCACCAGGGAAACCGGTCGGTAGATCCACGCCATGCGTGGATGCTGTCTGCGATCCCATCGCTGGGTTCAGCGCCGTCGTTCCAGCCACCACAGCAGTGAGGCGCACAGCACGAAGGCCAGCCACCAGGGCCAGCGCGAGCCCGGAACGGACTGCATCGGTGCGTTTATCGGCGTGGCGGAGGCCAGGGCCTGCGAGGTCGCATCGATCATCGCCTGCCGATGCAGTGCAGCTGCCTCCTTCGGATCGAACACGTAGCGCCAGACGATGCTGTCACCGTGCTGCAGGCGCTGCCACCCTGCGTCGCGCGGCCACCAGCCGGCGCAGCGCAGGGGCAAGGTTGTGCCGTCGACAACGAGCGGTACGTCGTCGCCACGCGCAGTGAACGCCCGCAGCGGTGCCTGCGCACCGCACAACGCCTGCCGTTCGCCTGCCCAGCTGATCGGCTGCGGCGACCACAGCGCATCACCACCGCCCTGTGCGCGCGCCAGCGTGGCGACCACACTGCTCCACAGTTCGCCGTGGCGGTCATCGCGGCCGGCCAGCACCCAGCGCCAGCTGTCAGTCAGTGGCAGCAGGCCGATGCGGCCCTTGCCAGCCGCGCGCCAGCCGCCGATGGCGGTGCCAGCACGATCCTGCAGAAGCGCGCTGCTGCCCGGCACCTGCAGCGCCAGGACTTCCAGCGCGGGTAGGGAGGCACTGTGCGAACGGCGGTCGGCCTCCTCACCGTAGCCGGTCGGCAACGTGCCGGCGGCGAGCGGGCCGCGTCGTGCGGCGAGGATCGTGCTCTCGCCATCGCCGGGAAGTTCAAGGAGGCGGCTGCTGCCATCGCCCTGCACCGGCAGGCCCAGATCGTGCAGTCGCTGGCGCGCGCTGGCCGAAGGCGCGCCTGCACTGCGCACCATCACGCCGAGTCCCTCGCGCAGCGCTTGGCGCACGGTGGCCAGCTGGCCTGCACTCAACGCTGCCAGGCTGCGTTCGTCCAGCAGCAGCAGGTCGCTGCGTGCCAGTGTTGCAGCATCGAGCGAAACCGCGCCATCACCCACGCTGAGCCCGGCGCCGGTATCGGCCTGCACCTGCACGCGGATGCCGGCATCGGCGGCCCAGCGGCGCAGGTACTTCAGTTCCGGTCCGGGCGCGCTGGCACGGACCAGCAGCCGCACGGGCGACGCCGGCACGGTCTGTTGTGGTACCGGCAGGCTGTCCACCACATGGCCTTCAGCGTCGAGCAGGCGCAGCTGGAACACGCTGCGGCCTTCGGCGCGGGCGATGCCGCTGAGCTTCACGCGCCCGTCCTCGGCAACGTCCGTGCGATCAACCACGCTGTCGGCGGGGTCGAGCACCTCTGCTTTCGCTTTGGCCACGCCACGCGCCTGTGCCTGGACGTCAAAACGAGCACCGGGAGCGACATCGGCCGGTGGTTGCAGCGCGATCCAGCCACGCGGCTCCGGTGCCGCCTGCCAACGTACATCCGGCGGCAACAACGCATCGCGATCACGTGCGGCCAGACCCGCACCGACCAGTGTCAGTGTGGACGCCGGATGCTGGCGCAGCGCGGTGGCCAGGTCGGGAACGCGCTGCGCACCGGGCACATCGGAGGCTTCCGGCAACAGCAGCAGCGGGCCTGCGCTGGCAGGGAGTACGCCAGCCCTGTCGGCATCGATTCCGAGCACGACCAGCCCGCCTGCGGGTTGCTGGCGGGTGGGCGGCACCAGGCAGAAATACAGCAGCGTGGCGGCGATGACCTGCAGTGCGATCACGATCCACCGGCGGCCAGGGTGCGCGGTGTTTCCACGCAGCTGGCGCACGCTGGCGATGACCACGATCAGGGCGAGTGCCAGTGCAATCCACAGGTTCACAGCGGAGGCGTTCATGGCTGCGCCTCCAGCGCATCAAGGTAACGCTGCCCCATCGCATCGGCGGCACTGCGCCGCATCGCCTGCGGCAGCGGACGCTGCAGCGCCCGCCACAGCTGCGCGCGCAGGCGCTGGCGACAGTCGCCGCAGTCGGGCTCGATGCGCAGCTGCTCGATGGCCGCAGCCAGATCCAATGCATCGGGCAGGTAGGCCGCGTTGCGCTGCTGCCAGGCCGCAAGCGCATCCAGATCCGGTGCGCCGTTGTCATCACCGAGGCGCTGCCAGGCCTCAACGATGGCCGGATCGGGTGGGGGCCGCGCGGCCAACGGCAGTTCCCGACTGGCCAATCCAGCCCGATCACCGCCGAGCCGGCGGCCTTCATCGATCGGTGGCAGTTCCGGTCCGACCCGGGCCAGGTAGATACGCTCGGCCTGCTGCACCTGCTTGATGAAACCCAGTGCCTTGTAGGCGAACGGCAGCGCCTGCTCCGGTCGGCCCTGGCGCAGCTCGCCTTCGGCCGACCACATCTGGTCCAGCGCGGCCTTCAGCGTGGCACGGGTCTGTGGGTCGAGCAGGGTGGCCGCTTCGGCATGGTCGTGGGTATGCCCGTACTCGGAGAGCACGTCGGTGGCGCTGCCGAACACCGGTGGCGTATCGGCGTTGGCAGACTTGCCACCGTGATCATGGCCATGCCCGCCGTGCGTTTCGGCATCGGCAGCATGGTCGTGATCGTGATCGTGATCATCGTCGTGGTCGCCGGCGGCCGGCGTATCGCTGGTGGGCAGGTCGCTGGTCGGCGGCGGCTTCGGCGCACCCTCGCTCTCCTCGCCCAGGAACTGGCCGTAGCGCAGGCGCAGGATGCGCTGGTCGACACCGATCGCATCACTGCGTTTCACGAAGTCATCCGCGGCCAGGCCACGACGCTGCCGGATCAACGCTTCGGCGTCGATGATGATCTGCCGCTGGCTGCGGAAATAGGCTGGCAGGGTTTTCTTGATGCGGCCTTCCAGTTCGGCACCGAGTGCCACCTCGGCGCTGGGCAGGCGCAGGATCACGCTGCTGCTGCGGCCGGTCTGCGCCGTCGGCGCGTGGTTGTCACGCACCTCCAGCTGCGCGATCACATCGTTGCCGGGTTGCGCACCCAGCGCGGCAAGGTCGAGCGTATGCGCGAAACGGCGCGCCGTGGGTTCGCCGCTGCCGGTGAGGCCGACGCTGCGCTTCACGAAGGTGATGTTCTCGCCACTGCCCTGGGTGGTGGTGATCGACAGCGTCGCCTGCGCCGCGACACCGTAGTCGTCGCTGGCCTCGAAGCGCAGCGCCCACTGGCGCTGTCCGGGCGTGCCCAGCACCAGGCTGGTGGCCGGTTCCAGCACGCGCACGCTGGGGGCACGGTCGGCGACCACGTCCAGCCGATGCAGGCGGGTCTCTGCCATCGCCGGTTCGCTCACCACGCGGTACAGCACCGGCGTGCGTGCCACATCCTGCGCCTGCCACTGGCCATCGTGTTCGCTCAGCGGCAACCGGTGACCATCGTGGAACTGCAGCCATGCCTTGTCCGGTGCGCGGTCGAAGCGCAGCGACCAGGACAGCCGGCTGTCGGCGGCGACCTTGGCGTCCAAGGCATTCTGGGTAAGCGTGGCCTGGCCGGTATAGGCCGGCGCGTCGATGCGCAGGCGGGTGGACTGCAGGTGCAGTGGGCCCGCGGCAGCCGTGCTGCCAGGTGCCGCCGTACGGGCTGGCGCGGAGCCGGGGCTGGAACGTGGCCAGCCGACTGCCAGTGCAACGATGGCCAAGCCTGCGATCCAGCACAGCGCCAGTGTCCCACGCGGCCAGCGTGGACGCAGCTCGGGCATCGCACGTTCCAGCGTGGCCAGCACATGCGCACGCTGGCGCTGCTGCAGCGGATTGAGAGTGGCGGCATCGGCGAACAGCAGGTCGGCACTGTCCTCGCTGGCACCGCTGCCATCGAGCTGGCGCTGCAGCCATTGCCGGTCCAGCTGGCGGGTACGTGCCGTGGCGAAGGCCGCGCAGGCGAGCAGACTGACCGTGCCAACCACGCAGGCGACATCGAAGCCGGCCAGGCGCAGCGCCAGCACCGTGGCGGCCAGCGCCCACGGCAGGCCCAGCAGCAGGGTGATGAGCGCACGGCGGCGGCGCGCGCGTTGCCAGGCGTGCTGCAGGGTGTTCATGCGGCCACCCTGCGTCGGGCACTGCTGGCCATCCAGCGTTCCAGCGCGAACAGCAGCACGATGGCCAGCAACAGCCAAGGCGTCGGCTCACGCGGCGGTGGTGTTACAGCAGGCAATGCGGCCCGGTGCGGTGCCTGGTCACGTGCATCGCCCAGACGCGGAGCCGTGGGCGGCTGCAGCGCCAGCAGCAGGGCACGCGGCAATTGCGGATCGCGCAGCGCAGCGTTGCTGGCGGCATTCCAGTCGCCGGGCAACGACAGCAGTTGGCCTTGGCCGATGCGTTGCTGCAATAGCAGCGGTACGCCCTCGGCGTCGCGCAACAGGATGCGGGCGCTGGCAGCAGGCTTGCCGGCACGCATGACAAGACCGCCGTCGCGCAGCCACGCCTGCCAGTTCGCCGGCAGTGCATCGTTGCGGCTCCACACGCCAATCTCGCCGTGTTCGGGCACAGCATCCTCCGCCAAGGGCGAGGGCAGTGCCTGCACGCCCCACGCGCGCTGCAGTGCGTTCAACCAGTGCTGGGCAGTGGCGGATGCCTCGCCGTGCACGCGTAGTCGAGGCAGTGCCACTACCGTCTGCGGCGATGTGACCGGCATCGGCTGCGTGTGCCATTGCACGTCGCGCGACAGCTGCAGGCGGGCGCCATCCAGGCCGGGCAGCGGGTCGGGAACATGTACGGTCAGTGCTGTGTCAGTGGGTAGCTGTGCATCCAGTTCGCGCAGCAGGCTGGAAACGGAAGCGCTGGAGGCGGGCGGCGCCTGATCGATGCGCGGGAAGCCGGGCGCCAACCAGTGCCAGTTGCCATCCTGTGCTGTGCCCCGTAGCGCAGCGGGGTCCAGGCCTGGCGCCACCACGATCCATGCACTGGGCGCGGGTGCGGGGCCGGTCAACGCGGGCCGCGCCAGCAACAGCGCCAGCGCGGCCAGCAACAGCAGGCGCACCAGCAGCAGCGGCCAATCATCGAAGCGGATGCGCTGGCGCGGCCGGATCTGCGCGCGCAACCAGCGCAGCGCAGCGAAATCCAGCGGCGTATACGGATGGCGCCGGGCCAGGTGGATCAGCAGCGGCAACAGCCAGGCGGCCAGCGCGGCCAGGCCCAGCGGGAACAACAGGTTCATGCGCCGCTCCCACGGCCGAACAGCGCCTGCAGCGGTTGGTCCAGCGGCTGGTCGAGCCAGCCGGTCGCATGCGCGATGCCGCCGGCCTGCAGCCGCGCCTGCAAGGCGGTGTGTGCAGCGGCAAAGCGCTGCAGGTAGTCGGCGCGGATCGCCGCACCATCGCCCAGCAGTTCTTCGCCGGTCTCGGGATCGCGGAAACGATGGCCGGCATCAAACGGGAAATCCCGCTCGTCGGCCGTCAGGATCTGCAGCAGCCCCACCTCGCGGCGCGCGCTGGCCAGCTGTTCCAGCAGGACGATGCCTGCCTCGTCGAAGCCATCGCCGATTGCCAGCAGCAGGTCGCCCGGGCGCACGCGTTCCCACAGGGGACGCACTCGCTCGGCGGCGGGCCAGCTGCCGCGCGCCTGCAGCGCATGCAGTTGCAGATGCACCCGGTCGCGCTGGCGTGCACCGCTGGCGGTGGGCACCAGTTGAAGCCCGTCGCCATTGATCGCCAGCAGGCCGAAACGGTCGCCCTGCTGCAGGGCCAGCTCCACCACGCAGGCGGCCACGCCGCGCATGTGGTCCAGGCGCGTGCGCTGTGGTGCCGCGCGATCAGCTTGGCCGGCCGAGGCGGTGGCGTCGAGCAGCAGCCAGACCGTGATCGGGCTCTCGCGTTCGGATTCGCGCACGAAGAAGCGGTCCGAGCGTGCGTACAGCTTCCAGTCGATCTGGCGCAGCTCGTCGCCTGGTTCGTAGGCCCGGTACTGGGCGAATTCGAGGCCGGCACCGCGGCTGCGGCTGGCATGCTGGCCGATACCGCTGGCACCACTGGCCAGGCGCGGCCGCAACCGCAGGATGCGCAGGCGCGCACGCAGTTCCGGTGGCAACGTCAGCGGCATGCCTGCACTCACGCCAGGATCAACCGGGGAACGGCACGGCCTGCAGAAGAGCGGCGACCACATCGTCGGCGCGCTTCTGCTCGGCCTCGGCGGCGAACGACAGCAGCAGTCGGTGGCGCATCACCGGTGCGGCCAGCGCCTGCACATCCTCGCGGGTGGCAGCGAAGCGGCCCTGCAGCAGTGCGCGTGCTTTCGCCGCCAGCACCAGTGACTGCCCGGCGCGCGGGCCGGCGCCCCACTTCACCCACTGGTTGATCGCCGCCGGCGCGCCGTCGCCGGGGCGGCTGGCGCGCACCAGGCGGGTGATCCAGGCCAGCACGTCGGGGCTGACATGCACCTGGCGCACAGCGGCCTGCAAAGCGATCACCGCCTCTGCGTCCATCACCTTCGGTACTGCGTCGGTGGCGCCGCCGGTGGTCTGCTCCAGGATCTGGCGTTCCTCGTCCTCGCTGGGGTAATCCACCAGCACGTGCAGCAGGAAGCGGTCCAGCTGCGCTTCCGGCAGCGGGTAGGTGCCGGCCTGCTCGATCGGGTTCTGCGTGGCCAGCACGAAGAACGGCGCAGGCAATGCGTAGGTGGTGCCTGCGTAGCTGACCGTGCGTTCCTGCATCGCCTCCAGCAGCGCGGCCTGGGTCTTGGGCGGGGTGCGGTTGAGTTCGTCGGCCAGCAGCAGGTTGGTGAAGATCGGGCCCTGCTGGAAGCGGAAATGGCGATGGCCGGTGCCGTGGTCTTCTTCCAGCAGTTCGGTGCCGAGAATGTCGCTGGGCATCAGGTCGGGCGTGAACTGCACGCGCCGGAACTGCAGTTCCAGGGCCTGCCCGAGCGAGCGCACCAGCAGGGTCTTGCCGAGCCCGGGCGCACCTTCCAGCAGGCAATGGCCGCCGGCCAGCAGGCCGATCAACAGCTGTTCGACCACGCTGTGCTGGCCGACCACGGCACGGGCCAGGGCGCCGCGCAGCGCATCCAGGCGCGGCAGCAGGGAATCGAGGTCGAGGGTGGTCATGGGCGTGCAGGTCCTGTCAGTTGTTCAGCGCGTACATCACGATGTTGACGCCGAAGCGGGTGTTGTCTTCGGCCAGGAAACGCTTGTTGCGCCAGTCGTAGTCCCACTCGCAGCCGTAGTCCTTGTTGCTGTAGAGCAGGCCCAGGCGGCCATCGACCTCGATGCCCTTCAGGTAGTCGTGCACCAGGTCGTCGCCCCAGCCGTTGAGCTCGAAGCCGGTGGCGGGCGGGCCGTCCGGGAAGCGGAAGAAGCTGCGATACAGCGCATGGGTGTTGGGCAGCTTCTGCAGGGCTTTCGGCCCGAACAGGCGGCCCATCTGCGCCTCGAACGAGGTGGCGAACAGGCCATCGATGTCGTGGTTGCAGTCGTCGACGAAGACGAAGCCGCCATTGCGCACGTAACGCACGAAGTTCTGCCGCTCGGCGGCGTTGAACTCCACCAGCGTGTGCCCGGCCAGGTAGCAGAACGGCGCTTCCAGCATGCGCGGGTCGGCCAGTGCCACCACGTGCTCCTGCGGGTCCACGCGCAGCGAGGTGTAGTCGATCAGCGAGGTGATCAGGTTGGACGGCATGCGCGCGTCCACGTCCCAGTCACCGGAGTCGTACTGCAGGCGGGTGAACCAGAAGTCGTAGCGCGAACTGCGCGGGCCTGCCTGTGCCCAGGCCGGCAGCGCCGCCGCCGAAGCGGCAGCGGCCAACCAGCGCAGGCAGGCCCGGCGATCCATCAGACCGCGTCGGACAGCGAGGTGAAGGTGAAATCGCGCAGCTTCATCGGCGGGATCATCATCACGTAGCTGGACTCATCACCGGCCACGCGCACCGGCTTGCCCAGCTCTTCGATGTTGTTGAGCATGATCACCGGCGACTCGTTGAAGCGGAAGTTCTTCACCGGGTGCTTGATCTGGCCGTTCTCGATGTAGAAGGTGCCGTCGCGGGTCAGGCCGGTCAGCAGCACGGTCTGCGGATCAACCATGCGGATGTACCAGGTGCGGGTGACCAGGATGCCCTTCTGGGTGCCACGCACCAGTTCGGCGGTGCTCTTGTCGCCACCGCTCATCAGCAGGTTGCCCGGGGTGGCCTTGGCGGTCTTGCCCTGCTTCTGGGCCCAGAAGCGCGAGTAGTCCAGGTTGGCGATCTTTCCGTTCTCGATGATCGCCATGCGCTCGCGCGGCATGCCTTCGCCATCCCACGGCAGCACCGGTGCTTCGGCATGCCAGGGGTCGGCATACATGCTTACGCGCGGGTCGTAGACCTGCTCGCCCAGCTTGTTGCCACCGCCCTTCTTCGACAGGAAGCTGCGGCCTTCATCGGCCGAGCGGGCACTGAAGAAGTTCATCATGAAGCTGATCAGGCCCGCGGCCGCCGCTGGTTCCAGGATCACCGTGTACTTGCCTGGCTCCAGCGCCTTGGCTTCGGCCGATTCGGTGGCCTTGCGCATGGCGATGCGGATGTCCTGGTCGGCCTTGAAGTCCGCCGCGTCCTTCAGGTTGCGGCCGACCCAGCCCGAACCGCGGCCA
Source organism: Stenotrophomonas sp. YJH_SMC_57 (assembly GCF_059369755.1). NCBI lineage: Bacteria > Pseudomonadati > Pseudomonadota > Gammaproteobacteria > Lysobacterales > Lysobacteraceae > Stenotrophomonas > Stenotrophomonas sp. YJH_SMC_57. Next base: position 141,397 of record NZ_JCAFSZ010000004.1, read on the forward strand.
TCTTCGGTGCGCACCGTGCAGGTGTAATCGAAGTTGGTGGTGCGCTGGTAGGCGAAATTGCCGTTGCTGTTGGCGGTAGCCTGGAAGCCTTGGCCGTCCTCGAGGAAGCCGGCGGCAATCAGGCCATGCCCACGGCACGGCGCGATCGAATCGGCGGCAACCTTGGCACGGAACGCCGGGTCGATCGCCGCGGTGGATTCGCTGAAGGTCGGGCTGGCGCGGTAGCTCTGCTTGCCGATGGCCGGCATGAACTCCGGGTTTTCCGGGGCCAGGCGCGCCAGGTCCTCGGCACGACGCACCACGCGTTCCAGCGCGGCATCGTCGAACTCGTTGATCGAGGCGGTGCCGACGCGCCTGCCGAAGGCAACGGTGACCGCCAGCTCGGTGTTGTCGACGATGCCGCTGGTGGACACGTTGTTCAGCGCGAAACGGATGTTGCCGCTGATCGCGCCGGCCAGCACGGCGGTGCACTCGTCGGCCTTGGACAGGGCGATGACCTTGTCGAGGATGGCCTTGGCCTGGGCTTCGGTGAAGATACTCATGGTGTAAGGGCTCCTGACCGGTCAGCCGAGGCTGCGTGCGGTGTTGATGACGTTGATGCCGTTGAAGCGCGCGGTCGACGAACCGTGCGAGACCGCCGAGACCTGGCCGGGCTGGCCCTTGCCGTCGAAGAACGAACCGCCCAGGCGGTAGTCGCGCTCGTCGGCCACGGCGGTGCAGGCATTCCAGAACTCTGGCGTGCGGATCTGGTAGGCCACGTCTTCCAGCATGCGGGTGATCTGGCCGTTCTTGATCTCGTAAAACAGCTGGCCGCCGAACTGCGCGTTGTAGCGCTGCTGGTCGATCGAGAACGAACCGTCACCGATGATGTAGATGCCATTCTCCACGTCCTTGATCAGGTCGGGCACGCTCAGTGGCTTCTTGCCCGGTGCCATTGACACGTTGGCCATGCGCTGGAACTGCACGCTGGACCACGAGTCGGCATAGCAGCAGCCGTCGGACTCGGACTTATCGAGGATGTGGGCCTGGTCGCGGATGGTCTGGTAGTCCACCAGCTTGCCGTTGCTGATCAGGTCCCAGCGCTTGCACTTCACGCCTTCATCGTCGTACGCCACCGCGCCGAGGCTGCCCGGCTGGGTCTTGTCGGCGAAGATGTTGACCAGCTCGCTGCCGTACTGGAAATGCTGCTCGCGCTTGTCCAGGGTGGCGAAGCTGGTGCCGGCGTAGTTGGCTTCGTAGCCGAGCACGCGGTCCAGTTCCAGCGGGTGGCCGATCGACTCGTGGATGGTCAGCCAGGTGTGCGACGGGTCGAGCACCAGGTCGTACTTGCCCGGCTTCACCGACGGTGCCTTCAACTTCTCCTGCGCCTGCCTGGCCGCCGCGATGGCGTCTTCCTTCATGTCGTAGGAAGAACTGTAGTTGACCACGCCATTGGGGCTGACCACCTTGCCGGCGGTGGCGCCATCGAGGTACTCGTAGCCCAGGCCCATCGGCGAGGACAGGCCCGAGCGGGTGCGGAACTTGCCGCTGGCCTTGTCGATGGCAGTGACCGTCATCGGTGCCCAGATGCGGTGCACGTCCTGGTCGATGTAGGAACCATCGGTGGAGGCGAAGTACTTCTGCTCGTTGACCAGGAACAGCATCGAATTGACGAAGCTGGCACCGGCGCCCATCGCGGCGGCGTTGACATCCAGCAGCAGGCCGACCTTGTCCTTGATCGGCACTTCCATCGCATTCTTGCGGATCGGCGTGCGCCAGCTCACCTCGCCCACGCCCGGTGCCTTGGCCAGCTGTACCGGCGCGGTCTGCACGCCGGCGTTGGCCTTGGCGATGGCCGCGGCCTGCTGCGCCGCCCTGGCCACGTCGGCGGTGCCCAGCGCATTGGTGGCGGCGAAGCCCCAGGCACCGTTGACGATCACGCGGATGCCCACGCCGGTGGACTCGGTGTTCACCACGTTCTGCACCTTGTCCTCGCGGGTGATCACGAACTGCCGCAGGTAGCGGCCGATGCGCACGTCGCAGTAGGTGGCACCAGCCTGGCGGGCGGCGGCCAGCGCCGCATCGGCCAGGCGCTTCTTCAGCCCCAGGTCCAGCGTGCTCTGCAGTTGCTCGGCGGCGATCACCTTGCCGAAGAAGGAGGGCACGATCAGCCCGCCCGCGGTAAGCCCGGTCAGGGCCAGGAAGTCACGTCTTTGCAAGGCTGCTCTCCATGTCGAAGGATGGGTGGCTCAAGCGCCGAGACTGCGCGCGGTATTGATGATGTTGATGCCGTTGAAGCGGGTGGTGGACGAGCCGTGCGAAACCGCCGAGACCTGGCCGGGTTGGCCCTTGCCGTCGAAGAACGAACCGCCGAGGCGGAAATCGCGCTCATCGCAGATGGCGGTGCAGGCGTTCCAGAACTCCGGCGTGCGGATCTGGTAGGCCGCATCCTCGACCATGCCGGCGATCTTTCCATCCTTGATCTGGTAGTACAGCTGGCCGCCGAACTGCGCGTTGTAGCGCTGCTGGTCGATCGAATACGAACCGCGGCCGTGGATCCAGATGCCGTTCTCCACGTCCTTGATCATGTCCTCGACGCTGAGCGGCTGCTTGCCCGGCGCCAGCGAGACATTGGCCATGCGCTGGAACTGCACGCTGGCCCAGGAATCAGCATAGCTGCAGCCATGCGACGCATCGCGGCCGAGGATATGGGCTTCATCGCGGGTGGCCTGGTAATCGACCAGGATGCCGTCGCGCACCAGGTCCCAGCGCTGTGTCTTCACCCCTTCGTCGTCATAGCCGACCGCGCCGAGGCTGCCCGGTTGGGTCTTGTCGGCGAAGAAGGTGACGATGTCGCTGCCCCAGCGGAAGCCGGCATCGCGCTTGTCCAGCGTGGCGAAGCTGGTGCCGGCGTAGTTGGCTTCGTAGCCGAGCACGCGGTCCAGCTCCAGCGGGTGGCCGACGTTCTCGTGGATGGTCAGGAACAGGTTGGACGGGTCCAGTACCAGGTCGTACTTGCCCGGCTTCACCGACGGCGCCTTCAGCTTCTCGCGGGCATGGCGGGCAGCGGCGATGGCGTCCTCGACCGGGTCGTAGGAATCGCGGTAGGCGGTGATGCCACCGGGCAGCTGGACCTTGCCGCGCGCATCGCCATCGAGGAACTCGTAGCCCATGCCCATCGGCGAGGACAGGCCGGCGCGGGTGCGGAATTTGCCGCTGGCCTTGTCGATGGCGGTGGCGGTGAACGGCAGCCAGATGCGGTGGATGTCCTGGTCGATGAACGAGCCATCACTGGAGGCGAAGTACTTCTGTTCGTTGACCAGGAACAACGTGGAATTGATGTAGTCGGCGCCCGCATTCAGCGCGGCGGCATTGAGCGACAGCAGCAGCTCGACCTTGTCCTGGATCGGCACTTGCATGGCATTGCGGCGGATCGGCGTCTGCCAGCGCACCTCACCCACCGACGGCGTCGGTGCCAGCTGCACCGGACGGGTCTGTATGCTGGCGTTGGCACGGGCAATCGCAGTGGCCTGCTCGACCGCCGCGCGCACCGCCGCCTCCGTCTGCTGATGAGTGGCGGCAAAGCCCCAGGCGCCATTGACGATCACCCGCACGCCCACGCCGGACGACTCGCGGTTGGTCACATTGCCGACCTGGTGCTCGCGGGTGATGACCGACTGGTTGAGGTAACGGCCGATGCGGACGTCGCAGTAGCTGGCCTTGGCGCTGCGCGCGGTGGCCAGGGCGACCTCGGCCAGGCGCCGGCGCTGGGCGGTATCGACCGGGGCCAGCAGCTGCTCGGCAGCGATGGCTCGGGAATGCGGCAGCAGCAGGCCGGCCAGGCCCAGACCGGAAACAGCCAGGAACTCACGTCGTTGCACAGCGTTTCTCTCTCTCGCTTGCGTGCGGTTGGCAATGGGCCAAGCCGATCACGTCAACCCCTCGACTTTCGCCAGCGCAGCACGTCCGGGCAAGTGACTGCAGTCATGGTTGGGGAGGGTTTCGGCAGGGCTTGCAGCCCTGCACCCGCCGAATCAACGCCAACGTCAAAAGCTGGCATTCCGAGGGGTGGCGGGGCGGTGTCGGAGTGCGGGGACGCCGCAAGTACGTCCGTGTAGGCTTGGCAGCCGCATCCATGCGGCTGACACCCCGCACTCCGACACCGCCCCGCCTCTGACAGATTCCCTGTGCTGTTGGTAGGTGTCGACCTTGGTCGACACATCTGTCAGATATCGAAATGAATCGAATGAGATCTGACAGATCTCCGGAAATTGTCGAAGGCGGGATGGGTCCGGTTGCGGGGGTGTCCGCGGCATGGATGCCGCGGCCAAGCCCCCAAGGACGGGTTTACGGCGTCCCCCGCAACCGGACCCATCCCGCCATCCCACAGGAAGCCCGCTTCTGCCTTTGCTGTTGCTCCCGCTCCGGCTCTGGCTCTGAGCGGGTGCAGGGCGCAGCCCTGCTCAGTAATCCCCCCTCGTGCACAATGGAGCCGACCCCGCCTGGACACCGTCCTGATGTCGAGCAAGCCGTATTCAGAAGCCTGCGAGCGCAACCGCGAACCGATCGCCACCGCACTCGACCCGTGGATGGGCGACCGCCACCGGCTGCTGGAAATCGGCAGTGGCACCGGCCAGCACGCAGCCTTCTTTGCCGAGCGCTGGCCGTGGCTGCGCTGGCAGCCCAGTGATCATCCCGACCACCTGCCTGGCATCGAGGCGTGGCGCGCCGAAGCGGCCTTGCTGAACCTGTTGCCGCCGCTGGCGCTGCAGGTGGAACTGCCGCCGGCACCCGGCCTCAGCCTGCCGCAGGGCAGCACGTTCGACGCCGCATTCAGCGCCAACACGCTGCACATCATGGGCTGGGAACACGTGCAGGCGCTGTTCGCCGCGCTGCCGCCGGTGCTGCGCCATGGCGCGCTGCTGGCGGTGTACGGCCCATTCAACTATGGCGGCCGCTACACCAGTGACAGCAATGCGCAGTTCGATGCCTGGCTGAAGGCGCGTGATCCGCGCAGCGGCATCCGCGATAGTGAAGCGGTGCAGGCGCTGGCCGAGGACAACGGCTTCACCCGCCTGCGCGACGTGGCGATGCCGGCCAACAACCGCCTGCTGCTGTGGCGGCTGGGGTAAACCGGCGGTAGTGCCGGCCGCTGGCCGGCAACCGGTTGCCTGGATGGATGCCGGCCAGCGGCCGGCACTACCTGTTTCGCGACGTTACGCCACCTGCACGATGTGCAGCGCCTTCGGATTGCGCCACTGCGCCAGCAGGGCAACCTCACGCGCCTTGGCCTGCGCGAAGTGCGCTTCCTTGACGTGGCCGTAGCCGCGGATGTGCTCGGGAATGCTGGCGATTTCCACCGCCAGGGCCAGGCGGCCGTCTTCCAGGCCGTCCAGCAGCACCTGCACGGTCGCCTCGTAGTCACCGATCAGCTTGCGCTCCATGCGGCGCTCTTCAGTGCGCCCGAACACATCGAAGCGGCCGCCACGCAGGAACTTCAGCTTCGCCAGCAGGCCGAACGCCTTGAACATCCACGGGCCGTATTCCTTCTTCAGCAACCGGCCGTGCTCGTCCTTCCTGGCGAACAGCGGCGGCGCGAGGTGGAAGCGCAGCTGGTAATCGCCCTCGAACTGCTGCTGCAGGCGGCGCTGGAAGTCGCCACTGGTGTACAGGCGGGCCACTTCGTATTCGTCCTTGTAGGCCATCAGCTTGAACAGGTAACGGGCCACCGTCTCGGTCAGCGCGGTGGAGCCGCCGATGCGCTCGGCTTCGGCGGCGCGCACGCGCGACACCAGATCGCGATAGCGGTTGGCATAGGCGGCATCCTGGTACTCGACCAGGAACGCGGCGCGGCGCTCGATCATCTCATCCAGTGAGCGCGACAGGCGGGCGTCGTCCAGCGGCAGGAACGCCACATCGCCACCGTGCGAGGGCAGGCCACGCAGTTCACGTTCGTCGCCGGTGTTGCGTGGCGCGGCGGTGGCACCCCATTCGTTACCCTCCCACTCGCCCGGCGGCAGCGGATGCAGCGGGCCCGGGGTCGATTCGGTATCGGTGTGGCGGTTGCGCACCAGGCCGGCCGCCTGCTGCACGGCCTGCGGGTCGACCACGGCCAGGCGGCCCCAGGCGAACGCCTGCTGGTTCATTGCCACGGCGGCGCCGTTGAGTTCGATGGCACGCATCAGCGAGTCGAACGACAGCGGTACCAGGCCCTGCTGCCACGCATAGCCGAGGATGAACAGGTTGGCGGCGATGGCATCGCCCAGCAGCGCGGTGGCCAGCTGGGTGGCATCGAGCAGCAGCGGTTCCTGGCCGCCCAGCGCCACGCGCACGCCGGCAATGATGTCGGCGGCGGGGAACTGCATGTCCGGGCGGGTGGTGAAGGTGCCCGGCATCGCCTCGTAGGTGTTCAGCACCACCTGCGAACGGCCGGCGCGCACCTTCGACAGCGCCCAGTAGTCGTTCACCACCACCATGTCGCAGCCCAGAACCAGGTCGGCCTCGCCGGCGGCGATGCGCACGGCGTGGATGTCGTCGGGCCGGCGAGCGATGCGGATGTGCGTGGTCACCGCGCCACCCTTCTGCGCCAGGCCGGTCTGGTCGAGCACGGTCGCGCCCTTGCCTTCCAGGTGGCCGGCCATGCCCAGCAGGGCGCCGATGGTCACCACGCCGGTACCGCCGACGCCGGTGATCAGGATGTTCCAGGGCTGTTCCAGCGTACCGCGCACCACCGGCGCCGGCAGGTTGTCCAGCAGGGTGGAGGCATCGCGCTTGCTGCCCTTGCGCGGCTGGCCACCGTGCACGGTGACGAAGCTCGGGCAGAAGCCGTTCACGCACGAATAGTCCTTGTTGCAGTTGGACTGGTCGATCTCGCGCTTGCGCCCGAATTCGGTTTCCTTCGGCAGCACCGACACGCAGAAGCTCTTCTTGCCACAGTCGCCGCAGCCTTCGCAGACCAGCGAATTGATCATCACCCGCTTCTGCGGGTCTTCCAGCTTGCCGCGCTTGCGGCGGCGGCGCTTCTCGGTGGCGCAGGTCTGCTCATAGATCAGGATGGAAACACCCTTCACTTCGCGCAGGCGCTTCTGCACGGCATCCAGTTCGCTGCGGTCATGGAACTCGACATCGCTGGGGAAGTGCTCGCGCTGGCCGGTCCACTTGCCGATGTTGTCCGACAGCACCACGATGGTGTGGATGCCCTCGGCGCGCATCTGCCTTGCGATGTCCGGCACGCTCAGCGGGCCGTCCACCGGCTGGCCGCCGGTCATCGCCACCGCATCGTTGTAGAGGATCTTGTAGGTGATGTTGACGCCGGCCGCCACCGCCTGGCGGATCGCCAGCGAACCACTGTGGAAATAGGTGCCATCGCCCAGGTTCTGGAACACGTGCGGCGTATCGGTGAACGGCGCCTGCCCGGCCCAGGTCACGCCTTCACCGCCCATGTGGGTGAAGGTGTCGGTGCTGCGGTCCATCCAGGTCACCATGTAATGGCAACCGATGCCGGCCAGCGCACGCGAACCTTCCGGCACCTGGGTGGAGGTGTTGTGCGGGCAGCCCGAGCAGTAGTGCGGCACGCGCGGGAAGCTGGCGCGCGGTAGCGCAAGCTCGGCTTCCTTCTCCTGCATCCAGTGCAGGCGCTGCTCGATCGAGTCGTTGTTGAAGAACTTCTGGATGCGGCGGCCGATCACGCCGGCGATGGTGGCCGGGGTCAGTTCGCCGGTGGACGGCAGGATCCATTCACCGCTCTCGTCGTACTTGCCGACGATGGACGGGCGCTGGCCCCAGCTGGCCGGCCAGTTGAAGAACTGTTCCTTCATCTGGCGCTCGATGAAGGCCCGCTTCTCCTCCACCACGATGATGTCTTCCAGGCCCTGCGCGAAGCGGGCAATGCCCTCCGGCTCCAGCGGCCAGGTCATGCCGACCTTGTACACGCGGATGCCGATGTCGGCGCAGGCCACTTCGTCCAGGCCCAGGTATTCCAGCGCCTGCAGCACATCCAGGTAGCTCTTGCCGGTGGTGACGATGCCCAGCCGCGCGCGCGGCGCATCCATCACCACCTTGTCGATGCCGTTGGCGCGGGCAAAGGCCTGCGCGGCCTTCACCGCATAGCGGTGCAGGCGCATTTCCTGGTCCAGCGGCGGGTCCGGCCAGCGGATGTTGAGGCCCCCGCTGGGCATGTCGAAGTCTTCGGGCAGCACGATGCGGCGGGCCAGCGGATCGACCTCGACCGAGGCCGACGATTCCACCGTTTCGGCGATGGTCTTGAAGCCGACCCAGCGGCCGGTATAGCGGCTCATCGCCCAGCCCAGCAGGCCCATGTCGAGGATGTCCTGCACGCCGGCCGGGTTCAGCACCGGCATCATCGCGCTGACGAATTCGTCCTCGCTGCCATGCGGCAGGGTCGAGCTGCGGCAGGCATGGTCATCGGCAGCCAGCGCCAGCACGCCGCCGTATCGCGAAGTGCCGGCGGCATTGGCATGCTTGAACACGTCGCCACAGCGGTCCACGCCGGGGCCCTTGCCGTACCACATGCCGAACACGCCCTGCACGTTGGCGCCCGGGAACAGGTTGGTCTGCTGCGTGCCCCACACCATGGTGGCGCCCAGGTCCTCGTTGAGGCCCGGGGTGAACTTCACCTTGGCCGCGTCCAGGTGCTGGCGCGCGCGCCACAGCTCCAGGTCGAAGCCACCCAGCGGGCTGCCGCGGTAGCCACTGACGAAGCCGGCGCTGTCGATGCCTTCGGCGGCATCGCGCAGGCGCTGCATCAGCGGCAACCGCACCAGGGCCTGCACGCCACTCAGGTAGATCCGCCCCTCGTTGCGGGTGTACTTGTGGTCGAGCGTGTAGTCACGGTCGATCAGGTCGGCGGAAGAAGGCGAAGTGAGTTGCGCGGTACTGGTCATGGCTGGCCCGGTAGGATCGGCTGGCACCGGCCGCGTGCGGGCACGCGGCGGGAAAGGCGCGGATTGTAGCAGCGCCCCCGTAATGCCCCCGGCACTCGCGCCCGCGCCGCTGCTGGGGTTAGGATCGGACAGAGAGAGAGGGAGGCTGCGATTGCAGCCTGGGGAGAAGGGATGTCAGTTCCAGGAAAGATCCTGGCCAGCATGCTGCTGGCCTCGGGAGCGGCCACAGCGTGGGCGGCGCCGGCGTTGCCGGCCCCTCAGGAGTTCTACTTCGACAGCGATCCGGCCGCTGCGCCGATGGTGGCGGTGCAGGGCGAGGGCGATGAGCTGGTCGCCCAGCTGCTCAAGCTGCGTGAACGTGGCAGGCGTGCCGTTGAAGCCACGGTGCAGCTGGCGATGGTGGCCGGTGCACAGGGCCGTGGCGAGCTGGCCGAGCAGTTGTATGGCGAGGCCATGAAAGAGGCGCCGGCCCAGAGCAGCAGTGGCCGCAGCGTGCGTTGGAACTACGGCTGGGACCTGCTTCGCCAGGGCAAGCCGGAGGCGGCCCTGGAACAGTGGCTGGCCTCGGCGGGCAATGCGCGCACGAAGCCCAGCTGGGTGCCGCCGACCTATGCGCTGGCGCTGTGGCGGTTGGGGCAGAAGCAGGAGGCGGTGCAGTGGTACGCGGCCGCGGTGCGGACCGAGCCGTCGCAGTGGAGCAGCACGGCGCAGTTTGCGCAGTTGCTGCCGCACTGGCGCGAGGATGAGCGCGCGTCGCTGGCCGAGGTGCAGCAGGCGTGGGTGGCCGCGCCGCCGGCCTGGCCCTGAGGAAGGGGTTCGGCCGGGTTGCACCCGGCACCCGCAGAGGCAACGGCCAAAGCCCAAGCAACAGCAACAGCAACAGCGGCCTTCCCGTGGGATGGCGGGGCACTGTGGGTTTGCGGGGACGCCGTAAACCCATCCATGGGGGCTTGGTCGCCGCATCCATGCGGCTCACACCCCGCAAACCCACAGTGCCCCGCCTTCGACAGATTCTCGCAGCTGTGGGTAGGTGTCGACCTTGGTCGACACGGTATCCACGCCATGCGTGGATGAATCTGCATCGGAATCGATTATTCGATATCTGATCGAAATGCAGCCGAGCGTGGGCTCGGCTCTACAAGAGGCGGCCAGCCAACCGGCTTTGCTTTTGACCTTCTTTTTTCTTTTCCGTGGCGGACGCACTCGGAAATTGTCAGAGGACGGGCGGGGTGGGTTCGCGGGGGTGTCCGCGGCATGGATGCCGCGGCCAAGCCCCCAGGGGTGAGGGCGCTTTGCCTGCGAAGCACTGCTTCGCGAGCGCCCGAACGCACAGCCGCCAGCGGCTGGGCCGGGCCCCGGAGGGGGTTCACGGCGTCCCCCGCGAACCCACCCCGCCCGGCCAGGCGCGGCTTTTGATGTTCACGGCCAACCCGCCACGAGGGGCTGCGCCGTTCGCGGGAAACCCCTCAGTCGTCCGCGGAAACCGTCCGCCCCGACGCCCATGCGCGCAGTGCCTCCACCTGTTCGGCCATCAGCACCGACAGCGGCCGCGTGGCGCGGATCTCGGTCATCAGCAGCTCGGTATCCAGCGGCCGGCTTTCCGCATGCGCTGCATACAGGCCGGCCACGATCGCCTGTTCGATCTCGGCACCGGAAAAACCGTTCGCCGCCGCGGCCAGCGCCGGCAGTGCGAAGTCATCGGCGTTGAGCTGGCGCCGGCCCAGGTGCAGTCGCAGCAGTTCCACACGGACATCCGGGGTGGGCAGGTCGACGAAGAAGATTTCGTCGAAACGGCCCTTGCGCAGCAGTTCGGCCGGCAGCTCGTGCACCTGGTTGGCGGTGGCGACGATGAACACCGGCGCCTTGCGCTCGGCCATCCAGGTCAGCAGGTAGCCAAGCACGCGGCGCGACACGCCGCCGTCCTCGCCACCGGTTGCCAGCCCCTTCTCGATCTCGTCCATCCACAGCACGCACGGTGCCAGCTGTTCGGCCGAGGCCAGCGCCTGGCGCAGGTTGGCCTCGGTCTCGCCGTGGTATTTGTTGTACAGCGCGCCCACGTCCAGGCGCAGCAGCGGCACGCCGAAACCGGCGGCGGTGGCCTTGGCCAGCATCGACTTGCCGCAGCCCTGCACGCCCAGCAGCAGCATGCCGCGCGGCGGGTCCAGCCCGGCCGGTGCCGAGCCGGCGATGAACGCCACCCGCCGCTGGTTGATCCAGCGCTTGAGCCGGTTGGCCCCGGCCACGTCGCCGAAGCGCGCGCTGTCATGCTCGAAGAACAGGTGCCCGCTGCGGTTGAGCAGCTCGAACTTCAGCCGTGCCAGCTGCGGCAGGTCGTCGTCGCGCAGCGCGCCGTCGGCGTAGATCAGCTGGCGCGCGATGCGCCGGGCATCCACCAGGCTCAGGCCCTGCAGGTTCTTCAGGATCTTCTTCACCGCCTCGCTGTCGACTTCCACGCGGCGTCCGCCGTGCTCGCGTGCATAGGCGTCGGCCTCCTCGCGCAGCATCTTCAACAGCGCATTGGCATCGGGCAGGCGCGGGTTGAAGCGCACCGCCAGCGCTTCCAGCTCGGCCGGCAGTTCCACCTTCGCACCGATCAGCACCAGGACGTGCGGCTCGCTGTGGCGGCGCTGGATCAGGTCGCGCAGCGCGCGCTGGTGGCTGGCATAGCCCAGGTAGGGGTGGAAATCGAGCAGCAGGTAGACCCCGCGCTGGTCCGCCTGGCGGATCATCTGCAGGGCTGCGCTGGCATCGGGGGGGCCGACCGGCGGGTCTTCGCTGTCCAAGTCGATGCGGCGCAGGCCCTCGGTGATCGACCAGCGGTGCAGCGCCCGCCACACGTGCATCAGCGTCTGCCGGAACAGCTCGACGATGCGGCCCTCGTCCTGGGTCTCGATCACGATCAGGGGGGTGTTGGCGCGGATCAGTGCGCTCAGGTCCTGCAGCTCGCTCATGCCGGTTCGATCCTTCGGGGGCGCCACGATAGCAAAGGCAAGCGGCACAGGTTCAGCGCGGCGCTACCTCCCGTCACCACCGCCGGTGTACGCTCGGGGCACGTACCCGGAAGCGAGGCTGGCATGAAGACGATCCTGGTGGCCGGTTCCAAGGGCGGGGTGGGCAAGACCACCATCGCCACCCACCTGGCCGCGTACGCGGCATTGCAGGGCAAGGCCACGGTGATCGCCGATGCCGACCCGCAGGGCTCCAGCACCCGCTGGGCACAACGGCGTGCCGGGCTGGAAAGCGCGGTGCTCCCCATCGATGTGCATCGGAAGAAGCAGTGGGCGCAGAAGCTGCCCGACGGCACCGAAACCGTCATCATCGATGCGCCGGCGGGTGCATTGGCCGACGATATCCCCCATTTCCTTGACGCTGCCGACGCGGTGGTGGTGCCGGTGCTGCCTTCGGCGCTGGACATCGAAGCCATCGTCGGTTTCCTCAACAGCCTGGCCCAGAGCCCGCGGGTGCACAGCCGCAAGCTGCCGGTCGGGCTGGTCCTGAACCGTACCAAGCCCTGGACCCAGACTTCGCAGCAGGCCCTGCAGATGCTGGCCGAATGGCCCTACCCGGTGGTCGCGCAGCTGCGTGACAGCCAGAGCTATGTGGTCATGACCGGCCTCGGCCGCAGCCTGTTCGACTACCGGTCGGCCCAGGTGCGTGAACACCAGGCCGATTGGGAGCCCCTGCTGTCCTGGCTGAAGCTTTGATATCGGCGTCACTTTTCCTGCTGCATCCTCTTCTTCATGGAAACCCGCGATGCGTGAACTGATCCTGCTGCGCCATGCCCATGCCGAACCGGCCACCCCCGGCCAGGCCGACCTCGACCGGCCGCTGTCGCCGGTGGGGCTGGCCGAAGCCGAAGCCGCCGGCAAGTGGCTGAAAGAAAACAACCTGCTGCCGGACTGCGTGTTGTGCTCGCCGTCGCGACGTACCCGCGAGACCCTGGAAGCGGTGATGACGGCCATCGGCTATGTCGAAAAGCGCCTGGAAGACCGTATCTACGAAGCCACTCCAGGTACCCTGGCGGCGCTGGTGGACGAGCGTCGTGACCTGGACCGGGTGTTGATCGTCGGCCACAACCCGGGCCTGGAGCAGCTGGTGGCCCTGATGACCGACGGCAGCAGCAGCGACTATCGCGGCATGCCGCCGGCCGGCATCGCCGTGCTCGGCTTCCCGCGCGAGGCCGCGATCGAACCGGGTGTGGCCAGCCTGAACGCGTTCTGGTGGCCGTGATCCGATGAGCCTGGCGCGGCGCGGCCGCTTGCTGCTGCCCGCGCTGCTGGCACTGGGCCCGGCCTGGGCCGTGGTGCCGCCGCCAACCCCGTTGCCGCCGGTGGCGGCCGAAGCCCCGCGCATGCTGCGCCTGGATACCGCGCGTTCGCAGATCGGCTTCGAGGTGCGCACCCGGTTCGGGCAACGCATCGAAGGCGTGTTCCCGCACTTCGAGGGCCGCATCGAGATCCTTTCCGATGGCCGGCACCAGGTGCACCTGAAGATGTTCACGCGCTCGGTCGAGATCCCGGGCAAGGCGCGCTATACCGGCTGGATGCGGGGCGAGGAATTCTTCGATGCCGGCCGTCATCCAGTGGTCGAGTTCGACTCGCTGCCGTACTGGCCGGAAACCGTGGAAAACGGCGGCGACATTGATGGCCGCCTGACCCTGCGCGGGATCAGCCACCCGGAGAAACTGAAGGTCGAGAAGGCGGAGTGCGCCCGACCCGGCTATGATTGCGACGTCGTCAGCCGCGGTACCGTGCAGCGAGGCCGGTATGGCATGGACAGCTGGCAGCTTGCCTTGAGTGACCGAGTGACCTTCGTATTGCGTGCGCGCCTGAGCGAGGCGCCGAAACCGTGAACCTTCTGCTGCGTGTACTGGCGCTGGCAACCGTGTTGCTGGGCAGCGGTTGTGCATCGCTCTCGCATGCCGAGCGCGACCGTGCCGAAGCGATCGCCGTGCAGGCGCGCTCGGCCGTGGTCGATTGCCAGCGTGCCGACCGCTGCGCTCAGGACTCGCCGCTGCGGGCGCTGGCCGGCCGCGCGTTCACCGAATCCACCCCGGAACGGCCGCGTCACTACGCGACCCTGCTGGATGAAGGCGAAGGTGCCCTGGTGGCGCGCCTGAACCTGCTGCGCAGCGCCACCCGCAGCATCGACCTGCAGACCTACATCTTCGACAAGGACGACAGCGCCCGGCTGGTCATCGACGAGCTGCTGGCCGCATCGCGCCGCGGGGTGAAGGTGCGGGTGCTGATCGACCAGCTCTCGGCGATCTCCGACCTGCAGATCCTCGGCGCGTTGTCCGGTGCGCACCAGAACTTCCAGCTGCGGGTCTACAACCCGACGTTTGGCAAGGCCCGGCTGAACTACTTCGACTACGCCGGCAGCGTGCTGTGCTGCTTCCGCCGCTTCAACCAGCGCATGCACAACAAGCTGCTGGTGATCGACGATGCGATCGGCGTGGTCGGCGGCCGCAATTACCAGGACGACTATTACGACTGGGACCGCGAGTACAACTTCCGTGACCGCGACGTGCTGATCGCCGGCCCGGAAGCACGTGCGATGGCGGCCAACTTCGATGCGTTCTGGCGCGCCCACCGCAGTGTGCCGGCCGAACGCCTGAACGACGTCGGCCGCACCCTGCTGCGCGAGGGAGTGCCGACCCTGCCGCCGGCCACCTTCCGCCGCCCGGAACGGGTGCAGCGGGTCAGCGCCGAGGCCAACGACAACGAGTTCGTCACCCGTTCCTTCGTCGATACCGCGCTGCCGGTGGCCTCGGTGCGCTACGTGGCCGACCTGCCGCGCAAGCACCGCCGCGAGCAGCCCGACGCGCCGCTGGCCGGCCAGCACGTGACCGAACCGCAGCTGGATGCACTGATTGCCAGCGCGCAGAAGGAAGTGATCCTGCAGACGCCCTACCTGGTGCTGTCCAAGCCGGCGCAGAAACTGTTCCGCGAGCTGCGCAAGCGCCCGCAGCCCCCGCGCGTGGTGGTGTCCAGCAACAGCCTGGCCGCCACCGACAACCCGATCGTGTATGCGCTGTCGTACAAGTACAAGCGGCGCAACATGCGCGAACTGGGCTTCAACATCTTCGAATACAAGCCGTTCCCGCTGGATGCACCGGTCGACTACCGCAACCTGCTGCCCGACCCGATCACCGCACCCGACGGCGAGGACGAGGGCGGGCGCAATCCGTTGCTCGGCGGCAGTGCCGCCGGCAGCAATGCCGGAGGGGGCAGCACCGGGCGCACGCTACCGGCCAGCAAGCAGCAGGCCGTGGTGAACCACCCGCGCACCGGCAGCGCCTACCAGAATGCGCGGGAACGCCGCCGCGCCGCTGGCAGCGAGGTGGAGACGCGCCTGCTGCGTACCGAGACGCGGCCGTCGTTCCTCGGCAGCAAGGCGGTCAACAAGCCGCTGCCGGTCACCCGCAAGGGCGCGCGCATGGGCCTGCATGCGAAG
This sequence comes from Stenotrophomonas sp. YJH_SMC_57, assembly GCF_059369755.1. NCBI lineage: Bacteria > Pseudomonadati > Pseudomonadota > Gammaproteobacteria > Lysobacterales > Lysobacteraceae > Stenotrophomonas > Stenotrophomonas sp. YJH_SMC_57. The sequence goes on from NZ_JCAFSZ010000004.1 coordinate 156,735, forward strand.
TCGCTGGTGGTCGACCGCCGCATCGGGGTGGTCGGCACCCACAACTTCGATCCGCGCAGCGAGAACTACAACACCGAAGGCGCGGTGATCATCGATGACCCGGTGTTTGCCGAGCAGCTGGCCCAGAGCATCCTGCGCGATACCCATCCGCAGAACTCCTGGACGGTGGCGCCACGGGCCAAGCCGCCGGTGCTGTCGGGCCTGAACTACAGCGTCGGCAAGGCGTCCGAAGCGCTGCCGATCCTCGATTTCTGGCCCTGGCGCTATGCCACCGACTACGAATTCAAGCCCGGCCCGGAGTGCCCGCAGCCGCTGCCGCGGCAGGACCCGGCCTTCCACACCTGCTACGTCGCCGTCGGCGACTTCCCCGAAGTCAACGTCGGCCCCAAGTGGCTGCTGGTGCGCATGCTGACCGCATTCGGCGCCGGCCTCGTTCCCATCCTCTGAAGGTACCCGCATGGCCCAGGTATTCCGCGAAGCCGTTTCCATCGAGCAGCTCAACGCGCTCAGCCGCAGCACGGCGATTGAATCCCTGGGCATCGTCTTCAGTGCGGCCGGCGAGGACTGGCTGCAGGCCACCATGCCGGTGGATGAACGCACCCGCCAGCCCTACGGCATCCTGCACGGCGGCGCCTCGGTGGTGCTGGCCGAGACCCTGGGCAGCAGCGCCGGCAACCTGTGCGTGGAGACCGGCAAGCAGATCTGCGTGGGCCTGGAGATCAACGCCAACCACGTGCGTGCGGTCCGCTCGGGCACGGTCACCGGCACCGCCCGCGCGCTGCACGTGGGCCGCAGCACCCAGCTGTGGGAGATCCGCATCGAGGACGAGCAGGGCCGCCTGGTATGCATCTCGCGGCTGACCCTGGCGGTGGTGGCCGCCGGCCACGGCTGAGCCCCTGGCAGGCGCGTTGACGGCGGCGGAACCCAGCGTTCCCCGCCGATTGCCCCGGTCGATCGGTGTTATGGCCTAAATCGGCTGGCAGCGATGACGGCCCTCCGGTATCGTGCGCGGATGACTTCCCCCACTCCGGCCCCCCGTGGCGGCGTGGCGCGTGTGTGCCGTTACCTGTACCGCGTACCGCTGCTGTTGGTCCACATCATCGTGTTCCTGCCGCTCATCCTGATCGGCATGCTGCCGCCGTGGGGCGAACTGCGCGTGGGCGACGCCACCTTCGGCGCCAAGGTGGTCAACTGGTGGCAGGGCGGGCTGATGTGGATCTTCGGCTTCCGCCTGGCGCAGATCGGCCAGCCGCTGCCCGGCGCGGTGCTGTTCGTCGCCAACCACGTCAGCTGGGTCGACATCTGCATCCTGCACAGCCAGCGCATGATGGGCTTCGTCGCCAAGCGCGAGATCGCCAGCTGGCCGCTGGTCGGTTGGCTGGCCGCGCGTGGCCAGACCATTTTCCACCAGCGCGGCAATACCGAATCGCTCGGTGGGGTGATGCAGGTGATGGCCGACCGCCTGCGCGAAGGCAAGGCGGTGGGCGTGTTCCCGGAAGGACGCACCCGCGGCGGCCACGAAGTGGGGCCGTTCCATGCCCGCATCTTCCAGGCCGCGGTCGAGACCGGCGTACCGGTGCAGCCGGTGGCACTGGTGTACGGCGTGAAGGGCGACGCACAGACCATCGTCGCGTTCGGCCCCGGCGAGAGCTTCTTCGCCAATTTCCTGCGCCTGCTCGGTGAGCCGGCGCGACGTGCGGAAGTGCACTTCCTGGCACCGATCGGTGCGCAGGACCTGGAAGGCCGTCGGCGCATCGCGGAAACCTCGCGCGCGCGCATCGTGGCGGCCATGAGCGCGGGGTGAGCGCACGGTGGCCCTGATCCCGCCACCTGTACTGGACGCCGGCACGCCGACGCTGCATGCGGCTGACTACCAGCCGCCTCGCTGGCTGCGCAACCCGCATCTGCAGTCGATGCTCAGCTCCAGCCGCATGCGCCTGCAGCGCGGCCTGCTGTTGCTCGCGGCCACGGGTGCGGTCAGCGAGGAACTGATCCTCGATGGTGGCGATGGCGTGCGCCTGCAGGGCTGGCACAGCCATGTCGAAGGCCGCGAACCCAAAGGCATGGCGTTGCTGCTGCACGGCTGGGAAGGCAGTGCCGAATCCAGCTACATGCGCATGGCCGCCGCGCGCATGCTGGAACAGGGCTTCGACGTGGTGCGGCTGAACTTCCGCGACCACGGCAACACCCATCATCTCAACCGCGGCATCTTCCACTCCAACCTGATCGACGAAGTGGTGCATGCCGCGGGCGATATCGCCCAGCGCTGGCCGCAGCTGCCGCTGGTGGCGGCCGGCTACTCGCTGGGTGGCAACTTCGTGCTGCGCCTGGCCCTGCGCGCGCCGGCCGCCGGCGTGCCGCTGCAGCGCGTGGCCTCGGTCTGCCCGGTGCTGGACCCGGCACTGACCATGGAAAGCATCGAGAACGGCCCGGCGATGTACGACTGGTACTTCCGCCGCAAGTGGGCCGGTTCGCTGCGCCGCAAGCGCGACCTGTTCCCCGAGCTGAGCGACTGCGACGACCGCGTGCTGAAGCTGGACATCCGCGCACTGACTGCCTGGCTGGTCGAGCGCCACACCAGCTTCGGCTCGCTGCAGGCGTACTTCGACGGCTATTCGATTGCCGGCGACCGCCTGTCCACGCTGCAGGTGCCGGCCGACATCCTGATGGCACGGGATGACCCGGTCATTCCGTATACGACCTTCAACAACTGGCAGCTGCCGCGCCAGGCGCACCTGGAAACCGCCTGCTGGGGCGGCCACTGCGGCTTCATCGAGAACTGGCGGGGCGATGGCTTCTCCGAGCGCTGGGTTGCGCAACGCCTGCAGCGGGTCCTGCAGGCCTGAACCGGCAGCGGCACGCAGCCCGCTACAATGCCGGTTTGCACTTGAAGCGGACTGCCATGCAAGACCAGATCATCCAAGCGTTGCGCCAGAACCAGGCCGACCAGGCCGTGCAGCTGGCCCAGGCGTGGACCCGTGACGAACCCGGCCTGGCCGATGCCCACCGCTGGCTGGCGCTTGCGCTGCAGCAGCAGGGCAACGCCGAAGCCGCGATGGAGGCATTGCAGCAGGCGCTGCGGCTGGCCCCGGACGACGCCCAGCTGCACCTGCAGCACGCCGGCCTGCTGCTGGCACTGCGCCAGTTCGAAGGCGCCGACGAGGCGCTGCTGCGTACCACTGGCCTGGATCCGAACGCCTTCTCCGCCTACCTGATGCAGGCGCACCTGGCGATCGGCCGCAACGACTTCGACGAAGCCCAGCGCCTCTCGACCCTGGCCGGGCGCGTGGAACCGGAGCATCCGGAACTGCTGACCATCGACGGCATGGTCGCGCTGCGCCGTGGCGATGCCGACCGTGCGCTGGCACTGCTGTCGGCCGCCAGCAAGGCGCTGCCGGACGATACCCGCGTGCTGTACGCACTGGGCTTCGCGTATCTGGGCAAGGACATGCTGGCATTCGCCGAGCAGTCGTTCCGCCGCGTGCTGGAACTGAACCCGTCACTGTCCTCGTTGCACGGCCTGGTGGTGCAGCTGGCGCTGCGCCAGGGCAACGTGCCGGCTGCGGCCGAAGCCGTGCAGGTCGCCCTGCAGCAGCCGGAGCTGGACGTGCCGGCGATGCGTCGCCTGGCCGGTGAGCTGGCGCTGCGCAACAGCCAGCCGCTGCAGGCGCTGGACCATCTGCTGCCGTTGCTGGACACCCAGCCGGAAGACCGCCAGGTGCTGCAGCTGCTGCTGATGTCGTGGCAGCGCCTGGGCCGCGAGGATGAAGCGCGCGCACGCCTGGATGCAGTGCTGGAAGCCCATGACCAGCTGCACGACGTGTGGCTGGCGCGGCTGGCCATCGAGCAGGTGGGCAGCGCAGGCGCAGTGGCGGCCGTCGAGCGCTGGATGGCGGCGATGCCGGCGCACCTGCCGGCGCTGGAAGCGCGCCTGCGCCTGCACGACATGGTGGGCGAGCGCGCGCAGGCCGAGGCGATCGCCGAGCGCATCGTCAGCCTGGAACCGGGCCGCGTCAGCGGCGAAACCCGGCTGGTCGAAGGGCTGCTGCAGCGCGACCCGGCCGCGGCGGTCGCGCGCGTGCAGGCGCTGATCGAGCAGGCACCGGAGGCCCACCGTGCCGACCTGCGGACCTGGCTGGGCGAGATCCAGGATCGCGCCGGGCAGCCGCAGGAAGCGCTGCGCACCTGGATGTCGCTGCAGGCCGAGCAGGCGCCGCAGCGCTTGCCGCTGCCGCCGCAGGCCAAGGCACCGCCGAGCTGGCCGGACAAGGGCAGCATCGATGGCGATGCCAGTTCCGCACCGATCTTCCTGTGGGGCGCGCCCGGCTCGGGCGTGGAGCGCGTGGCGACCGGCCTGGCCGCCGCCAGCCCGGTGCTGCGCAGCGACCGTTACACCAACACGCCACCTGATGACGCCTTCCAGAACTTCAACACGCTGCAGGATCTGGCGTCGGGTGTGCTGACGCCGGAGCGGCTGGTGCAGCGCTGGCGCGAACAGCTGCCGGCGCGTGGCCTGCAGAGCGACACCGTGATCGACTGGCTGCTGTGGTGGGACAACGCCCTGCTGTGGGCGCTGCGCCCGCAGTTGCCGCAGGGGCGCCTGCTGCTGGTGCTGCGTGATCCGCGCGACATGCTGCTGGACTGGGTGGCCTACGGTGCCGCCGCACCGCTGGCGATGACCTCCCTGGCCGAAGCCAGCGAATGGCTGACCCGCGCGCTGACCCAGGTCGCCACGCTGCACGAGGAAGACCTGTATCCGCACGTGCTGCTGCGCATCGACCAGATCGGCAATGATCCGCATGCGATGGCCGAACTGCTGGGCCGCCTGTTCGAGCGGCCGATGCCGCCGGCTGCGCAGCTGGGCGCTCCGCGCCTGCCGCCCGGCCACTGGCGCAACTACCGCGACGTGATGAGCGCCGCCTTCGCCCAGCTCACCCCGGTTGCGGTGCGCCTGGGTTACCCGGAAGAGTGAGGAGAGTGCAATGCAGCTGAGCAGCAACAGCCTGACCCACGGCGCGCCCATCGACCGCGCGTTCGCCGCCGGCGACGCCAACGGCTTCGCCCCGGACCGCAACCCGCACCTGGCCTGGAGCGGGGCGCCGGCCGGCTCCCGTTCGTTCCTGCTGGTGTGCGTGGACCCGGACGTGCCGACCGTGCCGGACACGGTCGGCCGCAGCGACATGAGCGTGCCGCGTGACCAGCCGCGCTGCGATTTCGTGCACTGGGTGATGGCCGATATCCCGGCCACGGTGCAGGAGATTGCCGCCGGCAGCTGCAGCGACGGCTTCGTGGTCAAGGGCAAGCCGGCACCGGCCGGCCCGGACGGCAGCCGCCAGGGCCTGAACGACTTCACCGGCTGGTTTGCCGGCAATCCGGACATGGCCGGTGATTACCTGGGCTACGACGGTCCCTATCCGCCCTTCAACGACGAGCGCGTGCACCGCTACTTCTTCCGCGTGTTCGCGCTGGACGTGGCCTCGCTGGAGCTGCCGGCACGCTTCACCGCTGCCGATGCGTATCGGGCCATGCACGGCCACGTACTGGCCGAAGCGGCACTGCACGGAACCTACACGCTGAACCCCGCACTGGGCTGAGCGGCACATTGGGTAGAGCCGGCCGCTGGCCGGCTGCTGCAGGAAACGGCGGCAACACAGGGAAGATGCTGGCCAGCGGCCAGCTCTACCTTCCATCCGCTTGCGGCGATGCCGGTTCGAACACCGCGGTATCGCCCTGCGCGTTGCGCACCGTCAGCGTGCCCCGCTCGCCCAGCTCGAGCATCGGTGCCGCCCCTCCGCCGTGCATCAGCATTCGCGCGCGCTTCTGCTGCGTGGTCATTTTCGGATCGATGCACTCGGCCGTGGTCTGCACGCTGTTGCGCAGGAACAAGTGGTTGCCCTGCAGCTGGTACTGGCTGCTGGCGTGGTTGCACAGGTTCAGCTCGCTCATGAAGCCGGACTGGAAGCGCAGCGTGTAGGGCGCGTGGCCCGGGACGAACAACGCGTCAATGCGCCGGCCCTGCGCGTCGGTGGCGCGCGCCAGTTGCCACAGATGTGCTTCAAGCCGATCGTTGCTGGGCGTGCGGGCAGTGGCCACATCCGCGGACACGGCCAGCAGCCCAGCAATGATGAGGACGGGGACGTGCTTCATGCCGATCTCCCGATGCAAGTGGGTAGTGCCGGCCGCTGGCCGGCAACCTCCGTGTGTTGGCGGTGCCGCGCAGGGCAGCCGGCCAGCGGCAGGCCCTACCGACCATGAAGAAGGGCGGCCTCTCGGCCGCCCTTCTGTCGTCTTACTTCTTCTCGACGGCCGACTCGACCACCATGTCCAGCACGTACGCCTGCGACGGCGCATCGGCCGGCGGGTTCTTCACTTCGTAGCGCTTCACGCGCACCACGTTGCGCACGCCGTCTTCGTGGGTGTAGCCCTCGATGTTGCCGTAGAAGTTCTCGAACTTGCCCGGCTCGCCCTGCTTCAGGCCCTTGTCGTCGAACTTCACCTCACGCACCTGCAGGCACTGGTAGTCCGGGATCAGCGGGTGCGAGCACTTCTCGGTCTTGGCGGCCACTTCCAGGAACACGGTTTCGCCGGCGCCGCCGTAGCGGGTTTCAGCGGTCGGTTCCGGGTTGAACACCAGCACGTCGCCCTTGGCGGTGGTCAGGGTCAGCGCGCCATTGGCATCCTGCTCGGCCTTCAGCTCGCCCTGCAGGCGGCTCGACACGGCCTCGTCCAGCGCCATCAGCGCGTTGTCGGTGCAGGCCATCATCGTCGACGCCATCGCGCCCACGGTCAGCTTGCCGTCGGCCAGGCTGTAGCTGCCGCCCATGTGGTTGCAGGCGTTGCTGACCGACAGGCGGCCATCAGCGAAGTCCAGGGTGACCGGCTTGTCTTCGCGGGCGAACAGCGCATCGATGCGCTTGCCGTCGGCGCCGGTGGCCTGCTGCAGCAGCCAGTGCTGGCTCTGCAGGCGCTGCGCATCCAGGTGCGCCAGCGTCTGCTGGTCTGCTGCCTTGGCCGCGGCCGGGGCCACGTCGTCGCCGCCGGTGCCGGCCGGGGCCGGGGTCTGGCTGCAGGCGGCCATCAGGGCCAGCGGGAGGAGCAGGGTGAGCTTGCGGTTCATGGTGATTCTCCTTGGGGAACCGTGAGGGAAACGGGGTGGGGCCGGCAATGGGGTCAGCGTGCCCCGGCGCTGTTCAGCTGCCGGAGGGCAACCACAGCAGCAGCGCCGCGCCCAGCGCGATGCGGTAAACGGCGAAGGCGGTGAACCTGTGCGATTTGATGTAGCCCATCAGCCACTTCACTACGACGAAGCCGGTGACGGCTGCGGCAAGGAACGCCACGCCCACGTCGGTCCAGTTCTCGCTGCCCAGCGTTCCGTCCTTGGCCATTTCCAGGAAGGTGTAGGCGCTGGCCGCGAACATGGTGGGAATGCCGACCAGGAACACGAATTCGGCGGCGGCCGCACGGCGGCTCAGGCCCAGCAGCATGGCCAGGAAGATCGCCGAGGCCGAGCGCGAAGTGCCCGGGAACACGCCGGCCACCACCTGCGCCAGGCCCACGCCGATCGCCACCGTCCAGGTCACCTGGTCGCGGTCGGGCAGGCGTGCGGTGTAGGCCTCCACCAGCAGCATCCAGACGCCACCGATGATCAGGGCCCAGGCCACCGGGCTGACCGTCTCCGGGAGTGACCAGCCGGCCTTGCGCACCACCAGGCCGACCACGGCGGTGACCAGGAAGGCGGCGCCCAGCTTGAACACATAGTCGCGGTTCTCGCGCTGGTTGAAGCCGGTGGCCAGCTGCAGCAGGCGCTGGCGGAACACCAGGACCACGGCCACGATCGCGCCGGCCTGGATGACGATGTTGAAGAAGTCCGAGCGGGCCCCAAGCCAGTGCTGGGCGATGAGCAGATGGCCGGTGCTGGAGATCGGCAGGAATTCGGTGAGGCCTTCGAGGATGCCCAGCAGCAGGGCGGAGAGCAGGTCGGACATGGACGGTGCGTGCACGCGCGGCGGAAGGAAGAAGGTCGAGAGGATAGACGATCCCCGCTGCACCAAACGGGTGCGTCTGGTGGCGGGTGCACCCGTTTGGTGCGCAGCGTTTTGCACCGCGACGGGACGCCCTTTTTAAAATCAATGACTTGCAATCATTGAAAAGTTGGCACGGTCATTGCTGTACCTCAGCAGGCATTCATCCCCATCCGAGGTCGTACCGATGTCCGTGGAAAACGTTGAGAAGCTGATCAAGGACAACCAGATCGAGTTCGTCGACCTGCGCTTTGTCGACATGCGTGGTGTCGAACAGCACGTGACCTTCCCGGTCAGCATCGTCGAGCCGTCGCTGTTCGAAGAAGGCAAGATGTTCGATGGCAGCTCGATTGCCGGCTGGAAGGGCATCGCCGAGTCGGACATGGTGCTGCTGCCGGATACCGCCAGCGCCTACGTCGACCCGTTCTACGCCGATCCGACCATCGTGATCAGCTGCGACATCCTCGACCCGGCCACCATGCAGCCGTATGGCCGCTGCCCGCGCGGCATCGCCAAGCGCGCCGAGGCCTACCTGAAGTCCTCCGGCATCGCCGAAACCGCGTTCTTCGGCCCGGAGCCGGAATTCTTCATCTTCGACTCGGTCCGCTTCGCCAATGAAATGGGCCACACCTTCTTCCAGGTCGACTCGGAAGAAGCGGCGTGGAACAGCGGCGCCAAGTATGACGGCGCCAACAGCGGCTACCGCCCGGGCGTGAAGGGCGGCTACTTCCCGGTCCCGCCGACCGACACCCTGCACGACCTGCGCGCTGAAATGTGCAAGACGCTGGAACAGGTCGGCATCGAAGTGGAAGTGCAGCACCACGAAGTGGCCACCGCCGGCCAGTGCGAGATCGGCACCAAGTTCAGCACCCTGGTGCAGAAGGCCGACGAACTGCTGCGCATGAAGTACGTCATCAAAAACGTCGCGCACCGCAACGGCAAGACCGTCACCTTCATGCCCAAGCCGATCGTCGGTGACAACGGCAGCGGCATGCACGTGCACCAGTCGCTGTCCAAGGGCGGCACCAACCTGTTCTCCGGTGACGGCTACGGCGGCCTGAGCCAGCTGGCGCTGTGGTACATCGGCGGCATCTTCAAGCACGCCAAGGCCATCAATGCCTTCGCCAACTCGGGCACCAACAGCTACAAGCGCCTGGTGCCGGGCTACGAAGCCCCGGTGATGCTGGCCTACTCGGCGCGCAACCGTTCGGCCTCGTGCCGCATTCCGTGGGTGTCCAACCCGAAGGCGCGCCGCATCGAAATGCGCTTCCCGGATCCGATCCAGTCCGGCTACCTCACCTTCACCGCGCTGATGATGGCCGGCCTGGACGGCATCAAGAACCAGATCGACCCGGGCGCACCGAGCGACAAGGACCTGTACGACCTGCCGCCGGAAGAAGAGAAGCTGATCCCGCAGGTCTGCTCCTCGCTGGACCAGGCGCTGGAAGCGCTGGACAAGGACCGTGAGTTCCTGAAGGCCGGCGGCGTGATGAGCGATGACTTCATCGACGGCTACATCGCGCTGAAGATGCAGGAAGTGACCAAGTTCCGCGCGGCCACCCACCCGCTGGAGTACCAGCTGTACTACGCCAGCTGACCGGCGGCGATGGCGGCGGGCTTCCCCCTCCCACCCGCCGCCATCGCTTCGGTCTTCGCGGCTGGGGAGCCGCGCGGCGGGCCCGGCCTGCCGTGGTAGAGCGGGCCGCTGGCCCGCTGCGGTAGAGCGGACTGTCAGCCCGCTGAAACAGGGGCAAGAGAGACCGGATACGCGCCAGGGCCGCCCTCCCTCCCGCGTCGGTCGTGCAAGGAGAGAGGCACGGCCGTCCCGGCCCTGTACGTGTCCGGTGCAACAGCCACGGCCATCATCCTGATGGCCCGTGGTTGCCTGATGCCAACGCGCGCTGGCGCGCTGGCCCCATCCACCCTCGGGACATGCGCATGAAACTGATCTCCGCCATCATCCGGCCGTTCAAGCTCGACGAGGTCCGCGAGGCCCTCTCCGATGCAGGCGTGTCGGGCATCACCGTGACCGAAGTGAAAGGCTTCGGCCGCCAGAAGGGCCACACCGAGCTGTATCGCGGCGCCGAGTACGTCGTCGACTTCCTGCCCAAGATCAAGATCGAAACCGTAGTCACCGACGAGCGTGCCGATGCGGTGATCGAGGCGATCCAGTCGTCGGCAGGTACTGGCAAGATCGGTGACGGCAAGATCTTCGTCACCGCCGTCGAACAGGTCATTCGTATCCGCACCGGCGAGATCGGTGCCGACGCGCTGTAATCCCCCTTCCGGAGATTCCCCCATGAAGATGCGCCTTCTCACCGGGTGGCAAGCCCGGTTCCATATCGTGTGCCTGTTGATGCTGCTCAGCGCGCTGGCCGCCGGGGCATGGCCGGGTACTGCCCACGCCCAGGCCCAGGTGTCACCGCTGCCCAGCGAAACCGTTGCGGTTGAGTCGTTGCAGGACCCGGCTGCGGCGACCGCCGCACCTGCCGTGGCCGAAGCGGCTGCCGCCTATGATCGCGGCGACGTCGCGTGGATGCTCACTTCCACCCTGCTGGTGCTGTTGATGGTGGTACCGGGCCTGGCCCTGTTCTATGGCGGCCTGGTGCGTTCGAAGAATGTGCTGTCGGTGCTCAGCCAGATCCTCGTGGTGTTCTCGCTGGTGCTGCTGCTGTGGGTGGCGTATGGCTACAGCGCGGTGTTCAGTGCCGGCAATCCGTTCTTTGGTTCGTTCACCGAATTCGCCTTCCTCAAGGGCTTCACCCCCGACTCGGTCGGCAACACGCCGATCAAGGGCCTGCCGGACTACCTGTTTGTCGCCTTCCAGTCGACGTTCGCCGGCATCACCACCGCGCTGATCGTCGGTGCTTTCGCCGAGCGCATCAAGTTCCGCGCGGTGCTGCTGTTCTCGGCGATGTGGTTCACCCTCAGCTACATCCCGATGGCGCACATCGTCTGGGGCGGTGGCTACCTCGGTGAACTGGGTGCGATCGATTTCGCCGGTGGCACCGTGGTCCACATCAATGCCGGCGTGGCCGGCCTGGTGGCTGCGTGGTTCGTCGGCAAGCGCCTGGGCTATGGCCAGACCGCATTGAAGCCGCACAACGTGCCGTTCACCTATATCGGCGCAATGCTGCTGTGGGTGGGCTGGTTCGGCTTCAATGCCGGCTCCGCTGCTGCGGCCGATACCGTGGCCTCGCTGGCCTTCCTCAACACCGTGCTGGCCACCGCCGCTGCCGTGCTGGGCTGGACGCTGGTGGAAGCCATTGGCAAGGGCAAGCCGTCGGCACTGGGCGCCGCCTCGGGTGCGGTGGCCGGCCTGGTCGGCATCACCCCTGCCTGCGGTACGGTCGGTCCGCTTGGCGCGATCGTGATCGGTTTCGTCGCCGGCGTGGTCTGCGTGTGGGGCGTGACCGGTCTCAAGCGCCTGCTGAAGGTGGATGACACCGCTGACGTGTTCGGCGTGCACGGTGTCGGCGGCATCGTCGGTGCCATCCTCACCGGTGTGTTCAGTGCGCAGTCGCTGGGCGGCACCAAGGCTGATCTGGATATTGCCCATCAGGTGTGGGTGCAGGTGGTCAGCGTCGGCCTCACCGTGCTGTGGTCGGCGGTGGTGACCACGCTGATCCTGCTGGTGGTGCGCAGCGTGGTCGGCCTGCGTGTCACCGAGGAAGCGGAGCGCACCGGCCTCGATGTCACTTCGCATGGCGAGTCCGCCTACGAGGCCTGAGGTAATGGCGGGCGGCTCTGCGGGGCCGCCTTTGCGTTTGGTGGGGGCCAGGCTTGCCTGGCACGGCTCCTGCCCTGGTGGGTGCCGACCGTTGGTCGGCACAGCGGGTAGCCCATCCACGCATGGCGTGGATCTACCGCATCCTCTCTGGTGGATGCCAAGCTTGCTCGGCACGGCGGCATGCATCATCGCGCCTGATCGCGCACAATCGGGCCATGCACCCGACCCGCACCGCCCTGATGCTCTCGGCCTGCCTGCTGCTGGCCGCATGCGCCTCCACGCCGCAGGAAACCCACAACCCGCTCGCCACCTGGGTGCCGTCACCCAACCAGAACGCGCGCACGCCGGTCATCATCGTCATCCACCACACCGAGCAGAAATCGGTGCAGCAGAGCCTGCGTACGCTGCGCACCGCCAACAGTGGTGGGCCGGTCAGCGCGCACTACCTGATCGGTGCCGATGGCCATCGCTACCAGCTGGTGGCCGATGAGCGCCGTGCCTGGCACGCAGGGGCCGGGCGCTGGGGCACCATCACCGATCTCAATTCAGCCTCGATCGGCATCGAGCTCGACAACGATGGCCGCAGCCCGTTCAGCGCGGCGCAGATCGAATCGCTGATCGTGCTGCTGCGCGATCTCACCACCCGCCTCAACATTCCGCCGCGCCAGGTGATCGGCCATGCCGACCTGGCGCCGACGCGCAAGCAGGACCCCAGCCGGTTCTTCCCGTGGCAACAGCTGGCCGAGGCCGGTTTCGGCGTCTGGCCGCGCGCCGCCGATGGTGCCGCACCGGAAGGCTTCGATGCGTGGAACGCGCTGGCCCGCTTCGGCTATCCGCTGGACAACCGCGACGCCACCGTCGCCGCCTTCCACCGCCGCTTCCGTGGCCGCGACGACCTGCCGAAGACGCTGGATGCCGAAGACGCGCGCATCCTGCATTCGCTGCTGCTGCAGATGCCGTGACCACGCGCATGAACGCTTGACCCCACGCTGGGTTGCCGCCCAGCGGCCGGCCCGCCACCATGGCGGCATGATCGATTCCGCCACCTTCTTCAAGCGCAGGCACTGCATCCTGCTGGCAGCGGCCGTGCTCGCCGGCTGCTCCACCACCGCTCCCCGCACCGGATCCGAATTGCCGACGCCGGTCACGCCGCCCGCGGCCACCTATGCCAAGGCCGCGTGGAGCGCGCTGCCGCCAGTCTCCGACAGCGATCTGCAGGCCGGCTTCGTTGCCTGGCGCAGCAGCTGCACCCGCCTGAAGAACGATGCGGTCTGGGCCAGGCCCTGCGCCGCCGCAGCAGCCGTTTCAGACAAGGACGCGGCCGCGATCCGCCAGTTCCTGCAGCGCGACCTCGATGTCTACGCGCTGCGCGCCGGAGGCCACCAGGCCGATGGCCTGATCACCGGCTACTACGAACCGATCTACCCCGGCAGCCTCACCCGCACGGCCACCGCGACGGTGCCGGTGTACGGCACGCCGGATGACCTGGTCGTGGTGCAGCTGGACAGCCTCTACCCCGAGTTGAAGGGCAAGCGGCTGCGCGGCCGTGTCGACGGCAAGGTGCTCAAGCCGTATGACGACGCCGGCACGATTGCCAGCAAAGGCGCCAAGGCGCCAGTCCTGGCCTGGCTGACCGATCCGATGGACCTGCAACTGCTGCAGATCCAGGGGTCCGGCCGGGTGCGCCTGGCTGACGGCACGCAGGTACGGTTGGCCTATGCGGAACAGAATGGCCACCCCTATCGCGCCATCGGCCGCTGGCTGGTCGACCAGGGCCAACTGAAGAAGGAAGACGTCACCATGGACGCGATCCGTGCCTGGGCCCGGGCCAACCCCGCGCGCGTGCCGGAACTGCTGCGCAGCAACCCCAGCTACGTGTTCTTCGTGCGCAACCCGGACAGCCCGGAAGGCCCGCGTGGCTCGTTGAACGTGCCACTCACCGCCGGTTACAGCGTGGCCGTGGACCGCACCGTGGTGCCGCTGGGCAGCCTGCTGTGGCTGTCCACCACCCGCCCGGACGGCACGCCCGTGGTGCGCCCGGTGGCTGCGCAGGACACCGGCGGCGCCATTGCCGGCGAAGTGCGTGCGGACCTGTACTGGGGCAGTGGCGATGCCGCCGGCAAGCTGGCCGGTGACATGAAGCAGAAGGGCAACATCTGGATGCTGTGGCCGAAGGGCGTCGCGCTGCCGCAGTAGGTGGCAGGGATCTGCCCCCCGGATGCCTGATAATGGCGCCATTCCGAACTTTCCGGCCGCACCTGCGGCCAGGACCCCTGCAATGACCTACGCAAAACACAACGCAAGATCCGGCGCGAAATCCGCCGCCAGGAAGTACTACAAGCACTGGGCCGAATCGGGCCTGGGCAAGGGCAACGTGCTGATGGAAGCGCGAGGCGAGAAGATCGTGCGCCAGGTGGAAATCTACGGCACCAAGATGGTCTGGGCCGACGAGCATGCCCACAGCGATGACCGCTTCCTGTTGGCCGACCAGCCGGTGTCGTTCCTCGATTTCGACGAGGACGACGAGATCTCCGCGCGCGAATTCGAAAGCGCATGGAAGAAAGCCAGGGAAGCCACCGGCTACCCGGTGTAAGCCGCCGCTCCACCCCGCTTTTGTAGCGTCGAGCCTGCTCGACTCTACATGGCAGACGCGTGAAATGTTATATGATTACATTTCATCCGCGCCCTTCCATCCCCCATGAAAACCTCCACGCTGGTGGCCGCCCTCGCGACCGCCCCGTTCGCCTCTGAAGCCTTCGCACAGTCGGCCGATGCCGCGCTCACCCTCGGCAAGGTGCAGGTGCACCAGCATGGCGAAGGCCAGTTGAGCGCCCACCAGGTCCTGACCTCGGTGGACGTGCTGGGCGCGGACCAGATCGAAGACCGCAATGTCTCGCACAGCTGGGAGCTGCTGGGGCAGATGCCCGGCATCCAGCTCACCGAAACCCGGCAGGGTGCCGAATCGGGCAAGGTCAGCTTCCGCGCCTTCAACGGCGAGGGCTACCTCAACGCCATCAAGACCCTCATCGACGGCATCCCCAGCAACGTCAACAGCGGCAACCAGCGCTTCATCGACATGCTGTTCCCGCTGGAAATCAGCTACATCGAAGTGGTGCGCGGGACCAACGACCCGCGCTACGGCCTGCACAACATCGGCGGCAACGTGAACTTCGGCACGCGCCAGGGCGGCAACTACACCGATGCGCGGCTGGCCTACGGAAGCTACAACACCCGCGACGCGCAGCTGGCGGTGGGCCGCGAAGCGGATGGCTTCGCGCAGAACTACTTCGTCGGCACCCAGGCCAGCGATGGCTACCGCGACCACGACACCTCGAAGAAGTACTCGCTGGGCGGCAAATGGTTCTACGGCTCGCTGGACGACGGCCTGCGCGTGGGCCTGACCGCGCGCGCGTACCACCACGAAGCCGACGAACCCGGTTTCATGACCGCTGACGAAATGCACGCGCATCGCCGTGGCAGCGACCTGCGCAACGGCAACGATGGCGATGACCGCGACATGCGGCAGATCGCCTCGCACGTCGACCTGAAGCTGTCCGACGCGCTCACCTTCGGCACGCGGCTGTACTACAACCGCTACGAAGACGACCGCCGCGTGACCTTCAGCGACCTGCCCAGCGGCAACCTGCCGCGCCAGCGCCGCGTCTGGGATGAACGCCAGACCGGCCTGCTCAGCACGCTCACCTGGCAGGCCAGCCCCGCGCTCACCGTCGAAGGCGGCCTGAACTACGAGCAGCAGGACAACGGCTATATCCGCGAGCGCTACGCCTACGCCGAACCCACCGATTTCAGCCAAGCACCGGCGCGCGTGCAGAACGACGACCGCCACAGCTTCGACAACTGGGGTGCCTATGTGCAGGCCATCTACCAGCCGGCCGAGGCATGGAAGATCGTGCCGGCCTACCGCGTCGACCGCTTCAGTGGCAGCACGCACCTGATGAACGGCGTCAGCGGCCGCCTGCAGGACTACGGCACCATCGGCCAGCCGAAGCTGAGCGTCATCCACAGCCTGGGCGACACCACCCACGTCTACGCCAACTGGGGCCGCACCTTCCAGGTGCTCACCGGCTCCACCGCACCGGCCTACCTCACCCCGGGGCAGGCGCCGGTGCAGCCGTCCACCAACACCGGCATGGAGCTGGGCCTGAAGTTCCAGCCCTTCCATGGCAGCCAGGCGCGCTTGGCGGTGTGGCAGCAGGACGCGGAAAACGAGGTGTCCAACATGCCGGCCACCGGTACCACGGTCACTCTGGGCAAGACCCGCCGCCGCGGCGTGGATGCGCAGCTGAGCCTGCAGTTGGGCGACGACTGGACGGTGTGGGCCTCGCACGCCTATCAGGAGGCGAAGATCACCCGCGACGACCGCGCTGCCAGCATTTCGCTGCAGGGCAGGGAAGTGGCCGCCACCCCGCGCCACATCAGCAACCTCGGTGTGGACTATCGCGCCAGCGACGCGTTGCGCCTGGGCCTGCAGGCACGCGCGCAGGGCGATTACTACCTGGAAGAACGCAACGAGGCCGGCAAGTTCGGCGGCTTCGCCGTGCTCGACCTCAGCGCCGCGTACCAGATCAACCCGCGCTGGAGCGTGGACCTTCAGCTGAAGAACGTCACCGGCCGCGAATACGCCTACGCCTGGTACGACAGCTTCTTCTGGGACAGCGCCCGCCCGATGTTCTCGCCCGCCCCCGGCCGCAGCGTGTTCGTTGGCCTGAACATGAAGCTGTAACCCGGCCACGCATCCGGTAGTGGTCGAGCTTGCTCGACCTGCGGCAGGGGTCAGAGCCCTTTCCTGACGGAAAGGGATCCGACCCCGGGCAGGTTCATGCCACCGCGTTGTAAGGCTCGATCCGCGCCAGCACCTCGGCCAGCTTCTCCTTGGTCATCGCCGCATCGAAATCCGCCTGCAGCCCGATCCAGAACTTGTCGGACACGCCGAAGTAACGGGACAGCCGCAGTCCGGTGTCTGCCGTCACGGCACGCTGGCCGGTAACAATCTCGCCGATGCGACGTTGCGACACGCCAATTGCCTTGGCCAGGCGGTACTGGGTGATACCCAAAGGCTCCAGGAATTCATGCAGCAGGATCTCGCCGGGAGCGGGGTAGGGGACGGTTCGCATGC
The DNA here is from genome assembly GCF_059369755.1 of Stenotrophomonas sp. YJH_SMC_57. Classification (NCBI taxonomy): domain Bacteria; kingdom Pseudomonadati; phylum Pseudomonadota; class Gammaproteobacteria; order Lysobacterales; family Lysobacteraceae; genus Stenotrophomonas; species Stenotrophomonas sp. YJH_SMC_57. Next base: position 173,623 of record NZ_JCAFSZ010000004.1, read on the forward strand.
GCGCGGCTCCTTCAGTGGTAATCGACAATTTCAACTTCAGCCGGGCCTTCTCGGGTCCAGACGAAGCACAACCGGAACTGATCATTGATGCGGATGCTGTACTGGCCGCACCGGTTTCCGTGCAACGGCTCCAAGCGATTGGCCGGAGGTATGCGCAGATCCCGCAGATCGGCCGCAACGTTGAGCATCGCCAGCTTTCGCAGCGCGGCAGCTTCAATGTGGCGCCATCTCTGCACGCGATGGCCATCAAACAGTGCCTGCGTACGTTTGCAGGCAAATGATTGGATCGGCATGTTGGTAACGTGTGGCGATAGTATCGTAAGGCGTTAGTATCGCCTCGGCAAGCATGCGGCGTAATTCCTGAGCGCGACGGCTGGCGACGCATTTGATGCGATCTGATGCTGGACCCGCGTTTTGCACTACATTGGTGCAATGTCCGACCCCGCACCCCCGCCGTCCCTCGATGCCTTGGGCACGCCGCTGGCCTGGGCCGGGGCCGATGGCCGCATCATCGGCTGCAATCCCGCCTTCGCGCGCTGGCTGGGCGTCAGCGTCCGCCGCCTGATCGGCCAGCCGTTGGCCGCACTGGAAGTGCAGGGCGAGGCACTGGCCCATTTCCTGGCCCGTGACGAGCGCGACAGCCTGCGCCTGAACCGGCTGGCGCTGGCCGTGCCTGGCGAGGCGCCGCGCTTCGCCGAGGGCTGGATGAGCCGCCGCGACGATGGCGGCTGGCTGCTGGAGGCGCACCCGGTCGATGAGTTCCCCGGGTTGGACCCGACCCAGGCCCTGCCCAGCGCGCTCAGCGCGGCGCTGAAGGGGCTGGCGCACGAGCTGCGCAACCCGCTGGCCGGTCTGAAGGGTGCGGCCCAGCTGCTGGCCCGCCGCGCTGCCCAGCGCGATGCCAGCGAACGTGAGCTGATCGAGCTGATCGGCTCGGAGATCGAGCGCCTCAACGGCCTGCTCGACCAGCTGCTGTCGCCGGCACCGGCCGCGCCGCATGCACCACTGAACATCCACGCCTCGCTGGAACGCGTGCTGCGCCTGGCCGAAAGCGAGGCAGGCTGGGCGGTGCGCCTGCAGCGCGACTACGACCCCAGCATTCCCGAGTTCGATGGCGATGCCGATCGCCTCACCCAGGCGGTGTGGAACCTGGTGCGCAACGCCATCCAGGCCGGCGCCGGGGTCATCACCCTGCGCACGCGCGTCGAGCACGGCGTGCGCATCGCCGAACAGCTGCACACGCTGGCCCTGCGCCTGGAAATCGCCGATGACGGCCGTGGCGTGCCCGAGGAGCTGGCCGAGCACCTGTTCCTGCCGCTGGTCAGTGGCCGCGCCGAAGGCACCGGCCTGGGCCTGGCGCTGGCCCAGCAGGTCGCGCGCGAACACCGCGGCACGCTCACTTACCGTTCGCGCCCGGGCCATACCGTGTTCACCCTGCTGCTGCCGATCGGCAACGGCGCCGCCCCGGCCGAGGAGGCCCCGCGCGATGTCTGATTCCCCCACCACCGCGCAGCGCATCTGGGTGGTCGACGATGACCGCGCCGTGCGCTTCGTGCTGTGCACCGCGCTGCGCGAGGCGGGCTACCAGGTAGTTGATTTCGACAGTGCCGCTCCTGCGCTGAAGGCCCTCAACGAAGGCCCGGCGCCGGCGCTGCTGTTCACCGACGTGCGCATGCCCGGCGACGATGGCCTGGTGCTGCTGGACAAGCTGAAAGCCGCGCTGCCGCAGTTGCCGGTGGTGGTGATGTCGGCCTACACCGATGTGGCCAGCACGGCCGGCGCGTTCCGCGGCGGCGCCCACGAATTCCTGTCCAAGCCCTTCGATCTGGATGATGCGGTGGCCCTGGCCCAGCGCGTGCTGCCTGCCGTGGCACCGGCACTGGCCGCGCCCACGCCGGTGGCCGACGCGCCCAGCGACCAGCAGCCGCAGCTGGTGGGCGATACGCCGCCGATGCGCGCGCTGTTCCGTGCCATCGGTCGTTTGGCGCAGGCGCCGCTGGCCGTGCTCATCACCGGCGAAACCGGCACCGGCAAGGAACTGGTGGCCAACGCCCTGCACCGCGAATCGCCGCGCGCACAGGGGCCGTTCGTTGCGCTTAACACCGCCGCCATTCCGGCCGAACTGCTGGAAAGCGAACTGTTCGGCCACGAGGCCGGCGCGTTCACCGGTGCGCAGCGCCGCCACATCGGTCGCTTCGAGCAGGCCAACGGCGGCACGCTGTTCCTCGACGAGATCGGTGACATGCCGTTGCCGCTGCAGACCCGCCTGCTGCGCGTGCTGGCCCAGGGCGAGTTCTTCCGTGTCGGTGGCCGCGAGCTGATCCGCGTGGATGTACGCGTGGTCGCCGCCACCCACCAGGACCTGGAAGGCCTGGTCGCACAAGGAAAGTTCCGTGCCGATCTGCTGCACCGCCTGGACGTGGTGCGCCTGCAGCTGCCGCCGCTGCGCGACCGCCGCGAGGACATCGCGCAGCTGGCCACCACCTTCCTGGCCGCTGCCGCGCACAAGCTGGACACGCCGCCGAAGCGGCTGACCGCCGCCGCACTGCAGGCGCTGCGCGAGCACGACTGGCCCGGCAACGTGCGCGAACTGGAAAACGTCTGCTGGCGCATGGCCGCACTCGCCGCCGCCGACACCATCGGCGTTGCCGACGTCGATACCGCGCTGAACCGCACGCGCAGCCGCCGCGGCAACAGCGCGGGCGCCGACCCCGGGCAGTGGGAAGCGCTGCTGTCCGAATGGGCGCGGCGGCAGCTGGCCGAGGGCACCGAAGGCCTGCACGCGCAGGTGCGCAAGCGGGTGGACCACGCCCTGCTGGAGGCAGCGCTGCAGATCACCCATGGCCGCCGCGCCGAAGCCGCCGCGCGGCTCGGCCTGGGCCGCAATACGCTCACCCGCAAGCTGGGCGCGGGCCGCCGCCGCGGGAGCCATTGAACGGCCCGTGCACACGGTCCTCGCGCCCGCTTGCCGAACTGTTGATCCGCCATGGACGATGCCGTCCGTAGTGTTCCCTGCAAGGAGTTCCTGATGCGCCTTTCACCTGCCATCCTGCCGCTGTCCGCCGCCGTGCTGCTTTCTGCCTGTGGCAGCGCGCCGCAGAAGTCACAGCCCACCCCGCCGCCGGTGGTCACCACGCCTGTGGCCCAGCTGGCCGAAGCGAACCTGGCGCCGGCCTCGGCCAGCATCGTCAGTGGCCGCCTGGTGCTGAAAACCGAAAGCGGTGGCGTGCACCTGACCGGCCTGGTCGGTGGCCTGCAGCCGATGCAGCAGGCCGGCTTCCACATCCACGAGCGCGGCGACTGCAGCGCGGTGGATGCCAGCAGCGCCGGCAACCACTTCAACCCCGGTGGCGCCGCGCATGGCCGCGCCGGCACCGGCAAGCACCACCTGGGCGACATGGACAACCTGCGTGCCGATGCCCAGGGCCGCGCCAACGTCGATATCCACCTCAAGGGGGTTACCCTTGGCGGAGGCGCCGCCACCGATATCGCCGGACGTGCACTGGTCGTGCATGCCAACGCCGACGACTATCGCAGCCAGCCCGCCGGCAATGCCGGCGTCCGCATCGCCTGTGGCGTGATCCGGGTTGTCCGCTGATCACTGCAGGCTTCATCCAGGGAGAGATTGCATGCGTCTGATCCACACTTCGCTGTTTGTCGCCGTCGCCGCGCTGGGCCTGGCGGCCTGCGGCCAGCAGCCTGCCGCGCCGCAGGCCGAAACCCCGCCGGCCGCTGCGGCCGAGGGCGCCACCACCGAACCGGCCGCAACCCCCGCACCGGCAGCTGCACCCGCGGCAGATGCGTCGGCCACCGCTGAACTGGCGCCGACCCAGGGCAGCGAGGCCAAGGGCAGCGTCACCTTCAAGCTGGTCGACGGCAAGGTCCACGTGACCGGCCAGGTCACCGGCCTGAAGCCGGGCAGCGAGCACGGCTTCCACATCCACGAGAAGGGCGACTGCAGCGCGCCGGACGGCATGAGCGCCGGCGGCCACTTCAACCCGGGCCACCAGGATCACGGCAACGTCGCCACCGATCCGCACCATGGCGGCGACATGCCCAACATCAAGGCCGACGACAAGGGCGTGGCCACCATCGATGGCCCGGTGTCGAGCAACGTCAACATCGGCAAGGGTGATGACTTCGACATCATCGGCCGCGGCCTGATCGTCCACGCCGACGCGGACGACTACAAGACCCAGCCGACCGGCAATGCCGGTGCGCGCCTGGCGTGTGCGGTGATCCAGAAGGCGCCGTAAAGCGCAGACCTGCTGGAAATGGAAAACGCCGGCGCAAGCCGGCGTTTTTCCTGAGCGGTAGTGCCGGCCGCTGGCCGGCAATCGCAGATCCGAGGGTTGCCGGCCAGCGGCCGGGACCACCATCAGCGCGCCAGCAGCTCGCGCGCGTCCTGCCCGGCCTCGCAGTGCACGAACAGCACCGGCACGCCGTGTGCTTCCAGCACTGCGGCCATCTGTCGCTGGCGCATCAGGAACTGCTCGTAGATGCCCTTCAGGCGGTCACAGTCGTTGTTGCTGTGGTTGTAGTGCGCGCACCAGCCGGCCGGATCGAACAGCGCCATGCGCGCCTCGCCATGGGTGTAGCGCAGCAGCGGCTCGGGCGCTGCGTTGAGCCATTCGTCCTCGCCCGGCGCCATGATCGCGGTCTCGATCAGCGGCCACAGCGCGGCCAGGCCCTGGTTGTCGTACTGCATCGACATCATCGCGGCCAGGTCGTTCACGGTGAAATAGCGCGCATGCTCGATGCGGGCGCCGAAGGTGTTCTGCGCCATCAATGCGGTATCGGCGTGCGCCATGCCGTTGGCCAGCAGGGTTTCTTCCAGCGCATTGGCGACCGCGTTGGTGGTGGCCACATCGCTGCCGGTCAGCAGGAACGGCACCACGCGCAGGCCACCGCCCACCAGGCTGGCATCGGCCTGGAACGGCAGCGGCACGTCGCCGTTGGCATCGGTGCCGAACGCCAGCAGGCGCGGGCCCTGGTTGCGGCCCGGCGCACGCATCTGCAGTTCTTCCAGGCGGCGGTGGATCGGCCAGCCCGGGCGCAGTACTTCGGCCGGGTCGAAATGCGCGGCGGCGAACACCAGGTCCAGCTCGGCCACCTGCGGCACCAGCTTGGACAGGTCGCGGCCGACGCGTTCGGCCAGTTCACCGGCCTGTTCGGCGCTGAGTACCGCCTGGCGGGGGATTTCGCCGCCGGCCAGTTCCAGGGCCAGCACGCCAAGGGCATTCATCGCGGGGTCGGGTTTGCTCATGGTTCCACGGTTGGCCCATCACAGGGCGGCAGCTACACTTGGCTCCATTATGCCTGCTCCGTCGTGCAGGCCATGTTGCAGACACCCTCATCCATGCCAGGTATCTCCATGCCCAACGCTCGTCCCGTCGCCATCCTCGGTGGCGTCCGCATTCCGTTCTGCCGCCAGAACACCGCGTATTCGGATGTCGGCAACCTCGGCATGTCGGTCCGTACGCTGGGCGCGCTGGTCGAACGTTTCGGCCTGCACGGCCAGCAGCTCGGTGAAGTGGCGATGGGTGCGGTGATCAAGCACTCCAGTGATTGGAACCTGGGCCGCGAAGCCACGCTGTCCTCCGGCCTGTCGCCGCTGACCCCGGGCATCACCCTGCAGCGCGCCTGCGGCACCTCGCTGGACAGCATCATCACCGTGGCCAACAAGATCTCGCTGGGCCAGATCGAATCGGGCATCGGCGGTGGTTCGGACACCACCTCCGATGTGCCGATCGTGTACGCCAAGAAGCTGCGCGCGCGCCTGCTGGCCGCCAACCGTGCCAAGAGCACCGGCGACAAGATCCGCGCGCTCACCTCCGGCTTCAAGTTCTCCGAACTGAAGCCCGAATTCCCGGGCGTGGCCGAGCCGCGCACCGGCAAGAGCATGGGTGACCACTGCGAGGACATGGCCAAGGAATGGAACATCTCGCGCGACTCGCAGGACGAGTGGGCGGTGTCCTCGCACAAGAAGCTGGCCGCGGCCTATGAGCGCGGCTTCTTCAACGACCTGATCGCCCCGTTCCGTGGTGTCGAGCGTGACAACATCCTGCGCCCGGATACCTCGCTGGAAAAGCTGGCCACGCTGAAGCCGGCGTTCGACAAGGTGTCCGGCCGCGGCACGCTGACCGCCGCCAACTCGACGCCACTGACCGACGGTGCCGCCGCGGTGCTGCTGGCCAGCGAAGAGTGGGCACGCGCGCACGGCCACGAGCCGCAGGCCTACCTGCGCGATGCGCACGTGGCGGCGGTGGACTTCGTGCATGGCGAAGGCCTGCTGATGGCGCCGACCATTGCCGTGCCGGAGATGCTCAAGCGCAACGGCCTGACCCTGCAGGACTTCGACATCTACGAGATCCACGAAGCCTTCGCCGCGCAGGTGCTGTGCACGCTGCGTGCGTGGGAGAGCGAGGACTACTGCCGCAACCGCCTGGGCCTGGATGCACCGCTGGGCCGCATCGACCCGGACAAGATCAACCTGCTGGGTTCATCGCTGGCCACCGGCCACCCGTTCGCCGCCACCGGCGCACGCGTGATTGCCACCGCCGCCAAGCAGCTGGCCGAACGCGGCGGTGGCCGCGCACTGGTCTCGATCTGCACCGCCGGCGGCATGGGCGTGGTGGCGATCGTCGAACGCTGATCGCATCCACGCATGGCGTGGATCTACCAACAAAAACGCCGCCCGATGGGCGGCGTTTTTGTTGTTGCCCGGATGGTTGCTCTGGTGGGTGCCAAGCTTGCTTGGCACGGTGCCAGATTCGCCGGTGGATGCCGGCCAGCGGCCGGCACTACCGATCAGGGCAACCGCGGGTTACCGAACTCGTCGCGCTCTTCATTGGCGTCATACACCGGCGGCTGCACCGCAATCGGCTGCTCTTCCACCGTGGCACGCAGCGGCGCTTCGCTGCGTACCAGCGCCACGCTGTCCTCGCCGCGCTGCAGGCGCAGCGCATTGGCCAGGCACTGCGCGGCCAGTGCGTGCTCGCCACGCTGGGCGAACAGTTCACCCAGCGCTTCCCATGCCGGTGCCCCGGCGCCACTGGCGATCGCCTCATGCAGGAACGCGTCGGCGGCATCCCACTGCTGCTGCGCCAGTGCCACGCGGCCCTGCGCCAGGCGCAGCGCGGCCGAGCCGTCATGCACGTTGCGCCAGCGCTGCAGGTTGGCCTGACGGGTGGCCAGGCGCTCGGCCGGGAGGCGGCCATACAGCGCCACCAGTTCATCATCCCAGCGCTGGTCCAGCGCCTGTTCCAGCGCCAGCAGCGCCGGCTCATCCCAGTTCAGGGCTACCGCACGGCTGGCATAGGCACCCACCACGTCCGGCGTCGGCCGCAGTGCCTTCGGCGTGGCTTCCCACTGCGCGGCCAGCGCGTTGACGTCGGCCGCTTCCAGCAGCGCCTGCGCTGCCAGGCGTGCTTCCAGTTCGCTGCTGGCATCGGTCGGCAGCACCTTGCTCTGCCGCAGCGCGCCCAGCTGCCCATAGGCCTCGTGCGCGCGCCCGGCCTGCGCCAGTGCCTCGGTGCGCAGCCACAGGCCACGCGGCGGCAGCGGCTGGATCGCGGCCACGTCCAGCGCGTTGATCGCATCCACCGGCAGCTCGCGAGCCAGCAGTTGTTCGGCACGCAGCAGCGCCTGCAGCGTGGCATCGCTTTCGCCCAGGCGCTGCAGCAGTGCTTCGCCGGCGGGGCCATCGGCCCGTGCCTGCGCACTGCGCACGGCGTTGGCCAGCGCCACCGCGCTCACTTCGGGGTCCTTGGCGGCGCCGTCCAGCAGTTTCTCCGCACGCTGCCACTGGCCGTGCTCGTAAGCCTGCAGGCCGTCGATCAGGCGCACCCGGCCCTGCTTGCGGCGGTAGCGGCCCCACGCCCGGAACGGTGCGGCAATCAGGCTCCACAGCAGCCACAGCACCAGCACCGCGATCACCGCCAGCAACGCGACCTTCGGCAGGTTGCTGTGGTAGTCGTAGCCGCCGTATCGCAGGATCACTTCGCCGAAACGGTTGAGGTCATCGGCGCCGAGCCATTGCGCGGCGACTACGCCGATGGCCACGGCCAGCAACAGCACGACCAGGGATTGCAGGGGTTTCATGCGGGATTACCTCCGGTCGGTCTGGGTGCGAAGTTGCTGCAGGGTGCTGCCAAGAACGGTGTTGCTGGCCTGCAGCGGAAGCTCGCGCAAGGCCTTCAGTTCAGCACGTTGTGCGCGCAGGGCCGGTGAATCCGGCCAGCGCCGCTGCGCCCAATGCTCCACGCGTACCAACGCGGTATCACGGCCAGCACGGTCGCCGCGCTCGATCGCGGCGCGCGCCAGGGTCAGTTCCAGCTGCAGCGCATCGTCGGCATTGCGGCGTTCGGCAGCCGTCAGCGGGCCGTTCTGACGGCTCGGGGTGATGTCCACGAACGGTGCCAGCGTGGCCTGCCACCAGGCTCTGGCGGTCGGCGGCGCAGCGTTGCCGGTCACCTGCGAGGGCAGGCCCTGCAAGGCCTTGGCCAATGCATCCAGGCGCTGCAACGACTGCACGCGCGGGCCGGCGCCGAGCGCATCCAGTGCATCACGTTCCTGCACCAGCGCCTGGCGCAGGTTCAGGCCATCGCTGTCGGGCAGATCGGCCAGCGCAGTGGCGGCCTGGGCATAAAGGCGGCGTGCGCCATCCACATCGTCGGCGTAGTTCAGGCGTTGCGCGGCCTGGGTCAGCAGCAACTCGGCCTCGTCGCGCTGCACCGCCTGCCGGCCCTGGTTGGCGCTGTCGGCCAGCTTGGCCAGGTTTTCTTCCAGCAGTGCACTGCGCTGGGACAGGCCGAGCATCTCGTCGCGCAGCACGCGGTTGGTGGTGGCCGCGTCCTGCAGGCGCTGGCTGGTCGCGCGCTGGTCACGGCGCAGCGCATCCAGCGTGGCCTCCAGGCCCTGCAGCTGCACGGCGGTGGTCTGCGCCTGCGCCGCCTGTTCGCGCTGCTGTTGCTGCCAGAAGTACCAGCCCGCGTAGCCGCCCGCGCCGAGCACGGCCACACCGGCCAGCGGCAGCAGCCAGCGTGCGGAGCGACGGGGTGGGGAAACGGGCGGAGTGTCGTTCATCAGGCTTCCTTGTCGGCACCGTCGCCGGTGGGGGACCGGCAGGCCGCGTTGAGCACAGCATCACTGTTGCCGACCACAGCGGCAAGCGTGACCCACGTCCCTGTTCAGGTCGCTGCCGGGACGGTGAGCGTGGCGTGTGCAGCCGCCACCAGCTGTGCGGTGGTGGGGCCGGCCGCGCGCACGACGTGCTGCAGGCCCAACGCCCGCGCCTGTTCACCCAGGCGATCACTGGCCACCACGGCGGTCGCGTGCGCCTGCAGGCGCTGCTGCAATGCGGTTGGAAGTTGCTGCCAGAAATGCTGCAGCGCTTCGCCGCTGCTGACCGCCAGCACCCACGGAAAGGCTGAATGCGCCAGTCGTGCCAGCGTGCGCGGCGCCAGGCGCAGCAGGCGCCGCTGGTAGACGTCGGCGCGTTCGATGCGGGCACCGGCCGCCTGCAGCTGCGCGGCAATCAGGCCGCGGCCACCGGGCGCGGTCACCAGGCCGATGCGCAGGCCCTGCACGTCGGCCAGTACCGGCAGCGCCAGCAGGCCTTCGCTGTCCATACGCTGTGGTGCATGCACCTCGGAAATGCCGTGTGCCTGCAGCGCGCGCGCGGTGCCTTCGCCTACCGTCAGCCACGGGCTGCGTTGCGCCTCGGCCAGCGTCAGCAGGGAAGCGGCCGCAGCAACCGCAGCCGGGCTGGTGAACACCACGCGATCGCAGTTCAGCGCGCGTTGCAGCTGGCGCACCACGGGCGTGCCGTGCAGGCGCTGCAACCGCCACGGTGAAAGCGCCAGCACATGCCCGCCCAGCCCAGCAACGGCGCGGCGCAGCGCCACATGCTGGCCTTGCGGGCGCAGTGAAATCAGGGTCCAGGCCGCGTCGGAGCCAGCGGCGCCAGTGGGTATCGTATGGTCGGCCATTGCCTGCATTATGCGGGCCCTTCGTTGTCGTGGTCGCTGCTCCGATGTCCGTTGATGCCCTGACTTCCTCGTTGGCCGCCCTGCAGGACGTACTGGACTGCATGCCAGCGGTCCGCGCCATGCAGATCCAGCTCGACGGCTATGCCGATGGCGTGCTGCGCATCACCGCGCCGCTGGCTGCCAACGTCAACGACAAGGGCAACGCCTTCGGTGGAAGCCTGGCCTCGGTACTGACCCTGTCCGGCTGGGCGCTGGTCAGCCTGCGCCTGCGCCTGGCCGGCCACGATGCCGAGGTCTACGTGGCCGACAGCAACCTGCGCTACCTGGCACCGGTCTACGAAGACCTGCATGCCCATGCCGAAGCCGCCGAAGCGAGCGGCTGGGACGCCTTCCTGAATACCTTCCGCCAGCGCCGCAAGGCCCGCATCAGCATCATCGCCACCCAGCCCGGTGCCGACGGCCGCCCGGCTGCCGAGTTCAGCGGTCGCTTCGTAGCCTTCGCCAAAGGGTAGGATGGCAGGCTGACGTTCTGGGGAAACCACCGATGCGCCGCCTCATCCAGTTCCTGATCTGTTCCCTGCTGCTGGCCAGCGCCGTGGCCTCGGCCGACGACCTCAGCCGCAAGCAGCGCAAGCTGCTGGAAGAGACCCAGATCGCCTACGGGGCGACCATCCGCTGGGGCAGCATGGACGATGCCATCGGTTACCTGGACCCGAAGCTGCGCAAGGAAAAGCCGCCGACCGAGTTCGAGCTCAACCGCTACGCGCAGCTGCGCGTGTCATCCTATCGCGAGCGCAGCAGCGCCTCGCTGGAAGGGGGCGAGGTCGAGCGCCGCGTCGAAATCGGGGTGATCAACCAGAACACCCAGGCCGAGCGCACCGTGGTCGTGGTCGAGCGCTGGCGCTGGGACCCGGAGGCCAAGCGCTGGTGGCAGTCCGCCGGCCTGCCGGACCTGTGGAAGGGGCAGTGACGGGCCGCGTCCGGCTTGTGCGACAATCGGCGCCCGCTTAATCGACCCGTGACCTGAGTGAATTACGAAGAGTTGCTGGCCTTTGCAGGCCGAAACCCGATGCTGTCCGCGGCCCTGGTCGGCCTGACCGTGGCCATCATCGTCACCGAGATCCGCCGCCTGTTCCGGGGCTTCAAGGGCATCAAACCCGCCGAACTGACCCAGCTGATGAACGCGGGCGGCACGGTGGTGGTCGACCTGTCGGCCAGCGGTGACTTCGAGAAGGGCCACATCGCCGGCAGCCGCAATGCCCAGGCCAGTGCCTTCGGCCCGGACAACAAGCTGGTGGCCAACGCCAAGCAGTCGCCGGTGGTGCTGGTATGCCGCAGCGGCAACGCCTCGGAAACCGCCGCCAAGGCGCTGAAGAAGGCCGGTTTCGAAAAGGTCTACGTGCTCGATGGTGGCATTCCCGCCTGGCAGCAGGCCGAGCTGCCGCTGGTCAAGGGCCGCAACTGATTGCCGCAGGTGGCGCATCCGGCCTTGTATGGGCCTGATGCCGCCCCCATCGCAGTAATTCGACCCTCGTTTTCATTGCATTTATCTGGAGTTACTGGAAATGTCCGAAGAGATCACCAACGGCGCCGCTGCGCCGGTCGATGCCGCCACCGGCCCCGCTTTCACCGTCGAGAAGATCTACGTCAAGGACGTCTCCTTCGAGTCGCCGAACGCTCCGACCATCTTCAATGACCAGGTGCAGCCGGAGCTGCAGCTGAACCTGAACCAGCAGGTGCAGCGCCTGGGCGAGAACGCCTTCGAGGTCGTGCTGGCCGTGACCCTGACCTGCCAGGCCGGCGAGCGCACCGCCTACGTGGCCGAAGTGAAGCAGGCCGGCGTGTTCGGCCTGGTTGGCCTGGACCCGCAGTCGATCGACGTGCTGCTCGGCACCCAGTGCCCGAACATCCTGTTCCCGTACGTGCGCCAGCTGGTCAGCGACCTGATCCAGGCCGGCGGCTTCCCGCCGTTCTTCCTGCAGCCGATCAACTTCGAAGGCCTGTACGCAGAAACCCTGCGCCAGCGCCAGGAGCAGGGCGACGCACCGTCGCTGGCTGACTCCGAGCCGGCCGGCAACGCCTGATCCCTGCTGCGACGTCACGGATGAGCACTACCGCTGACAAGATCGCCGTGCTCGGCGCCGGTTCCTGGGGAACCGCGCTGGCCAGCCTGCTCGCACGGCACGGTCACCCGACCGTGCTGTGGGGGCGCGACGCGGCCGTGGTCGAAGCCATCGACCAGCGCCACGAGAACCCGCGTTACCTGCCGGGCATTCCATTGCCGGACAGCCTGCGTGCCACCACCGACCTGGCGTCGGCGGTGGAAGGCGCGGCCTGGATCCTGGTGGTGACCCCGTCGCACGCGTTCGGCGAAACCGTGCGCGCGCTGGCGCCGCTGCGTCCGGCCGGTGCTGGCGTGGCCTGGGCCACCAAGGGCTTCGAGCCCGGTTCGGGCCGCTTCCTGCATGAAGTGGCGCGCGAAGTGCTGGGTGAGGACGTGCCGCTGGCCGTTGTCACCGGGCCGTCGTTCGCCAAGGAAGTGACCCAGGGACTGCCGACCGCGATCACCGTGCACGGCGACGTGCCCGAGTTCGCGCAGGCGGTGGCCGAGGCGATGCACGGCCCGGCGTTCCGCGCCTACACCGGCGACGACATGGTCGGTGCCGAGCTGGGCGGCGCGATGAAGAACGTGCTGGCCGTGGCTACCGGCGTGGCCGATGGCATGCAGCTGGGCCTCAACGCCCGTGCCGGCCTGATCACCCGCGGCCTCAACGAAATGCTGCGCCTGGCCGCTGCGATCGGCGCCAAGCCGGAAACGCTGATGGGCCTGGCAGGCCTCGGCGATCTGGTGCTGACCTGCACCGGCGACCTGTCGCGCAACCGCCGACTGGGCCTGGCCCTGGGCCGTGGCCAGACGCTGCAGGATGCCGTGCGCGAGATCGGCCAGGTGGTCGAGTCGGTGCAGACCGCCGACGAAGTGATGCGACAGGCGCGCCGCCATGGCATCGACCTGCCGATCTCCGACCGCGTGCGTGCTGTGCTGCATGGCGAACAGACGCCGGAAGAAGGCCTGCGTGCGCTGCTGGCGCGGGAACAGAAACCGGAATATCCGGACACGCTGTTCAAGTGAATCGAAAAACCCCGGCCATGCGCCGGGGTTTTTTCATCAGGGAGTACCAACCGGGTGCCGGGTGGAGACAGGCCCTGGTGAGTGCCAAGCTCGCTTGGCATCACGCGCGCTGCATATCCACGCATGGCGTGGATCTACTGCAACGCCCGATCACCGCGCCCGTGGCGGCGCGTTGCTGTTGTCCATGTCCGAGAAAATCATCCACGGCCCATCGCCCACGCGTTTCAACGTCAGCGTGAACTTGCCGGTGTCCCCCACGTTGTTGCCGAAGGTGTAGGCACCGATGATGTAGCCGATGTTCCCTTCCACGGCATAGGCCAACGCGCGCAACCGCAACGGGCTGCCGCTCTGGCCGGAATACGCCGCCTCGATCGCGCTGCGTCCGCGCACTGGCGCCTGGTTGCTCTGCAGGATGAAGCCATCCTCGGCGAACAGCCGGGCGAGCGCCTTGGTATCCCCCTTGCACCACGCCTGTTCGTAGTCGCGCAGCACGCGATCCAGCGGCGCCGGCAGGGTTGCATCGGGAAGCGGTGGTGCAGGCTTCGCGCCTTCAGCATCGTGGGCAATGGCCGGCGTTGCCAGCAGCAGCGCACTGCAGAAGATCACGGCGAGTCGTGTACGGCGCATGCGTCCAGGTCCTGGCGATGACGGGAGCGGCGAACGCATCCTAGCGCGCCGCTGGTTAGAATCACCCTGCGCTGGTGTGGCACATGCGTCGCAGATCAGACAAGGACAGGGAATGAAGATTCAAGTTGCAGGGATGGCACTGACGGTCGCGCTGCTGGCGGCCTGCGGGCAGGCGCCGGAGAAGGCCGTCCAAACGATACCTGCGGTGGCACCCACCGCACCTGCTGGAACACCGGCAGCGACGACCACCGTGGTCGAGAGTGAACCGTCCATCGAGGACGGAGTGGATCCGTCGGTGTGGGACAGTGAAGGCGAGCCGGAAGACTCCAGTGTCGGCCGTGAGCTCACCTGCAAGGACAACCCGTTGGCGACCCACTTCTTCACCCTGGTGGGCGGCAACACGGTGGACGATTGTGGCCGCAAGGACCCGACGGTGCTGGCCGCGTTCGATGCATTGATGAAGGGAACGCAGGCCGCCGAATCCGCCGACAAGGACATCCCGTCGCTACGCGAACGCCTGTTGAGCGGCCCCAGCGGGCCTGGCGAGCTGCTGGTGCTTCAGGGCGAACCCTGGTGGTTCTACACCGCCTGCCAGGCCCACGACTGCCCCGGCACCGCGCTGGCGATGCTGTACTCACCCGATCAGTCGAAGATGGTCGGCCGCCTTACCGCGCGCTGCCGGGTGTGGTGGCTGGGCGAGCCCACGGCCGAGCAACGCGAGCAGATCGAACAGCTCCGCCCGCTGGATGACGCCGCATTGAAGGAAGACAGCGCGCTCTGCGAATGAGGTGATGCCGGCGGGGAAAGTCTGGACATGCTGGGCCGGGTGTAGGCCGTTCGTCCTGTTCTTCTGCCCGGAAACCGGCTGCTAAGCTTCCACCCCAACCTGTTGCCGACCGGCCTCCCTCCATGGCTTTCTGGACCGTCGTCTTCGCCATTGGCGCCGCGCAGGCCGCGCTGCTTGCCCTGGCCCTGTGGCGGCCCCGCCGTCCAGCGGGCAACCTTGGGAAAGCGGTGTGGCATCTCGGAACCTCGGTGTTGGCGGAGGTTCCAGCGTGGGTGCGAAGTGCGGGAAAAGCGTCCGGATCGGCGGAGTCGTACCCGGGACCGGCGGAGGAGTGCGGCCAGGGCGACCCATCGACAACGCCAACGCTGGAGGGCTGCGCTCGTCCACCGTTCAAGGGGCCAGGTCGTGAGGCCGGCCGGACGCTATGATCGGCCGACACCCCGACATGGAAGGGTTCCCGCGCCCATGAAGATCGAGTCCATCTCTCCCATCCTGTCCGTAGACCATCTTGCCGAGTCGATCGCGTTCTACTGCGGCACGCTCGGATTCGAACTGGCGTGGTCGTGGGGTGATCCCTCCGACATTGCTGCCGTCTGCCGCGACGGCGTGGAGATCACCCTCACGCAACGGTCCGGGAGCAAGCCGGCAGGTGCGGCACATGCCTATCTGGTCGTATCCGGTATCGACGACTATTACCGGACCCTTGAAGGTTCGGGTGTCACCATCGTCGTCCCCATCGGGGACAGGCCCTACGGCATGCGCGATTTCCGCCTAGCGGACCCAAGTGGCAATGAACTCAGCATCGGGCAGGTCATGGAGAACAGGGACAGCGCTCGTTAGCGCGCGTTACTTGCTTGCGCGCCGCGCACCCTTTTCGTCCTGGCCCTTTGCATCCCCCCTGCTCTGCGCGAATTCCGGGAACGTCTTCGCGATCGAATCCTTGTCCGGCAGGATATAGAACACGCCACCCTTCTCGAACGTGGCCTGCACGATCTGCTCGTAGAACGCGGGCGAGACATTGATGCAGCCATGGGTGACGCGGTTGTCGTCCGGCGTGGGCGAGGCCAACCGTTCGGCGCGCTTTTCCTTCGGGCTGCCCGGCGGCAGCGGATGCATCGACACGGCAGAATCGTAGTCCACCCACAACACGCGCCCGGCATCGTCGGAGGGGCCGTAGCCACCAATGAAGCGGCCGGCAGGCGTGGTGCGGTCGTGGCCGGGAATCGCGCTCAATGCGAGCTTGGCGACGCCGGGTGCGGAGTGATCACCGATGGCCGATCCGAACAGCGCCGGTGCCGCGCCGCGCAGCTTGCCGTCGCCGCTGAAGACCAGAACCTGCGCTGCGGCCTTGTCCATGACAGCGAACGGATAGCCCTGGTTGTCCTTGCTGGCGACCACCCACCCGGCCAGCTCGATCACCGTTTCGGACACGCTCTGGTCAGGCGGAAGTTCATCAACGGCGGCCACCGGTGGTGCAGGTGCGTCCTTGTCCCTGGCGTTGGCGACGCCGCTGCACGCAACGGCCAGCGCCATGACCAGTGCGGCATGCAGGACGCGGCGTGCAGGGGAGGGGAAGGTACGAATGGGACGGCTCCTTTCCTTGCAATGCAATCTTGGGTGGAAGGATGCCAGTGGCCGGCGAAGGCCACTGGTTCCCGATACAGAAGCGGATCAATTCAAACGGTGAGGGAGCGATCAGCCGCGGGGCTTGCGGCCGGCGGGTGCCCTTTCAAGCTGCTGGACGCGGCCTTCGATCTGGTCGAGGCGTTGGTTGGCCTGCTGTGCGGACTGGTTGGCGGACTCCGCACTCTGCGCGGCGCCCTGCACCTTTACGTCGAGCTGATCGAGACGCGAGTTGATCGTTGCAAACTCGTTCTTGTAAGAGGCGCAGGCGCCAAGGCTCACGGTGGCGATGAGCGCGACAGCAAGTGCGCGGGCCGACTTCATGTGTTGCGGGTTCAGGTTCATTGCACTCCCTCCTTCGTCTGGGGAAGCTGGAATATAGCGGCGTTTGTTCCCGTCGCTGACAAGCGCTTTCAGCTGCAATTTGAGTACGTGGATGGGCTGTGAAGCCTGCTGCTGACCCAACATTAACAAGCGGGATCAGGCGAGCTGATCTTCGTCATCGAAGCGCCTTGCGCCTCTTCATATCCGCCAATTCATCAGCATGACGCGGGAGCCCTCGCTCGGCAGACACACGCAGCTCCGCTTGCGTCAGGCAGAGCTGCAGCGTTCCCGAAGCGCACATCCAGCAGCTCGGCAATGGCGGCGTGCCTGTTCGTCGCATGGGCAACGCACTCGCGGGAAATGCGATGGCGAAGGAATCGTTGAGCCCGCGAGTGCGGCCGCTCCCAATGGCGCACGGCGAGTTCCCTGAACGGGAACCATATTTATATACCAGTCAGTTCAATATTCAGGGTCGATTAGACCCCCTAACGGATAATTCACACCTGTCGATCGCCTCCTCTCTCTCCCCCTCCCGGGAGGCGGTCGACGAAACCAAAATAATTAAAGGTGTGTCCCGATGAACAAGAATTCGCTGCTTGCCCTGGGTCTTCTGGCTGCTCTGCCGTTCGCTGCATCGGCAACCGACGGCCTGTCGTACAACTACGTTGAAGGCGGCTACGTGAACACCGATGCCAAGGGCGGCGACGCCGATGGCTGGAAGGTGAAGGGTTCCGTTGCGGTGCACCCGAACTTCCACATCTTCGGCGACTACAGCGCGCAGGAGACCGACAAGTTCAAGAACGACGTCGACCAGTGGCGCCTGGGTGTCGGCTACAACTACGGCATCGCACCGAACACCGACCTGGTGGCGCGCGTTGCGTACCAGAAGTATGACGAGAAGCGCGGCCTGGACTTCAACGGCTACTCCACCGAAGTGGGCGTGCGCACCGCGTTCAACCCGTACGTGGAAGGCTACGTGATGGCCGGCTACGAAGATTTCAGCAAGAAGCACGGCTACAACCCGGACGGCGAGTTCTACGGCCGCGTCGGCGCCACCGCCAAGTTCAACCAGAACTGGGGCCTGAGTGGCGAAGTGAAGCTGGCCAAGGCCGGCGACCGCGAGTGGTTCGTGGGCCCGCGCTTCACCTGGTAACAAACGCCTGTCGTTAGTGCGTGTTGTGCTGGCGTGTGACTCTCTCTCTCTCCCACACGCCAACCGAAGCCCGGCCTCGCGCCGGGCTTCACTTTTATGGGCACCGTGGCGCCACAATGTTGCATATCGCGTACTGAGAACCGCTCCGTCGCCGGCCGGGGGCTTGGGCTATGATCGCCCGCACATCGCCGCGCGCGATGCGCCCGCCTCAAGCCAGCAGCAGGAACCGCCGTGAACTCCCAGCCCGCACCGATCACCGCCCTCAACCACACGCTCGACAACGAGCCGCAGCAGATCACCGCGCCGCTGACCCACTCGGCCGCGTTCCTGGTGTTGAAGGTGAAGGACGATGCCGATTCCATCGCCAAGGTGCGCGAGGTGCTGGCCAGTACCGACGACCTGATCAAGAACACCGCCATCCGCGAGATCGAACGCACCTTCACCTGCAACGTGGCCATCGGCCATCGCGTGTGGCAGTCGCTGGTGGGCAGCACGCCGCCGCGCGAACTGAAGCCGTTCCGCGAGATCAAGGGCGCCACCCACACTGCGGTCTCCACGCCGGGCGACCTGCTGTACCACATCCGTGCACGCACGATGGACCTGATCGTGGCGTTCGAGCGCAACCTGCTGATGGCCTTCGGCGATGCGGTGGAAACCGTTGATGACGTGGCCGGTTTCCGCTATTTCGATGGCCGTGACCTGCTCGACTTCGTCGACGGCACCGCCAACCCGGAAGGGCTGTCACTGCCGGAAGCCACCATCGTGGGTGACGAGGACCCGGACCACGCGGGTGGCAGTTACGTGGTGGTGCAGAAGTACCTGCACAACCTCGATGCCTGGCGCGCGCAGAAGACCGAAGCCCAGGAGGCGATCATCGGCCGCACCAAGCACGACAACATCGAGCTGGACGACGCGCCGGCCGATGCGCAGAAGTCGCACAAGACGCTGTGCACGATCGAGGACGCCGACGGCGAGCACGAGATCCTGCGTGACAACATGCCGTTCGCCACGCCGGGCCGTGGCGAGTACGGCACCTACTTCATCGGCTACACGCGCCGCCTGTGGGTGATCGAGACGATGCTGGAGCGCATGTTCATCGGCAATCCCGCGCCGCTGCACGACCGTATCCTGGACTTCTCCACCGCCGTCACCGGTGTGACCTTCTTCGCGCCCGCGCGCAAGGTGCTGGCCGATCTGGGCGACTGATCGCGCGCGACCTGCCGTAGCCACGCATGGCGTGGCTCTACGGGTTGCCCTCCGCCATCCGCCTGTCATCTACGACACCGACCATGGCGCGCTGGATGGGAGCGCAGGAGGCAGGCGATGGCCAGGACAGGGAACAAGAGCGGCATACGGCGCTGGTGGCGTCCGCTGGCTGCGGTGTTCGGCGTGTTGGCACTGGGGAGTGCCAGCGTGTCCGCGCAGGACGCTCCTGCGCACTGGATGGCCTATGCCGCCGCCGTGGGCGGCCAGCTGCAGCAGCGCCTGCAACAGGAGCAGGACCCGCAGGCCCAGCGTGTGCTGGAATGGCTGCAGGCGCATCCTGACACGCCGGCCCCGTTGCCGGTCAGCGTGTGGATCGCCGCCGATGGCCGCATCTCGAAACTGGAGTTCGACAGCCTGGGCGACCGGCAGGTGGACGCCGATCTGCGCGCGGCGCTGCTGGCCGCACCCCTGCAGGCGCCACCGCCGGACATGCGCCAGCCGCTGCGGCTGGGCCTGGCGCTGGAGCCGAAGTAGAGCCACGCCATGCGTGGATGCGCCTGGTCACTGACCCTGGCCGACAGGCGCGCGCCAACCAAGGTTGGCGACTACCGATGGATTCGCTCTACCGGACGGCCACCTGCGGCTCACGCGCGGCTGCGCTCCACGCGCGCAGGCCAAACACGGCCAGGCCGAGGAAGAACACGTACAGCGCCGCGGTCACGTGCAGCGACTTGAACAGGTAGGCGCCCACATAGACCACGTCCACTGCGATCCACACCCACCAGCACGCCACGTGCCGGCGCGCCTGCCACCACTGGCCGACCAGGCTCAGCGCGGTCAGCATCGCGTCCAGCCACGGCAGCGCGGCATCGGTGAAGGTGTGCATGGCCGCGCCCAGCGCCACGCCGCCACACAGGCCGATGGCCAGGTCGCGCAGCAGCTTGCCGCGCGCCAGCGGCACGATGCGGATGCTGCCCTCGTCGGCGGCATGCTGGCGCCAGTTGAGCCAGCCGTAGACCAGGAAACCGCCGAAGGCGACCTGCAGCAGGGTGTCCGAGTACAGCTTGGCTTCGGCGAACACCAGCCCGTACAGGGTCACCGACAGCAGGCCCACCGGCCATGCCGACAGCCGGCGCCGGGCCATCAGCCAGACGCCGAGCACGCTGCACAGCGCGGCGGTCCACTCGAGCACGACCCCGTTCACAGCGCGAACGTCACCGACAGGCGCGCCTGTCGCGGTGCGCCGGGGAACAGGTAGTAGTCACCGCCGCTGCTGCCGGTATCACGCCAGTAGAAGCGGTTGAACACGTTGTCCACCGACAGGTTCCAGGTCACCGCGCGCTGGTGCAGGCGATGCTGGAAACGCAGGCCGGCATCGAACACCGAGTAGTCCGGTGCACGCACGCCGCCGTCGGCGCGGGCGACATTGGCACCGGCGTAGCGCCAGCCACCGGTCGCCTCCAGGCCCTGCACGAACGGCAGCGCGTAGGCCAGGTGCACGCTGGCGCGCACCTTCGGCACGTTCACCAGCTGATGGCCTTCATAGGCCGGCGTGCCGGTGCCGCGCGCGCGCGCCTGCAGCACGCTGGCACTGGCCACGATCTGCAGTGCATCGGTCAGCTGGCCGTTGGCGGTCAGTTCCAGGCCGGTGTGGGTCTGCGTGCCCTGTTCGACGAAGGTATAGCCAGCGTCGCTGTTGTCGGGCTGGGCGTACTGGTACGGCTGCGAAATGCGGAACACCGCCGCGCCCAGTGTCAACGCCTCGACCGGCACGTACTTCACGCCCACTTCCAGCTGCCGCGACTGTACCGACCGCAGGAAGGTATCGGCGTTGCTGGTCCAGAACGGCGCTTCCTGGCCCAGCGAAATACCGCGCACGTAACTGGCGTAGGCGTTGAGCTGGTCGGTCGCCTTCCACACCAGCGCGGTCTGCGGCAGGAAGCGCGACAGGCGGCTGTGCCGCTGTGGGGTGCCGCGCTTGTCGTACGCGCGTTCATCCAGGCGCACGAAGCGGCCACCGGCCAGCCACTGCCAGTCGTCACCGAAGCTCATCCGGTCCAGTGCGAAGAATGCGGTCTGGCGGCTGTCCAGGCGTCGCGCGGACGGACCCGGCATCTTCGGCGACGGCTCGAACACCGGCACCTGCGTGTCGTGGATGTTGCTGGTGCCGACGTACTCGTTGACGCTGGGGCGCTTGTCCACGGTGCGGCGGAAATAGTCGGCGCCGACAGTCAGCTGGTGGCCGACCGTGCCGGTCTCGAAGCGGCCGCGCAGCTCGGCACGCGCCTGCTGGTTGCGCCGGGTGTCGTCGGGGCTGCGGTAGTCGTAGATGTCGTAGTCGCCATTGGGGGCGAAGTAGTTGCCCGGCACACTTCCATCGGCGCACTGCGCGGCGTAATAGCAGCCGTAGGCGAAGGCGACGTTGTCATCGATCACCGAGCGGCTGTGGCCGACAGAGACGCGCGACTGCCACGCGTCGTTGAAGTCGTAGGTGTGCAGAGCGGTGATGTTGGTGCTGGCGATATCCACCGGGCGCTGCCACGGCTGGTAGCCGAGCAGATGCTCGCGGTCGACACCGCGCGGCAGGTCACGCGCGCCCAGCAGCTGGTAGCCGGACACCGAGCGCTGCGAGCTGGTCTGGTAGTTGGCATCCACTTCCAGCTTGCCGCGCTCGCCGATCAGCCAGTCGGCGGCCAGCGAGTAGAAGTTGCGGCGGCCATCGGCGTGCTCGACGTAGGAATTGCTGGAATCCCAGGCGGCGTTCAGGCGCAGGCCGAAGCGCGGGGTGATCCAGTGGCCGACATCGACGGCGACGTAGCGCGAGCCTTCCGAATCGGTGCCGAGCGTGGCGGTGCGCACTTCGGCCGGACGCTTGCCGATGTAGTTGATGATGCCACCTGGTGCCATCACGCCGGCGGCCAGGCCGGCTTCACCCTTGAGGATCTCCACCGCCTGCACGTTCTCCAGCGCCAGGCGCTGTTCGCCAGCGATGGACAGGCCGTTGAAGCGATAGCCGGTGGCGGCATCGAGCGCGAATCCGCGGATGGCGATGTTCTGGTAATAGCCCACGGGTGCATACGCATCACCCAGCGAGGCATCGTTGCTGGCCAGCTCGGACAGCGAACGCACCTGGCGGCGGTCGAGGTAGTCGCGCTCGAGCACGTTCACCGAAGCTGGCGTGTCCTTCCACGAACCGCCACCGAAGGCATTCACGCGTGAGGTATCCGCCTTCGGTTTGCCGGCCTGCACGCGCACCGCCGCCAGTTCGGTGGGCGAACGTTCGGCGCCGGTGGCAGCCGCATCGGCAGCAGCGTCGGCCTCGCTGGCATGCAGCGGCAGCGGCAGCGCGGCGCAGAGGGCGAGGGAGAGCAGGGTGGGGCGCAGGCAGCGGTTCATTC
Source organism: Stenotrophomonas sp. YJH_SMC_57 (assembly GCF_059369755.1). Lineage (NCBI taxonomy): Bacteria > Pseudomonadati > Pseudomonadota > Gammaproteobacteria > Lysobacterales > Lysobacteraceae > Stenotrophomonas > Stenotrophomonas sp. YJH_SMC_57. Next base: position 195,863 of record NZ_JCAFSZ010000004.1, read on the forward strand.
GGTTCGTCTTCGGACAACAAGGGAGACGAAGCGAAGGCGCGCAGGTGCACGGCCCATGACGGGGGTGTGGCTGCGGCTCAAAGCTCCCTACGCCGGTGCAAACCGGATCAGGTTCCAAGGGACTCTCTCAGCCTGGCAGATCCAGGCACCCCCGCTTCAGGTGACCATTTCACTACAAATGGTACGGATTTGCGAGCCGGTGGCGTTCATGCCGCGGTGTGCAGGGCCTGCAGCAGTGCCTGACCGGGTGGGCTGTGGAACCATGCCGGATGCCCCAGCATGAAGGGCTGCCAGGCCACGTCGGCGTTCGCGGTCGAGCCGGTGACACCTTCGAAGTACTCCACTTCGGACAGTGCGAAGTCGAAATGGACCATCGGCAGCAGGTCGGCCAGCAGGTGCACGCGCGCGGCCGACAGCGGCAGCACCTGCCGATAGCCATCGAGCAACGCCCGTGCGATGTCGATGCGTACCGCCTCCATGCCGCGCTTCAGTTCCAGCCACGCCACCGCGTTGCGCTCGATCGCGGTGGCGAGGTCGAACAGTGCGCTGGTGGGCGAGGCCAGGCCGAAATCCAGCACGGTGCTGACCTGGCCGTCGCGCCACAGCAGGTTGGATACGTGCCAGTCGTTGTGCGCCCATAGCCGCGGTTCGTCGCGCAGGCGCTCGGCCAGGCCGCTGTGCCACGGCAATACATCGCGGCGCAGCTGCGTTTCCCACGGGATGCGTGCGAGGTAGCGGGCCAGGCCGGGGCGTGTGGGCAGGTCCGCCTTGATCGCTGCAATCGGATCGTCGGCACGGATGAGATCGTCGCGCGCGACCAGCAGATGGGTACTGCGCTGGGGCGCGTGGTAGCTGGCCGCAGCGTGGTGCAGTCGCGCCAGCGCGCGACCGGCTTCGCGGGCCTGCACGACATCGGTCAGCAGCGACCACGACACTGCATCGCGGTACAGATCGTCGCCTACGCCAACGGCGTGCAGTTCAAAGGTCCACTCGCCGTGCTCGACGGCGGTATGGCCATCGGCGGCCGCCAGCACCTGCACCACGGGCACGCCTGCCGCCGCGAGATGCGCGATGAAGCGGTGCTCTTCTTCCAGGCAGGCCGCGCTGCGCACGCTGTGGTGATGGCGCTTGATGAACACCGCACCCTGCGCGCCGTCGACAATGGCGGCGGCCGACAGTGGCCGCGGGCTGTGCCAGCGCGGCTGGCTTTGCCCGTCAAGCTGCGGGTAGTGCGCGCGCAGCCAGCCGATGTCCCGTGCGCTGATCGGTGGCCAGTCGGCAGCGACCTCGTCGTTGTTGAGGCCCTGCACGCGGTGGGAGAAGGAAGTCATGCCGCAGCCCGAAAGGGGAAAGTCACATCCAAGGCTGCGCATTCAACGCCATGCCCGCGGCCAACGCAAACGGGCGGGTCATCGACCCGCCCGTCCCTGGACCCGCTCGCGGTGTGCCGTGCCGCCGCTTACCAGCCGCGATGACGGCCGCGATTGTTGTAGTAGCGGTTGTCGTAGTAGCGCTCGCGCTGCCAGCGGCGGTCGTCACCGCGGTCGTAGTAGCCGCTGCGGTAGTAGCCACGGTCGTATCGGCGGTCGTAGCGGTTGTCGTAGTAGCGGTTGTCGTAATAGCGACGGTCGCGGCGGTCGGAGGTGGTCAGGTTGCCGATCGCACCGCCGGCCACGGCGCCACCGACGGTGGCGGCGGGATCGCCATTGGAGAGCAGGTTGCCGGCCACGCCACCGACCACGGCGCCGACCAGGGTGCGCTTGTCCTTCCTCGACATCGCGCTGGCATCGCTGACCACGGCGACACCGGCCACCAGTGCCAAGGCCATCGCCAGACCACGGAAGCTGAGTGTGGAAGTACTGAGCATGTTCGTTCTCCTGTGAGGTGCATGCCACGCTGGGCAGGGAGGGCGCGGGGCGCCCCGGCTGCCGTGATGTCCACGCTGGCGTTCCAACATTGCCGGAACATTGCCTGGCGCACCGTGCGGCTTGCGCATTCATCTAGCGGTAGAAGGCATGAAGCAAGGCTGAAAGTGGACCCGGCCGCTCAGCCGGCAGTTGGGAAAGCGGCGGCGTGTGATCGGCCCTGCCCTTGTGCGGCAAGGCGTCCGCGGCCCGGCCCGGCATCGTCCGAGGCGCCGGGCGGGTCCGTCCCTGGCGGTATTCCTGCTGCTGGTGCAGCAGCATTGGCGCGCGGGTCATGCGCGCCGGAACTCAGATATTGCCGTCGCGCAGGTAATCGAACAGTTCCGCGTCGCCCTTCAGGCCCAGCTTGAGCATGGCATCGCCCTTCTGGCGGCTGATGGTGCTGACGCTCTTGTGCAGCTGCAGCGAGATTTCCTTTACGGTCATGCCGGTGCCGAGCAGCCGCAGCACCTCCACCTCACGGGGCGACAGCGGCTTGCCGTCGCCCTCGCGCATGCGCCAGCCGCCCGCGGCCTCGACCCGCTCGCGCAGGCTGCGGCTGATGTAGGCCTGGCCGCGGTAGACCGCCTGGATGGCCTGCGGTAGTTCGTCCATCGACGAGCTCTTGTCGACCAGGCCGAGCACACCGCTGTCGAGCACCATGCGCAGGATCGCCAGATTGTTGGAGACGCTCAGCATCAGCACCGGCAGCTCGGGATGACGACGGCGGATCATGCCGATCATGGCAAAGCCATCGGCCTGGGGGCTGCCGGGCATGGAGTAGTCGGTGACCAGCAGGTCGCAGGGCTGGCTGCCCAGCAGGGCCATCAATGCCTGTGCACTGTCGGCTTCGCCGACCACGCGGCCCACGCCGCTCGATTCGATGACGGCGCGGGTGCCGATACGGACCACAGGGTGGTCGTCTGCGATGATGATGCGCAAGCTCATGCTCTAGTATGACCACCGGGCAGGCCGGGCCGCGACCATCGCGATCCCTGGCAGCATTCTAGGAGATCGACGCCGATGCGTAGCTGGGCTGTTCGCGGGCTGGTCCTGCTGCTGGCCGTACTGGTGCTGCCAGCGGCCCTGGCGCAGGGCGTTCCAGGGCCGCTGCCGCTCAGCTCCCTGCAGCGTGAGTACCTCGCCGCCCATCCGAGCATCGTCGTGGGCCAGTATGACAGTGGCTGGCCGCCGTTCGAGTCCCTCCACGATGGCCAGCAGGTCGGCTTGGGTCCGGACTATCTGTCGCTTCTCGCCCGCCAGCTGGGCGTGGAGGTCGAGGCCCGTCGCTATCCGGACTGGACATCCGTGTTGGATGCGGCATGCCGTGGCGAGGTCGACGTGGTGATGAACGTCGGTCTCAGCGCCGACCGCACCCGTTGCATGGTCTACACGGCGGCCTATGGCGAAGCACCCCTGGCCCTGGTGGGCCGACCGGGCGACCTGCGTGCCTCCGACAATCCCGATCTGGATGGCTTGCGGGTGGTGATCGAGCAGGACTTCCTGACCGGTCCACAGGTGCGGGCACGGTTTCCGCGTGCCCGGCAGCTTGTCGCACACAGCTCGCTGGCGGCGCTCGAGATGGTCAGAGACGACAAAGCTGATGTCTATATCGGCAATACTTATGTCGCCACTGAACTGATCGCCGTCCACCATCTGCAGGGTGTGGTGCTGCTGCGACCCAGCGACCTGCCCCCCGAGCGGCTGCACTTCGGCGTTCCCACCAGCAAGCAGCCGCTGGCCGAAGCGCTGGACCTGGCCCTGGCCGCCACCAGCCAGGCCCAGCGCGATGCACTGGCAAGGCGCTGGTTGCCGCCACCGCAATGGTCGGCGTCGGCGCAGATGGCGCTGAGCCAGGCCGAAAAGCGGGTGCTGGAGCAGCCGCTGAAGATCGGCTTCGCCCCGAATGCGGCGCCGTTGTCGTTCACCGGCGAGGGGGGCGCGCCCAGCGGCCTGGCCAGCGAGTACCTGCATCGGCTGGTGCAGGCCGGTGCACACCTGCAGCCGGAGAGCAGCCACGACTGGTACGAGGTGCGCGAGAAGGCCCGCCGAGGCGAGCTGCAGGCGGTGATGGGCATCCCTGCCGATTCACGCTACCTGGGCCCGGAGTGGGTGTTCAGCCAACCCTTCATCAGTGTGCCGAACGTGATCGTCAGCCGTGCCGACAGCCCTGCCTTGCTGGGCCTGTCGGACCTGCAGGGAAAGCGCGTGCTGCTGTCCGATCCGGAGCGCGTGCGTGGCTACGTGCTGCAGCAGGCACCGCAGGCCAGGATCATGGCGGCACGCAGTGCCGAACAGGCGATGCAGCGTGTTCTTGATGGCGAAGCCGAGGCCTATGTAGGCAACCTGGCGCTGGTCAATCAACTGCTGCGAGGTCGTTTCCAGGGGCGCCTGCAGGTTGCTGCGCCGGCCGGTTTCAACGATCAGCTGGTGATGGCGGTGGAGCGCCGCCATGCCGCGCTGGCCACGACCTTCGACCGACTGCTGCTGCAGATGACACCCGGCGAGCACGAGGCACTGCGCGGTAACTGGCTGTCAGCCGAGCACCGCAACGGCATCGACTGGAAGCAGGTGATGCGCTGGGGATTCCCGCTGCTGCTGGTGCTGCTGACCGCCGTGCTGGTGCACGGCATCGGCTACTGGCGCCTGCGCCGCGAAGTGGCCGGGCGGCGTCACCTGGAACAGCGCCTGGCCGAAGTCACCGACAACCTCCCGGCGGTGGTCTACCAGGCACGCCGCGACGCCGATGGCACGCTCAGTTTCCCGTTCATCGCCGGCGATCTGCAGGCGCTGTTCGGAATCAGCCGACAACAGGCCGAGCAGGATGCGAAGGCCCTGCTGGAGCGCATCGAGGAGGACGATCGCGCGCGCATCCTGCAGGCGGTCGAGCAGGCTGCGCGCCAGTTCGCGCCGTTGATCCTGGAGTTCCGCCTGCGTGCCGAGGATAGCGGCGGGCGTTGGGTGCGCAGCCAGGCCCATCCCTATTCCGCTGAAGCCGGTGCCGTGACGTGGAGTGGCTACTGGGTGGATGTGAGCGAGGCGCGTGCACAGGCCGATGCGCTGGTGGCTGCGAAGGCCGAGGCCGAACAGGCGGCGGAGGCCAAGTCCCGCTTCCTGGCCACCATGAGCCATGAGATCCGCACGCCGATGAGCGGCGTGCTCGGCATGCTGGAAGTGCTGGCGCATTCACCACTGGACGCCGAGCAGCAACGCATTCTGGGCGTGATCGAGGATTCGGCGCAGATGCTGCGGCAGATTCTCGATGACATCCTCGACTACTCGCGGATTGAAGCCGGTGCACTGCGCCTGGAGCCGGTGCCGCAGCCTCTGCGGCCGCTGCTGGAAAGCGTTTGCCGCCTGCTCTCGGCCCAGGCCAGTGCACGCGGGCTGGCGCTGCACGTGCAGATTGATCCACAGCTGGCGCCGGCGCACGAAGTGGATGGCGTACGCCTGCGGCAGATCGTGTTCAACCTGCTCAGCAACGCCATCAAGTTCACCGCCCAGGGCGAGGTCCGCCTGCAGCTGGAGGTGCTGGGGCCGACCCACGAGGACGGCGCCCAGCCGCTGTGCCTGAGCGTCACCGACACCGGCATGGGCATCGCACCGGATCAGCTGCAGCATCTGTTCGCACCGTTCACCCAGGCCGGGGCCTACATCCAGCGCGACCACGGTGGTACCGGCCTGGGCCTGAGCATCAGCCAGCGCCTGGCGCAGATGATGGAGGGCGAGTTGACCCTGCACAGCACGCTGGGTGAGGGCACCCGTGCCGAAGTGCGGTTGTCGCTGGTGGAAGCGGGCAGTGGTGATGTCGAGGCCCTGGTGGCCGAGCAGGACCAGACCGCATTGCTGCCGGCCGCGCTGCGCGGCGCGCGCGTGCTGGTGATCGAGGATCACCCGACCAACCAGGCAATGATGGCCTGGCGATTGCAGCAGCTGGGCGTGCCGCACGTGATGGTCGGCGATGGCCAGCAGGGGCTGGATCGGCTGGCGGCGGAGAGTTTCGACCTGGTGATCACCGATTGCCGAATGCCGGTACTGGACGGGTTCGGCTTCACTCGCCTGCTGCGCGAACGCGAAGGCCGCACCGGCCAGCCACGGCTGACCGTGCTGGCATTGACCGCCAGCGTGCTGGACGACGATGCACGGCGCTGCCGCGAGGCCGGCATGGATGAGGTGCTGGCCAAGCCGCTGTCACTGGCCACGCTGCGTGCGGCGCTGCTGCGCTGGTTGCCGCAGGCACAGGGCCAGACGTTCGCCGAACCGGTGGCGGAAGCGGTGGCCGACGACGGCATGGCACTGCCCGATCTGGCCGCCCTGCAGCAGCGATTCGGCTCACGGGCGGTGGCCGAGCAGCTGCGCGACAGCCTGCTGCAGGCCAGCGAGGAGGATCTGGCGGCCGTGCAGCGCGCGCTGCAGGCCGGTGACCGCGCGGCGGCGGCGCTGCACCTGCATCGCCAGGCCGGCGGCCTCGGGGTGGTGGGGGCGGGCGCGCTGGCAGGCCAGGCCAATGCGCTGGTCGAGCGCCTGCAGGATGCAACCGAAACCGATCCGGCGCCGCTGTTCGCTGCGGTCGCGGCGTTCATGGCCCGGCTGCAGCAACAGCTGCAGCGGCTGGCTCACTGAGCCGGCTGCTGCTGCAGGTAGGCGATCACCAACGCGCGGCGTTCGGCGCTGGGGAAGGCGTTGTACATGCGCGTGCCGGGCACCAGCTGGGTAGGTGACTGCAGGAAGGCATCCAGGGTCTGCGCGGTCCAGGTGATGTCGGCGCGGCGCATGCCGTCGGAATAGCCGTAATCGGGCAGGCTGCCGGCACGGCGACCGATCACGCCATGCAGGTTCGGCCCGAAGCGATGGATGCCGCCAGGCTGCACGGTATGGCAACCGGCGCACAGTTCGAACGCGCGCTGCATGGCCTGCTGGTGGGCCTGTTCGGGCGTGGCCGGTGCGGCGGGCGGGCGCTGGCAGGCCGTGGCCGCCAGTGCCATGGCAACGATGGTGAGCAGGTTGAAGGCGCGCATGGGCGGGCAGGATAGCGGTGCGCGGAAACGACCGGGCTGCGACATGCAGTCGCAGCCCGTGGCGGTCACATGCCCGAGTAGTTCGGGCCGCCGCCGCCCTGCGGGGTCACCCAGACGATGTTCTGGGTCGGGTCCTTGATGTCGCAGGTCTTGCAGTGCACGCAGTTCTGCGCGTTGATCTGCAGCCGCGCGTTGTCGGCCTCGCCGACGAATTCGTACACGCCGGCCGGGCAGTAGCGTGCTTCCGGGCCGGCGTACTCGGCCAGGTTCACCTTCACCGGAATGCTGGCGTCCTTCAGCGTCAGGTGGCTGGGCTGGTTCTCGTCGTGGTTGGTGCTGCTCAGGAACACCGAGCTGAGGCGGTCGAAGGTCAGCACGCCATCCGGCTTCGGGTAGGCGATGCGGGTGTGCTTGGCCGCCGGCTCCAGGCAGGCGTGGTCCGGGGTGCTGTGGCGCAGGGTCCACGGCGGGTTGCGCACGCCGAGCTTGGGCAGCAGCCACTGCTCGATGCCGGTCATCAGCGTGGCCACGGTCTGGCCCTTCTTGAACCACTGCTTGAAGTTCTTGGCCTGCTGCAGTTCGGTGAACAGCCAGCTGGCTTCGAACGCCTTCGGGTAGGCGTCCAGTTCATCGTGCTGGCGGTCGGCAGCCAGCGCGTCGAAGGCCGCATCGGCGCACAACATGCCGGTCTTGATCGCGGCGTGGCTGCCCTTGATGCGGCTGACGTTGAGGTAGCCGGCCTCGCAGCCGACCAGTGCGCCACCGGGGAACACCGTCTTCGGCAGCGACATCAGGCCACCGGCGGTGATGGCGCGCGCGCCGTAACCGATGCGGGTGCCACCTTCCAGGTGCTTGCGGATGGACGGGTGGGTCTTGAAGCGCTGGAATTCCTCGAACGGGCTCAGCCACGGGTTCTTGTAGTCCAGGCCGACCACGTAGCCGATGGCGACCTTGCCGCCGTCGGCGTGGTACAGGAATGCGCCGCCATAGGTGTCGTTGTCCAGCGGCCAGCCGGCGGCGTGCACCACCAGGCCCGGCTCATGCCTGGCCGGGTCGATCTGCCACAGCTCCTTGATGCCGATGCCGTAGGCCTGCGGGTCCTTGCCTTCGTCCAGCTTGTAACGGGCGATCAGCTGGCGGCCGAGGTGGCCACGCGCACCTTCGGCGAAGATCGTGTACTTCGCCTGCAGGGCCATGCCGCGCTCGAAAGCCGGGCCGATGCTGCCGTCCTTTTCGATGCCCATGTCGCCGGTGGCCACGCCGATCACTTCACCGTTGTCGCCATACAGCACCTCAGCGGCGGCGAAGCCCGGGAAGATCGCCACTTCCAGCGCCTCGGCCTGCTGCGCCAGCCAACGGGTCACTTCGCCGAGGCTGATGATGTAGTTGCCTTCGTTGTGGAAGCACTCCGGCAGCAGCGCGTTGGGCGTGCTGCGCGCGCCGGTTTCGCTGAGGAACAGGAATTCGTCGCGGGTGACCTTCTGCTTCAGCGGCGCGCCGCGCTCGGCCCAGTCCGGGAACAGCTCGGTCAGTGCACGCGGGTCCATCACCGCGCCGGACAGCACATGCGCGCCCGGCTCGGAGCCCTTCTCCAGCACGCAGACCGACAGGTCGCGACCGGCTTCGATCGCGCGCTGGCGCAGGCGGATCGCGGTGGCCAGGCCGGCGGGGCCGGCGCCGACGATCACCACGTCGAACTCCATTACTTCACGCGGGGGCAGGGCGTTGGCTTCAGCGCTCATCGATTGCATGACTCGTGGGTAGGGCCGGCATCGGGGCCACCGGCGGTGCCTGGAAATCGCGCGTGCAGCCACGAGCGAAACGGTTGTTTGAATGTGTCAGGGTACCGGGACGCGCGTGATCGAGCTAGATCGCCGATGTTCACATCCCGATTGCTGCATTGCAGCGTAGGGCCGCCGCTCTGGTGGGTGCCAACCTTGGCCGGCACGCTTTGCCCGGATGATCGACAATGGCCCGGTCCTGACTGCGCGTGAGTGCCATGGCTTTGCATCCGTACGATCTGTTCGATGTCCGTTCCCTGCTCAACGAGGAAGAGCGCGCGGTGCAGGAAAGCGTCGCCCGCTTCACCAACGAGCGGGTGCTGCCGATCATCGGCGATGCCTTCGACCAGGCACGCTTCCCCGCCGAACTGGTGCCGGAGATCGCCGCGCTGGGCCTGCTCGGCGCCACCCTGCCGGCCGAGTACGGCGGTGGCGACCTCGGTGCGGTCAGCTACGGCCTGATCTGCCAGGAGCTGGAGCGCGGCGACTCCGGCCTGCGCAGCTTCGTTTCGGTGCAGAGCTCGCTGTGCATGTACCCGATCTACGCCTATGGCAGCGAGGAACAGCGCCAGCAGTGGCTGCCGGCGATGGCGCGCGGCGAGCTGATCGGCTGCTTCGGCCTGACCGAGGCGCACGGCGGTTCCGATCCGGGCAGCATGAAGACCCGCGCAGTGCGCGACGGCAGTGACTGGCGGATCAGCGGCAGCAAGATGTGGATCACCAGCGGCCCGGTGGCCGACCTGGCCATCGTCTGGGCGCAGACCGAGGACGGCATCCAGGGCTTCGTGCTGGAGAAGGGCATGGCCGGCTTCACCACCCAGGAAATCAAGCACAAGATGAGCCTGCGCGCGTCGCTGACCGGTGCGCTGTTCTTCGACGACGTGCGCGTGCCCGACAGCCATCGCCTGCCGAACGTGAAGGGCTTGAAGGGGCCGCTGGGCTGCCTGACCCAGGCCCGCTTCGGCATCAGCTGGGGCCCGATCGGCGCGGCCATCGCCTGCCTGGATGAAGCGCTGGGCTATGCCAAGGAACGCGTGCTGTTCGGGCGCCCGTTGGCGGCCACGCAGAGCGCACAGATCAAGCTGGCCGAGATGGCCCGCCGCATCACCACCGCGCAGCTGCTGGCATTGCAGCTGGGGCGGTTGAAGGAAGCGGGCCAGCTGCAGCCGCAGCAGGTCAGCCTGGCCAAGTGGAACAACTGCCGCATGGCGATTGATATCGCCCGCGAGTGTCGCGATCTGCTCGGCGGCGCGGGTATCACCACCGAGCACGTGGCGATCCGCCACGCGCTGAACCTGGAATCGGTGATCACCTATGAAGGCACCGAGACCGTGCACCAGCTGGTGATCGGCCGCGAACTGACCGGCATCAACGCGTTCTGAAATCGGGTTGTGGTGGGTGCCAACCCTGGTTGGCACATTCCTTCAGCGCCCGGCCAGGCATTTGTGCGGACCAAGGTCCGCACCCACCAAGTGCGGTTCACACCCACCAGGAGCGGTCTGCACCCACCAGGAGCAGTTCAAACCCACCCAAGGCGCTTACGCCCCGCCAGCAAACCCGTGCTGCCGCCACGCTTCGTACATCACCACGGCGACGGTGTTGGAAAGATTGAGGCTGCGGTTGTCCGGCCGCATCGGCAGGCGCAGGCGGGCGCCATCGGGCAGGGCATCGAGCACGTCCTGCGGCAGGCCGCGGCTTTCCGGCCCGAACAGGAACGCATCGCCATCTTCAAAGGCCACGCTGTCATAACGCACGCTGGCCCGGGTACTCAGGGCGAACAGCCGCTTGGGCGCGATCCGCGCCAGCGCGGTGTCCAGGTCCGGGTGCACCTGCAGGCGCGAGTACTCGTGGTAGTCCAGCCCGGCGCGCTTGAGCTGCTTGTCTTCCAGTGCGAAGCCGAGCGGCTCGACCAGGTGCAGCTGCGCGCCGGTGTTGGCGCAGAGCCGGATCACATTGCCCGTGTTGGGCGGGATTTCCGGTTGGAACAGGATCACGTGGAACTGGGGCGCGGCATTCATCGGCGCAGTGTACCTGCGACGGCCGCCGCCTTTACGGCGCACGCCCTGCACGGGGCAGGGCGGCACCGGTTACGGGCGCAGCAGGACCTGGGCGGTTTCGGTGGCCAGGGCCTGCAGGTCGGCCGCGCTCGGGCGCACCTGCAGGGCCGGCAGGTTGACGATGACCGAGTGGGCGACGCTGGTAGCGGCGGCGGCCAGCGTGGCGGCGTAGCGCTGGGCTTCCAGTTCGGCTGCCAGGGCGACGCGCTGCTCCAGGCTGGGGCGCACTTCCACCGAGGCCAGCGTGGTGATCGGCATCGTGGCGGCGACCGGAGTGGCGGCGTAGCCGTTGCGCTCGGCCAGCTGGTCGGCGCTCGGGCGCACCTCCACGGTGGCCAGGGTCGGGATGCCGCTGGCCTGTTCCCAAGCCTGCTGGGCCAGCTGGTCGGCGGCCGGGCGGACCTGCACGGTGGACAGGGTCTTGATGGATTCGGAGGCCTGCACCGACGAAACAACCGCGGTGCCGGCAATCAGGGCGATGGCGATGGCAATGGTCTTGGCGTTCATGACGGGGCCTGTTTAGTGTTGGTGATCAGTGGTGTGGTAGTAAGGTAGTACACCAATTCTGGGCTTGCAAGGAAAATTTTCGATTTCCTGCATTTGTTCAGTCTTCAGTCATCTTGCGTCTGAAGCCCTTCCTGGCGCAGGAAGTACCAAGCAATCCGCGTGCCAACTTTTAGTTATTGATTTGAAAGGCTTTTTCCAATCTGAAATGTGTCCGCTGGGCGGACACCTGTCCATTCGATGGGCGACGGACACTGTCCGGACGCGGGCTGCCGCCGCATGTGACCTGTCAGAAGGCCGCAGTGAGGGGCCGAAATGGCGCATCAGGGCAAACACCCCCAGTGACTGGCGACCGATTCCTGCCGCTGCGTGCGCACGCTAGGATCGGGGTTCACCTACGTGACCAAGGATCCGGATATGTCTCTCGCCCTTCGCCCGCGCGCTGCACTGCTGGCTGTCGCCCTCAGCACCGCCCTGGGCACGCTTGCGCCCACCCCTGTGCTGGCCGCCAAGCCGGCTGCCCCGGCCAAGGTCGATATCCCGTATGAGCAGTTCACCCTGCCCAACGGCCTGCGCGTGATCGTGCATACCGATCGCAAGGCGCCGATCGTCGCGGTCAACGTCTGGTACCACGTGGGCAGCAAGGACGAGCCAGCCGGCCGCACCGGCTTCGCGCACCTGTTCGAGCATCTGATGTTCCAGGGCAGCGAGAACCATGACGGCGAATTCTTCGAGCCGTTCAAGCAGGTCGGTGCCACCAACCAGAACGGCACCACCAACACCGACCGCACCAACTACTTCGAGAACGTGCCGACCACCGCGCTGGACATGGCGCTGTGGATGGAATCGGACCGCATGGGCCACCTGGTCGGTGCGATCGACCAGGCGGCGCTGGACGAGCAGCGTGGCGTGGTGCAGAACGAGAAGCGACAGGGTGAGAACCAGCCGTACGGCCAGGCCTGGGACCAGATCAACAAGGCGCTGTACCCGGTCGGCCACCCGTACCACCACGGCGTGATCGGTTCGATGAACGATCTCAACGCGGCTTCGCTGGACGACGTGAAGACCTGGTTCCGCACCTGGTACGGCCCGAACAACGCGGTGCTGGTGCTGGCCGGTGACATCGACCTGGCCACCGCCAAGGAGAAGGTCGCCAAGTACTTCGGCAGCATCCCGGCCGGCCCGAGCATGGCGCAGCCGGCGGTGAACGTGGCCAAGCGCAGTGCCGACAGCCGCGAGACGATGACCGACAAGGTGCCGCAGGCACGCATCTACCGCGCCTGGAACGTGCCGCAGGTCGGCACCACCGATATCGATCAGCTGCAGCTGTTCGCGCAGGTGTTGGGGGGTGCCAAGTCCTCGCGCCTGAGCCAGCGCCTGCAGCACCAGGACAAGCTGGTGGACAGCATCGGTTCGGGCCTGTCGACCTCGCAGCTGGGCTCCAACTTCGTGATCGTGGCAACCGTGAAGCAGGGCCAGGACCCGGCCAAGGTCGAGAGGATCATCGATGAGGAACTGGACCGGCTGATCAAGCAGGGTCCGACCGCGGCCGAACTTGAACGCGCCAAGACCGGCGCCCGCGCCGGCTTCATCCGCGGCATCGAGCGCATCGGTGGTTTTGGCGGCAAGGCCGACGCGCTGGCCGAGTGCGCCGTGTTCACCGGCGACCCGGGCTGCTTCCGCACTTCGCTGGCCAACATCGACAAGGCCACGGCCGCCGATCTGAGCCGTCTGGGCGCGCAGTGGCTGGACAAGGGCAGCCACACCCTGGTGATCGAGCCGGGTGAGCGCGTGGCGTTGAAGGAAGAACCGAGCCAGACGCCGAAGCCGTTCACCGTGCCGGCGGTGGACCCGAAGTACAGCACCCTGCCCGAGCAGGTGGACCGCAAGGCCGGCGTGCCGCAGACCCGAGAGTTCCCGCAGCTGAAGTTCCCGGCGCTGCAGCGCGCCACGCTGAAGAACGGCACCCAGGTGATCCTGGCCGAACGCCACGAGATTCCGGTGGTGCAGTTCAGCTACCAGTTCCCGGGCGGCTTCAGCGCCGACCAGGGCCGCAAGCCGGGCACCGCCAACTTCACCATGAGCCTGATGACCGAAGGCGCCGGCAAGCTGGGGTCGCTGGCCTTCGCCGATGCTGCCGACGCACTGGGCGCCAGCCTGGATGCCTCGGCCGGCCTGGATTCGATGAGCGTGGACCTGTCCGCGCTGAAGGAGAACCTGGCACCGTCGCTGGCGCTGTACCGCGACCTGCTGCGCGAGCCGCGCTTCGAGCAGGGCGAGATCGACCGGGTGCGCGCCACCTGGATCGCCGGCATCCAGCAGGAGAAGGTCAACCCGGGTGCGGTGGCGATGCGCGTGCTGCCGCCGTTGCTGTACGGCAAGGGCCACCCGTACGCCATTCCGTTCACCGGCAGCGGTGATGAAGCGGCCATCAACGGCCTGACCCGCGAAGACCTGGTCGACTTCCACCACGACTGGCTGCGCCCGCAGAACGGCACCCTGATCGTGGTCGGTGACACCACGCTGGCCGAGATCGTGCCGCTGCTGGACAAGCAGCTGGGCGACTGGAAGGCCAGTGGCGATGCCCCGCAGGTGAAGGCCGCCACCGACGTCGCGCTGCCGAAGGGCCCGCGCGTGTTCCTGATCGACCAGCCGGGTGCGGTGCAGGCCAACCTGTTCGCCGGCCAGGTGGTGGCGCCGTCCAGCGCCACCAGCTCGACCCGCTTCGACATCGCCAACGGCGTGATCGGTGGTGACTTCACCTCGCGCCTGAACATGAACCTGCGCGAGGACAAGCACTGGTCATACGGTGCGCGCAGCAGCGCGGTCAATTCGGTGGGCCAGCGTCCGTGGATGGCCAGTGCGCCGGTGCAGATCGACAAGACCGGCCCGGCGATGGCGGAGATGCGCAAGGAAATCGCCGCGTTCGCCGATGGCAGCAAGCCGGCCACCGCCGCCGAGGTCAACCGCATCCGCAACATCCAGACCCTGAGCCTGCCCGGTGCCTACGAGACCGCCAGCGCGGTGGCGTCGACGATCGGTTCGATCGTGCAGTTCAAGCGCCCGGACGACTATGTGCTGCGTCGCAAGGCCGAAATCGAGGCGATGACCCCGGCGCAGGTGCAGCAGGCCGCCGCCGAGATCAAGCCGCAGGCGCTGACCTGGGTGGTGGTGGGTGACCTCAAGCAGACCGAAGCGGCCGTGCGCGCGCTGAACCTGGGCGAGGTGACGGTGATCGACGCCGAAGGCAACCCGGTCAAGAAGTAAGGGATGCGCCTGCCCGCCACGGCGGGCAGGCCTGCCCCGGTAGTGCCGGCCGCTGGCCGGCACCCCCGTGGCCCATGACCCGAGGGCCCCGCTCGCCGGGCTACCCCCGATTCAGGCTGTTCAGGCAGAATCCCCCCATACCCTTCCAGGATCTGCCCATGCGCGTTCTGCTGCTTTCCTCCCTGCTGCTCACCGTCACCGCCTGCACCTGGGTGCCGATCGAACCGGCCGGCAAGGCGACCCGCGTGCTGCCGGCAGGCCCGGTTCCGGCCGGCTGCATCGCCAAGGGCGAGGTGGTGGTCACTGTGAAGAGCAAGGTCGGCTTCTACAACCGTAACCCGCTGCGCGTGCAGGAAGAGCTGGAAACCCTGGCCCGCAACGAGGCCCCGAGTGCCGGCGCCAACGCCGTGCAGGCCGCCGCCGCTCCGGCTGATGGCAGCCAGCGCTTCGCCGCATTCCAGTGCCCGCCGCGCTGAACGCTTCACCATACGGGCAAGGCTGAATTCGTAAAGATGCGGTGAAAGCCCGGGAGTTATAGAATAGCGCCCCCTTTTGCCTGAGCCTTGGCGCTAACCTCGATGCTCTTCAAGAATGTCTCGATCGCCGGCCTGGCACACGTCGACGCGCCGCATACGCTGACGACCAAGGAAATCAACGAGCGGCTGCAGCCGACGCTGGATCGCCTGGGTATCCGCACCGATGTGCTCGGCGACATCGCCGGCATCCACGCGCGCCGCCTGTGGGACAACGGCGTGCTGGCCTCCGATGCGGCCACCATGGCCGGCCGCAAGGCGCTGGAAGACGCGGGCATCACCGCGACCCAGGTCGGCCTGCTGGTCAACACCTCGGTCAGCCGCGATTACCTGGAGCCGTCCACGGCGTCGATCGTCTCGGGCAACCTGGGCGTCAGCGACGAGTGCATGACCTTCGACGTCGCCAATGCCTGCCTGGCCTTCATCAACGGCATGGATATCGCCGCGCGCATGATCGAGCGCGGTGACATCGACTACGCGCTGGTGGTGGACGGCGAGACCGCCAACCTGGTGTACGAGAAGACCCTGGAGCGCATGACCGCCCCGGACGTCACCGCCGACGACTTCCGCAACGAACTGGCCGCGCTGACCACCGGTTCCGGCGCCGCCGCGATGGTGATGGCGCGCTCGGAGCTGGTGCCGGACGCCCCGCGCTACAAGGGCGGCGTGACCCGCTCGGCCACCGAGTGGAACCAGCTGTGCCTGGGCAACCTGGACCGCATGGTCACCGATACCCGCCTGCTGCTGATCGAAGGCATCAAGCTGGCACAGAAGACCTTCACCGCCGCCAAGATCGCCTTGGGCTGGGCCGTGGAAGAGCTGGACCAGTTCGTGATCCACCAGGTCAGCCAGCCGCACACCGCGGCGTTCATCAAGAACTTCGGCATCGACCCGAAGAAGGTCATGACCATCTTCGGCGAGCACGGCAACATCGGTCCGGCCTCGGTGCCGATCGTGCTGAGCAAGCTCAAGCAGCTGGGCAAGCTGAAGAAGGGCGATCGCATCGCGCTTCTGGGCATCGGCTCGGGGCTGAACTGCTCGATGGCTGAAGTGGTCTGGTAAGCAGCCCGCTGCCCGACCTCCTGTAGAGCCGAGCCATGCTCGGCTCACGCGCGCAGCGCGGCTCTTCCGCAGCGGACCGGAGAGCAGCCGAACATCGGCTCGGCTCTATACCGCGCCGCGATTCTCCCTAGGTGCTCCGCATGCGCGATCTTCCCGGTTACCCCGCCCACCCGCAGCGTTTCGACGTGCGCCCCGGCCTGTCGATGAACTATCTCGACGAAGGCCCGCGCGACGGCGAGGTGGTGGTGATGGTGCACGGCAATCCGTCGTGGAGCTATTACTGGCGCACGCTGGTGGCCGGCCTGTCGGACAAATACCGCTGCATCGTGCCGGACCACATCGGCATGGGCCTGTCGGACAAGCCGGACGACAGCCGCTACGAATACACCCTGCAGTCGCGCGTGGACGACCTCGATGCGCTGCTGAAGCACCTGGGCATCACCGGCCCGGTGACCCTCGCCGTGCACGACTGGGGCGGCATGATCGGTTTCGGCTGGGCGCTGTCGCACCACGACCAGGTGAAGCGCCTGGTCGTGCTCAACACCGCCGCGTTTCCGATGCCGGCGGCGAAGAAGATGCCGTGGCAGATCGCGCTGGGCCGCCACTGGAAGATCGGTGAGTGGATCATCCGCACCTTCAATGCCTTCTCGTCCGGCGCCTCGTGGCTGGGCGTGGAACGGAAGATGCCGGCCGACGTGCGCCGTGCCTATGTGTCGCCGTACAACAGCTACGCCAACCGCATCAGCACCATCCGCTTCATGCAGGACATCCCGCTGTCACCGGCCGACAAGGCCTGGTCGCTGCTGGAGCGCGCTGGCAAGGCGCTGCCGTCCTTCGCCGACCGCCCGGCCTTCCTCGGCTGGGGCCTGCGCGACTTCGTGTTCGACCATCATTTCCTGAAGGGCTTCCAGGCGGCGCTGCCGCAGGCCCAGGTGCATGCCTTCGAGGACGCCGGCCATTACGTGCTGGAAGACAAGCACGAGGTGCTGGTGCCGGAGATTCGCGCGTTCCTCGACAAAAACCCGATCTGATCGGTTCCCGGGTCGGATCCCGGTAGTACCGGCCGCTGGCCGGCAAGCGCGCAATGCGTGCCGGGTTCATGAGGTTGCCGGCCAGTGGCCGGCACTGCCACTACCCCTACGCCGCGACCGGTGCCTGCGGTGGCGAGGACGGGCTGTTGCCGTTGTCGTCCGGATGGCCGTCATCGTTGCCGGCCTCATCGCGCCAGCGCCAGTCGGCCAGCGTCAGCGGATCCAGGCCATAGGCGATGCGCGCCTTGTCGCACTGCGGGCTGGCCTTGCCGTACTCCCACGACGCATCCACCTCGCGGCACACGCTGGGCCGGTTGGGGTGGATGGTGCAGCGTGAATACACGCCGATCTGCGCGTCCAGCGCCACGCAGCGCACCGGCTTGGAGTGGGTGCCGCGCATGCACAGGCGGTGCGGGTCGAGCACCTCGGTGAGCTGGTGCGGCACGCCGCCGGGAGTGACCTCGTCCGATTCCATCCAGTGGAAGGCCACGCGGTACTGGGTGCAGCAGGCGCCGCAGGTCATGCAGGGATGTTGCATGGGCAAGCCGCCTCGGGCGGCAGTCGGAATCAGGAACGAGGGTGCGGATTTTCCACGAAGTGGGCCGCCGCGCAAGAAATTCCGTAAGCGGCGACAATGAACGGATGAACGGACCCTGCAACATTGCGGCCCGCCTGCCTGAACTGGCTCGCGAACGCCCTGACCAGATCGCCATCCGCTGCCCCGGCCGCCGCGGTGCCGGCAATGGCATGGCGGCCTATGACGTGACCCTGGACTACCGCCAGCTGGACGCGCGCAGCGATGCCATGGCGGCCGGCCTGGCCGGCTACGGCATTGGCCGCGGCGTGCGCACGGTGGTGATGGTGCGGCCGTCGCCGGAGTTCTTCCTGTTGATGTTCGCCCTGTTCAAGCTGGGCGCGGTGCCGGTGCTGGTCGACCCCGGCATCGACAGGCGTGCGCTGAAGCAATGCCTGGACGAGGCGCAGCCGGAGGCCTTCATCGGCATCCCGCTGGCGCATGTGGCGCGGCTGGCGCTGCGCTGGGCGCCGTCGGCCACCCGCCTGGTCACTGTCGGCCGCCGCCTCGGCTGGGGTGGAACCACCCTGGCCGCACTCGAGCGCGCAGGCGCCAATGGTGGGCCGATGCTGGCCGGCACCGATGGCGAGGAGATGGCGGCGATCCTGTTCACCAGCGGTTCCACCGGCGTGCCCAAGGGCGTGGTCTATCGTCACCGCCACTTCGTCGGCCAGATCCAGCTGCTGGGCAGCGCGTTCGGCATGGAAGCCGGTGGGGTGGACCTGCCGACCTTCCCGCCCTTTGCGCTGTTCGATCCGGCGCTGGGCCTGACCTCGGTGATCCCGGACATGGACCCGACGCGGCCGGCACAGGCCGATCCGGCACGATTGCACGACGCCATCCAGCGCTTCGGCGTGACCCAGCTGTTCGGCTCGCCGGCCCTCATGCGCGTGCTGGCCAGGCATGGCCGCCCGCTGCCGACCGTGACCCGGGTGACCTCGGCCGGTGCGCCGGTGCCGCCGGACGTAGTGGCCACCATCCGCCGCCTGCTGCCGGCCGATGCGCAGTTCTGGACGCCGTATGGCGCCACCGAGTGCCTGCCGGTGGCCGTGGTTGAAGGCCGCGAGCTGGAGCGCACCCGTGCCGCCACCGAAGCGGGCGCCGGCACCTGCGTGGGCAGCGTGGTGGAGCCGAACGAGGTGCGCATCATCGCCATCGATGATGCCCCGCTGCCGGACTGGGGTCAGGCACGCGTGCTGGCCACCGGCGAGGTGGGCGAGATCACCGTGGCCGGGCCGACCACCACCGACAGCTATTTCAACCGCCCGCAGGCCACCGCGTCGGCGAAGATCAGCGAAACCCTGGCCGACGGCAGCATCCGCATCGTGCACCGCATGGGCGACGTGGGGTACTTCGATGCGCAGGGCCGCCTGTGGTTCTGCGGGCGCAAGACGCAGCGCGTGGAAACCGCACGCGGGCCGCTGTACACCGAGCAGGTCGAGCCGGTGTTCAACACCGTCGCCGGCGTGGCGCGCAGTGCGCTGGTCGGCGTTGGCGCGGCCGGTGTGCAGGTACCGGTGCTGTGCGTGGAACTGCAGCGTGGCCAGTCCGACAGCCCGGCACTGCAGGAAGCGTTGCGCGCTCACGCAGCAGCCCGCGTGCCTGAGGCCGGCCTGCAGCATTTCCTGGTGCATCCGGCGTTCCCCGTCGATATCCGTCACAACGCCAAGATCGGCCGCGAGAAGCTCGCCGTCTGGGCCAGCGCCGAACTGGAGAAGCGCGCATGAAGATCCTGGTCACCGGTGGGGGTGGTTTCCTTGGCCAGGCGCTGTGCCGTGGGCTGGTCGAACGTGGCCACCAGGTGCTGGCGTTCAACCGCAGCCACTACCCGGAACTGCAGGCGATGGGCGTGGGCCAGATCCGTGGCGACCTGGCTGATGCGCAGGCGGTGCTGCATGCGGTGGCCGGCGTCGATGCGGTGTTCCACAACGGCGCCAAGGCCGGCGCCTGGGGCAGCTATGACAGCTACCACCAGGCCAACGTGGTCGGCACCGACAACGTCATTGCCGCGTGCCGCGCCCATGGCATCAGCCGGCTGGTCTACACCTCCACGCCCAGCGTGACTCATCGCGCGACCCACCCGGTGGAAGGCCTGGGCGCCGACGAGGTGCCGTACGGCGAAGATTTCCAGGCCCCGTATGCGGCGACCAAGGCGATTGCCGAACAACGCGTGCTGGCGGCCAATGATGCGACGCTGGCGACGGTAGCGCTGCGCCCGCGCCTGATCTGGGGGCCCGGCGACCAGCAGCTGGTGCCGCGCCTGGCCGAGCGCGCGCGGCAGGGTCGCCTGCGCCTGGTCGGCGACGGCAACAACAAGGTCGATACCACCTACATCGACAACGCCGCGCTGGCACACTTCCTCGCCTTCGAAGCCCTGGCACCGGGCGCGGCCTGCGCCGGCAGGGCGTACTTCATCTCCAACGGCGAACCACTGCCGATGCGCGAGCTGGTCAACAAGCTGCTGGCCGCCGTGGGTGCGCCGACGGTGGACAAGGCGATCAGCTTCAGGACCGCCTATCGCATCGGCGCGGTCTGCGAGCGGCTGTGGCCGTTGCTGCGCCTGCGTGGCGAACCGCCGTTGACCCGTTTCCTGGCCGAGCAGCTGTGTACGCCGCACTGGTACAGCATGGAGCCGGCACGGCGCGATTTCGGCTACGTGCCGCAGGTCAGCATCGAGGAAGGCCTGCGCAGGCTGAAGGCTTCATCTGCCGCATAGATCGCCATCACCGGTTGCACACCGCCAGATCGGGAGGATGGACCCACGCCATCCAACGGCCCGGACATCTGCGAGGAGCGCCATGCTGCATTACGCCGTCATTTTCTTTGTCATCGCCATCATCGCCGCCGTGCTCGGTTTCTCCGGCATTGCCGGTGCTGCCAGCAACATCGCCTGGATCCTGTTTGTTGTGTTCCTGGTACTGGCGGTGATCTCGATGTTCCGCAAGCGCGGGTAGAAGACCGCAGGGTAGTGCCGGCCGCTGGCCGGCACGCCCTCTTGTAGGGTCGAGCCATGCTCGACCGCTTTTCATGAGTCGAGCATGGCTCGACGCTACAGAAGCCGCCTGTCTCCCTCATGGCGCTCCAGCGCCAGTTCAATCAGCCGCGTGATCAGGCTGGTGTAGTCCACGCCGCTCGCACCCCACAACTTCGGGTACATGCTGATGCGGGTGAAGCCCGGCAGCGTGTTGACCTCGTTGATGACGATCTCGCCGTCTGCGGTGAGGAACACATCCACGCGCGCCATGCCGGCACACTCCAGCGCCTGATAGGCCTGCAGCGCGATCTTCTGGATGCGCGCCTGGGTGGCAGCGTCGATGTCCGCCGGTACCACCACGTCGGCACCGCCTTCGTTGATGTACTTGGTGTCGTACGCATAGAACTCGTCGTGCACCACCACCTCGCCGCACACGCTGGCCTGTGGCTGTCCGTTGCCCAGCACCGCGCACTCGATCTCGCGGCCGACCACCGCCGACTCCACCAGCACCTTGTGGTCGTAGCGCAACGCCAGCGCCAGTGCCTCGGCAAAGCCGGCCGCGTCCTTGACCTTGCTTACACCCACCGATGAACCCTGGTTGGCCGGCTTGACGAACAGTGGCAGGCCGAGCTGCGCGATCACCGCCTCGACATCGACGGCCGCCGCCTGATGGCGACGGATGCACAGCCACGGCGCTACCTGCAGCCCGGCATCACGCAGCAGGCGCTTGGTCACATCCTTGTCCATCGCCACCGCCGAGCCCAGCACCGGCGAACCCACGAAGGGCAGGTTGGCCATGCGCAGCAGGCCCTGCAGCGCACCGTCCTCGCCCAGCGGCCCGTGCACGATCGGCAGCACCACATCGATCTGGCCCAGCACGCTGGCCGCATCGGAGGGCTGCAGCTGCGCCTGCTCCGTGCCGGGAAGGACCGCCAGCGACTGCCCGGAGCGATGCAGCGCGATGCGCGACGGATCATCGGCATTGAGCAGGAAGGTGTCCGGCTGGCTCAGATGCCACTGGCCCTGCTTGTCGATGCCGACCAGCACCGGCTCGAAGCGCTCGCGGTCGAGGGCATCGAGGATGTTCTTCGCCGACTGCAGCGAAACTTCGTGCTCGGAGGACTTGCCCCCGAAGATGATGCCGACCCGGGTCCTTGCCATGGTGTTGCGATGTCCTGTGCGTTGCGTGGCCGTACAGCATGAACCTTCCGCTGCCACCCAGGTGAGGCACAGATGAACCGGATATCCATCCACGCATGGCGTGGATCTACCGTGTCGACCAAGGTCGACACCCACCCACAGCAGCAGGAACCTGTCGAAGGCGGGGTGGGTCCGGTTGCGGGGGCGTGAGCCGCATGGATGCGGCGACCGAGCTTACAGGGACGTACTTGCAGCGTCCCCCGCAACCGGACCCACCCCGCCTCCCACAGGAAGCCAGCCTTTGATGTTGCTCTGGCAGTTGCATCTGCGGGTGCCGGGCGGCAGCCCGGCCCAAGCCCCCCACCCACGCAGGTAGAATGCGCACATGGCTCTCTCCCTGCTCAAGTCCCTCAAGCCGGTCGCCGGCCGCGCCCTGCAGATCGCCCTGAACCGTGCCCTCGCGCTGGATCCGGATACCCGCCATGCGCTGGCCAGCCTCGACGGCCGGCATATCGACCTGACCCTGGAAGCGCCTTCGCTGGCGATGCGCATCAGCGTCGAGGGCGATCAGCTGCGGGTTGGCCCGGTCGACACGCAGGAAGCCGATCTGGCCGTGCGCAGCAGCCTGGCCGGCGTGCTGGCGCAGTTGCCACTGCTGGCCAACGCGCGCCGCGCCGACAGCACCGGCAAGGGCCGCGTGCGCGTGGCCGGCGACGCCGAACTGGCGCGCCGCCTGCAGCAGCTGGCCAAGGGCTTCGATCCGGACTGGCAGCAGCCGTTCGTCAGCGTATTCGGCGAGGTGCTGGGCGTGCAGGTGGCCAACACCCTGCGCAGCGCGCTGCAGCACGCACGCCAGGGCGCGATCGACCTGGCCCACAGCGCAGCCGAATTCATCACCGAGGAATCGCGTGATGTGGTGCCGCGCGCCGAGCTGGATGCCTTCCATGACGACGTGGACGTGCTGCGCGATGACGTCGAGCGCCTGGGCGCGCGCGTGCAGCGCCTGCGGGGTGCCGCATGAAGGCGGTGCTGCGGGCCAGCCGCATCGGCCGGGTGATCCTGCGTTACCGCCTCGACGATCTGCTGCAGGGCACGCCGGCCGAGCGCTGGCTGCGCCTGGCCAAGCCGTTCGTGCCGCGCGCTTCGGCCGATATTGCCGCACAATCGCGCGGCGCTCGCCTGCGCCTGGCGTTGCAGGACCTGGGCCCGATCTTCGTCAAGTTCGGCCAGATCCTGTCGACCCGCCGCGACCTGGTACCGCCGGACGTGGCCAACGAGCTGACCCTGCTGCAGGACCGGGTCAAGCCGTTCGATGGTGATACCGCGCGTCGCATCGTCGAAGAAGCGCTTGGCCTGCCGGTGAGCGAGGCGTTTGCCAGCTTCGACACCGAACCGCTGGCTTCGGCCTCGATCGCGCAGGTGCACGCAGCGACGCTTGCCGACGGCCGCCAGGTGGTGGTCAAGGTGCTGCGCCCAGGCATCGAGAAGCAGATCGACGCCGACATCGCCCTGCTCAACTCGCTGGCCGCGCTGGTCGAGCGCACCCACCCGCGTGCCGACAAGATCCGGCCGCGTGAGGTAGTGGCCGAAGTCGAGAACACCCTGGCTGCCGAACTGGACCTGCAGCGCGAAGGCGCCAATGCCAGCGTGCTGCGCCGCTTCTGGGAAAACAGCGACGACCTGTACGTGCCGGAAGTGATCTGGAGCCACACCGCCGAGCGTGCGCTGACCCTGGAACGCGTATGGGGCATCCCGTCCGATGACATCGCCGCGCTGGACAAGGCCGGCATCGACCGCAAGGCGCTGGCCGCCAAGGGCGTGCGGGTGTTCTACACCCAGGTGTTCCGCGACAACTTCTTCCATGCCGACGCGCACGCCGGCAACATCTGGGTCGACACCGATCCGGCGCGCCGTGCCAACCCGCGTTTCATCGCGCTGGACTTCGGCATCATGGGCCAGCTCTCGCAGGAAGATCAGTACTACCTGGCCGAGAACTTCATGGCCATCTTCAACCGCGATTACCGCCGCATCGCCGAACTGCACGTGCAGGCACGCTGGATGCCGGACCACGTGCGCATCGATGATCTGGAAGCGGCGGTGCGTTCGGTGTGTGAGCCGTACTTCACCCGCCCGCTGTCGCAGATCTCGCTGGCCGAAGTGCTGATGAAGCTGTTCCGCGTGGCGCAGCGCTACCAGCTGACCCTGCAGCCGCAGCTGATCCTGCTGCAGAAGACCCTGCTGAACATCGAAGGTGTCGGCCGCCAGCTCGATCCGCAGATCGACATCTGGGCAGTGGCCAAGCCGGTACTGGCGAAGATCCTGCGCGAGCGCTACAGCCCGCGCCGGGTGGTGCGCGAGATCGGCAAGCGCCTGCCGGAGATCATGACCCATGCGCCGGACATGCCGCGGCTGGTACACGCCTGGCTGACCCAGCAGGTGGAAGGCCGCCACGAACTGGCGATGCGCTCGCGCGATCTGGTCGCGCTCGATGCCAGCCTGCAGCGCCTGCAGAAGCGCGCGGTAGGGGCGATCACCGGCGTTGGCCTGCTGGCCATCGCGGCCCTGATGTACGTGCTGCAACCGCCGGGCTGGTACTGGGGTGACCTGCCGATGTGGAGCTGGCTGTCCGGCGCGGTTGGCGCAGTGGCGCTGCTGCGCGCGTGGTGGCGCTGAGCCGGTCAGGCTGAGGGCCGGCGGCGATGCATGCCGCCGACCCACCCCGGGTTTTTACCAGTGGTAGCCCAGGCCCACGTGCGACTGCACGCTCTGGAAGGTGTCCAGGCGGGTCTTGTGCCAGGTCTTGCCGATGCCCATGTCCAGCACCAGATGTTCGCCCAGCGGCTGGCTGCGGCGCAGGAAGGCGCGCCGCGCATCGTGTTCGCGCAGCAGCAGCGGATCGGACTCTGCCGCGTAGCCGGACGTGCCGGTGCCCAGCCACAGCTGGGTTGAACCGCGGCCCTGGGCGTCCTTCAGGCGCAGCGACAGCGTGGTGCCATGGCCGTCGGGCCCATTGGACTGACGGTGCCGCTCGTGGCGCAGCGAGGCGGTCACGCGCGGGAAGTAATGCGAGGCGCCCACCGACCAGCCGCTCACGTACGCGCCGGCGTGGTACTGCGCGTACTTGCCGCCCACGCTGAGCACGGTCTGCGGCGCCACCTTCCACTGCAGGTCCTGGTTGACCTGGCGGTTCACGAACACCGGATCATCGTTGGACGCAGTGACGGCGGTGCGGGTGGACAACCGCGGGCTCCAGCGCTGGTGCAGCGAGGCCTGCACGCGGTTGCCGCTGAAGCGCCTGCTGCCAAAGTCGCGTTCACCATGGGCCAGGCCGAGGTGCCAACGAGTGTGGCCGTTGCGGCCGGCCACATCCAGGGTCTGCACGTCGCGCTTGCCGAAGCTGTCGGTGTAGTCGGCATGGTCCAGCTGCATCGAAACACGGTCGACGCCGGCATGGGCGCTGGACACAGCCAGCAACAGGGCGCATGGCAGCGCGCCACGGAAGATCAATCGCATGGGGTTACTCCAGGGGTTGGGAATGCAGCGACTGCAGCAGCCGGTAACGGCCCGGCGGCAGGTTTCGTTCCACGGTGATGCGCGGTCCGAACTGGCTGCCCGGTGCGATGATGCGACCGGGCAGGATGATCACGCCGACGCCCAGCGAGGCGCCTTCACCGATCCACGCGCCAAGCTTGTCGCGCTGGCTGTCGATGACGGCGCCTTCGATGTGCACGGCGACCGTCGCGCCATCCAGGCGATGGTTGCTGGTGCGCACCAGCGCGCCAAGATAGGCGCGGGCATCGATACGGCTGTCGCCGATGAAGCACTGCGGACCGATGCTGACGCTCTCGCCGATCAACGCGTTCTTCAGTTCGCTGGCAAAGCCGATGCGGGCGCCATCGCCGATGCGCAGCGGGCCACGCAGGAGCGCGTTGTTGCCGATCAGGCAATCACGGCCGATCGATATCGGGCCCTGCAGATGGGCTCCGTCGCAGATGCGGCTGCCGGCACCGATGCACACGGTCCCCTGCACGGTTGCACGTGGCGACACCTGGGCGCTGGAATCGATGTGGGATGCCAGTGCCGGGAGCGCATCGGCCAGGGCGGTGAGATCATTCCACCACATGCGGATACCTCGTCGGCTTGTCGCGTACCGGCTCGCGGCCGGTGAACAGCCCGGCAAGGCCGTGCATCACCCAGATCGCATAGGCAAGCAGTACATACAGCATCGAGAAGGCGGCGGCAGGCACCAGCCAGGCGCGGCGATGATGGATGGCGCTGATCAGCGCCAGCAGCATGACCACGCCTATCCAGAACAGCGGCATCACCGCCAATGCCAGGCCGGCGGGTCCATGCAGCATCGCCGCGCCGAACCAGACCTGCAGGGTCAGCACGATGCCGGCCAGCGCCAGCAGCATCATCGGCAGGATGCTGAACAGGCCGAAGCGGGTCAGAAGCAGGCCGCGATGCAGGCGCATGCAGACCGCATAGCCGACAATCCAGCGCCGCCAGCGCCGCCATTCCTCCACCAGCGTGTTGCACTCCTGCGGGTAGACCACGCAGCGAACGCTCTGGCGCACGCGGTAACCCTGCGCGACCAGCGACCAGGACATGTCCAGGTCTTCCACGCGGGTGCGGTCGGAGAAGCCGACCTTGCGCAGCACCGAGGTGCGGAACAGGCCGCACGAGCCGGAGACGATGAACGGCGCGCCGCCCAGCCACTGCTGGAAGCTGCGCTTGATCACGATCATCGGCAGTTTCAGGCTGGCACGCACATGCGGCAGGAAACCGGCGCCTTCCAGGCTGGACGAGGGCACGCCGCCGACCGCATCGGCCCCACGCTCGATTTCGTCCAGCAGGTATCCCAGGCCATGCCCGCGCGGATCGATATGGGTGTCGGCGTCGGTCAGGAACACCTGTTCGGCGGTGGCGTGCTGCAGGCCGTGCATCAATGCCCCGCCTTTGCCGGTGTTGGCCTGGTGTACCGCCACCAGACGCCCCGGCCAGCGTGCCTGCAGCGCATCGAGCACCGCAGCGGTGTCATCGGTGGAGCCATCATTCACGCAGATCACCCGGGCCAGGTAAGGGTTCTGCAGCAGGCTGGTCAACGAGCGCTCCAGGCACGGGGCTTCGTTGTAGGCCGGAACGATCGCGTCGATGCTGTACAGGTGCGTACTCGGCCGGCGCGACAGCAGCATGCAGATACGCACCAGGATGAAGACGCACATGGCCAGGAACAGCAGCGTCTTCATCAGAGCACCAGCCGATGGGGCAGAAAGCCCTCGCTGGGGCCGATACCGATCTGTTGCCCGCGGAACTGTGCGTGGCAGCGCAGATGGTCCTCCTGCATGTACTGGCGATCGCTCTGGCTGGCATGCTCGCGCAGGGCGTGGATCTTCAGGTCCAGCTGCGCGCTGATGTCTTCGAATACCTGGGGTGCAAACTGCGGCAGGGTGCTGGGACTCTCGTAGCAGAGGATCTGCGGGACACTGCGGCAGGCGATGATCGATGCCTCGTGGACGGTGCGGTGATCCTGGTGATGGTCCTCGCCGCACATCGTGTAGACGCGATGCGGCACGAGCGTGGCGCAGGCCTGCTCGATGGCCGCGATGATGTCGTTGCGGCAGCCCGGGAAACGCGTGTCCGGAAAATCCTGCTGGATCACGTGGCCGACTCCGAGTCGGTGCAGGGCGCGGTGGGATTCATCGCTGCGGTCGATACCGGTGTGGCAGCCGCGGCCGCCGCGGCTGAGCACCAGCGCATGGATGCGCGCACCCGTGCGTGCCAGCTTGGCCAGGCTGCCACCGCAGCCGAGTTCGATGTCGTCGGGGTGGGCGCCGATTGCCAGAATGTCGAAGGCCATGGCCGTGTCCTTGCGAAAACCGAGGGAGCGGCGGGCAGGTGGAACGTCCCGCGCGAAAGAGGCGGAACTATCGCAACTCGAGCAACGCGAAAGATTAGGATCAATCTGAAAATGTGACTTGATCGGCCACAATGGCCGCCCTGACGCGGCAAATGAAAGAGGCGACAGCGATGCAGCTTTCGGTATTGAGGGACGAACTGGCGCGTTTCGGTGCCGATAACGACGCACGCGAGACCGAACGTGCCCGGCGCATGCTCAACATCACGCCGCAGACCGGTGAGTTCCTGTCGGTACTGGTGCGTTTCGGTGCAGCACGGCGCGTACTGGAGATCGGCACCTCCAACGGCTACTCCACGCTCTGGCTGGCCGAAGCCGCCGCCGCCATCGGCGGCCACGTGACCACGCTGGAGTACGCCGAAGACAAGGTGGCGATGGCGCGAGCGACGTTCGTGCGCAGTGGCCTGGCTGAGCGCATCACGCTGGTCCATGCCGATGCCGGCCAGTGGCTTGCGCAGGCCGCCGATGCCAGTCTCGATCTGTTGTTCCTCGATTCGGACCGCGAACAGTACGCCGGCTGGTGGCCGCAGCTGCGCCGGGTGCTGCGGCCCGGTGGCCTGCTGGTGGTGGACAACGCGATCTCGCATGCCGCGCAGATGGAGCCGCTGCGCGCGCTGCTTGCAGCCGACGCCGGCTTCAGCAGCAGCCTGGTGCCGGTGGGCAACGGCGAGTTGCTGGCGGTGCGCAACGCCTGACTGCCCTACAGGTAGGTGCCAACCTTGGTTGGCACGCTGTTGCCGGTCGCGCAGAGCAGCCGAGCATGGGCTCGGCTCTGCAGGAAGCAGGCCCTTATAATCCCGCGGTGAGCACCGAACCCGACACCCTCGCTGCGGTCGAGACCGACACCGCACCCCTGCAGCTGCTGCACCTGGATGAGCGCCTGGCCGTGGTCAACAAGCCGGCCGGGCTGATGGTCCACGACAGCAAGCTGGCCCGCGGCGAAGACGATTTCCTGGCCGACCGCCTGCGCGAGCAGCTGGGCCGCCCGATCTTCCTGGTCCATCGCCTGGACCGGGCGACCAGCGGCTGCCTGCTGCTGGCCTTCGACCGCGATACCGCCAGCGCGCTGGGCAAGGCGCTGATGGGCGGCGAAGTGCTGAAGGACTACCTGACCGTGTGCCGGGGCTGGCCGGCCGAGCTCGCCTGGCAGGTCGACCATGAACTGGACGGCGGCCCGGGCAAGGCGGTGAAGAAGCCGGCGATCACTGATTTCCAGCGCCTGGCCACCGGCGAGCTGTCGGTGCCGATCGGCGAGTTCAGCAGTTCGCGTTATGCGTTGCTGCGCTGCCGGCCGCAGACCGGGCGCTTCCGGCAGATCCGTCGCCACCTCAAGCACCTGTCGCACCACATGATCGGCGACACCAGCCATGGCGATGGCCGCCACAACCGCATCTTCCGTATGCAGGGCGTGCATCGCATGCTGCTGCACGCCGAGCGCCTGCGGTTCCCGCATCCCGACGGTGGCACGGTGGATGTACGCGCGCCGCTGGACGCTGGGTTCCAGAAGGCGCTGGACCTGTTCGGCTGGCAGGTGGATAGCGCTTGACGGTCGTGCCGGCCACTGGCCGGCAGCTACGCGATTCCAGATGTACCGGGGAGCCGGCCAGCGGCCGGCCCTACCTCACTTCTTTTCCGGTTCGTTGACGATTGCTTCCAGGTCCTTCTGCAGGTCCGCGAACAGCGGCTGCATGCGCGCCTGGATGGCCACCATCACGTTCTGCATCAGCGCCGGGGTCTTGTCCAGCAGGCTCTGGCCGGCCGCGCTCTCGTAGAACTCGGCCATCGCCAGCACGTCTTCCTTGCTGAAGGTCTTCTTGTACAGGTCCACGTACATCGGCCGCAGCTGCTGCCATGACAGGGCCTGGCGCAGGGTCTGGCTGGTCCGCGCCTGGATCCGCTTCAGCTGCTCCTGCTGCTGGGCGTTGAGCTGGCGCTGCGCGGCCACCTGCTGGAACTGCTGCTGCTGCATCGCCTCGATCTGCGGCAGCATGGTGTCGATCATGCTCTGCGCGCGCGAGGCCGAGAGCAGGCGGTTGATGTCGCCATCGGTCGGCGGCGCGGCCAGGGCCGGCACACTGGCCGCGGCCAGCGCCAGCAGCAGGGCGGCGCGGCGCAGCAGGGACGGCAGGGCGGGTGCGGTGCGGGTCATGCGGGCTTCCTGCGGTACATGGGACGGCCAGCATACCCGCAGCCAAGGCGAAGGCGGCGTGTTCGGTACCTGATCGGCGGCATAGGGTGCGCGATGCCGCACTGCAGGGCGTGGCTGCCGCTACAATGCGCGGATGGGCAGTGGACCGGTCACCATCAGCGCGCAACTTGAAATCCCCGACGGCGAGATCGTCGAGCGGTTCGTGCGCGCCAGTGGCGCCGGCGGGCAGAACGTCAACAAGGTCTCCACCGCGGTGGAACTGCGTTTCGACGTGGCCAACTCGCCCTCGTTGCCCGAGCCGTTGCGCACGCGCCTGCTGGCGCGGCGTGACCGGCGCATGACCGGCGAAGGCGTGCTGGTCATCGATGCGCAACGGTTCCGGACCCAGG
This sequence comes from Stenotrophomonas sp. YJH_SMC_57, assembly GCF_059369755.1. NCBI lineage: Bacteria > Pseudomonadati > Pseudomonadota > Gammaproteobacteria > Lysobacterales > Lysobacteraceae > Stenotrophomonas > Stenotrophomonas sp. YJH_SMC_57. The sequence goes on from NZ_JCAFSZ010000004.1 coordinate 226,163, forward strand.
ATCGCAATCGCGAGGATGCGCGCGATCGGCTGGCGGCCTTCATCCAGGCCGGGCTGAGCGTGCCCAAGCCGCGCAAGGCCACCAAGCCGACCCTCGGGTCGAAACTGCGTCGTCTGGACGCCAAACGCGGGCGCGCGCAGATCAAGCGCGGGCGCTCATCACGTGACTGGGAGTGATTGCTTGAACAACCCGACTCCGTTGCTGCCGGCCGTGCCGCCGCAGATGCCGCAGGTCAAACCCAATGCCTTCCTGCGCTGGCTGGCGCGCTGCACCCTGCGCATGGGCGGCTGGAAGGTGACCGGCACCCTGCCTGACATTCCCCGGCTGGTGTTCATCATCGCGCCGCATTCGTCCAACTGGGACGGGCTGTGGGGCATGGCGGCCAAGATCGCGCTGGGCATGAAGGTGAAGGTGCTGGGCAAGGCCTCGCTGTTCTGGTGGCCGCTGGGCCCGCTGCTGCACAAGCTGGGGGTGATCCCGCTCGACCGCAGCTCGCCGCAGGGTACCGTTGGCCAGGCGGTGGACCTGCTGCGCAACAACGAGAAGATGTGGTTCGCGATCACCCCCGAAGGCACCCGCAAGGCGGTGAAGGACTGGAAGGCTGGCTTCCTGAAGATCGCGCGGATGGCCGACGTGCCGATCCTGGCCGCGTACTTCCACTACCCGGAAAAGACCATCGGCATCGGGCCGCTGTTCACGCCCAGCGGTGATGACGCCGCCGACATGGCCGCCATCCGCGAGTTCTACCGGCCCTGGATCGGCAAGACCCGCGGCACGGTCTGAGCCGGCCGGCAGGCCCCGCATAGACGCCACGTCCGGCACATGCCGGGCGAGCGCGACAGGAGTAGGGTGGAGGGCTGGTATTCCATACCGTCTGCCCAAGGAGCGTTTTACATGTCGCGTACCGTAGTCCTGGCCGCCGCCATCAGCCTGGCGCTGGCGGCCTGTTCCGGCAAGGAGTCCACCCCCGTGTCCGAAGCCCAGAAGACCCCGGCCCAGCAGCCGGCCGAAGCCTCCACCAATCCGCTGCTGAGCGCCAGCACGCTGCCGTTCCAGGCGCCGCAGTTCGACAAGATCAAGGACAGCGACTACCTGCCGGCCTTCGAGGAAGGCATGCGCCAGCACCTGGCCGACGTGCGCAAGATCGCCGACAGCAGCGAACCGGCCACCTTCGACAACACCATCGTGGCGATGGAGCGCAGCGGCGAAACCCTGACCCGCGTGTCGCGCATCTTCTTCGGCCTGGTCCAGGCCGATACCAACGACGCGCGCCAGAAGATCCAGGAAGAAGTGGCGCCGAAGCTGGCCGCGCACCAGGACGAGATCAACCTCGATCCGAAGCTGTTCGCGCGTGTGAAGTCGATCTATGACCAGCGCGACACGCTGGAGCTGGACCCGGTGCAGAAGCGCCTGGTCGAGCACTACTACGACGGCCTGGTGCGTGCCGGTGCGCAGCTGTCCGACGCCGACAAGGCATCGCTGCGCAAGCTGAACGTGGAAGAGACCACGCTCTCCACCCAGTTCCACACCCGCCTGGTGGCCGCCACCGCCGCCGCCGCCGTGGTCGTCGACGACAAGGCCAAGCTGGCCGGGCTGGACGAGGACGCGATCAACAACGCGGCCGCCGCCGCCAAGGATCGCAAGCTGGACGGCAAGTTCGTGCTGCCGCTGCAGAACACCACCCAGCAGCCGGTGCTCGGCTCGCTCAGCGACCGTGACCAGCGCGCGGCCGTGCTGAAGGCTTCGGAGACCCGCGCCGAGCGTGGCGATGCCAACGACACCCGGCAGACCGTGCAGCGCCTGGCCCAGCTGCGTGCGCAGAAGGCCAAGCTGCTCGGCTTCGATACCTTCGCCGACTACCAGCTGGGCGACCAGATGGCCAAGACCCCGGCCGCCGCGCTGAAGCTGCTGACCGACACCGTGCCGGCCGCCACCGCCAAGGCCCGCGCCGAAGCCGGCGAGATCCAGAAGGTGATCGACGCGCAGAAGGGCGGCTTCCAGGTTGCGGCGTCCGACTGGGACTTCTACGCCGAGCAGGTGCGCAAGGCCAAGTACGATCTGGACGAGTCGCAGATCAAGCCGTACTTCGAACTGGACAACGTGCTGCAGAACGGCGTCTTCTACGCCGCCACCCAGCTGTACGGCATCACCTTCAAGCCGCGTACCGACATTCCGACCTACAACCCGGACATGAAGGTGTACGAAGTGTTCGACAAGGACGGTACCTCGCTGGCCCTGTTCTACACCGACTACTTCAAGCGTGACAGCAAGTCCGGCGGCGCCTGGATGGACGTGTTCGTTGAACAGGACGGCCTGACCGGTGCCAAGCCGGTGGTCTACAACGTCTGCAACTTCACCAAGCCGGCCGCCGGCCAGCCTGCGCTGATCAGCTTCGACGACGTCACCACCATGTTCCATGAGTTCGGCCATGCACTGCACGGCATGTTCTCGAACGTGAAGTACCCGTCGATCGCCGGCACCGCCACCTCGCGCGACTTCGTCGAGTTCCCCTCGCAGTTCAACGAGCACTGGGCGCTGGACCCGAAGGTGTTCGCCCACTACGCCAAGCACTACAAGACCGGCGAGGCGATGCCGCAGGAACTGGTCGACAAGATCCTCAAGGCACGCAGCTTCAACCAGGGCTACGCGACCACCGAGTACTTGTCGGCTGCGCTGCTTGACCTGGCCTGGCACACGCAGAAGGCCGACGCGCCGCTGCAGGATGTGGGCGCCTTTGAAGCCAGCGCGCTGAAGAAGTTCAAGGTCGACCTGCCGCAGGTGCCGCCGCGTTACCGCACCACCTACTTCGACCATATCTGGGGTGGCGGTTACTCGGCCGGTTACTACGCCTACTTCTGGGCGGAAGTGCTGGACCATGACGCCTACCAGTGGTTCACCGAACACGGTGGCCTGACGGCGGCCAACGGCCAGGAGTTCCGCGACAAGATCCTCTCGCGTGGCAACAGCGTGGAGCTGTCGACCCTGTACCGCGATTTCCGCGGCAAGGACCCGTCGGTGGAGCCGCTGCTGAAGTTCCGCGGGCTGAAGTAAGTAAGAAAGCGAAAACGGCGGGGGCAGCCCCGCCGTTTTTCTTTTGCGTCGATGTCATCGATGAATTCTGCAGTTACCGCTCATCCACGCATGGCGTGGATCTACTGCAGATCGCAGGAATATGTCGAAGGTGGGCTGGGTCCGGTTGCGGGGGTATCCGCGCCATGGATGGCGCGGCTAAGCCTCCATGGACGGATTCACGGCGTCCCCCGCAAGCGGACCCACCCCGCCATCCCACGGAAATCCAGCCTTTGCTGTCGCTGTTGAGGTTGCCGGCCAGCGGCCGGCACTACCAGGTGCCGGCCGCTGGCCGGCCATCACGTCCCTACATGCACCCGGTTCGCCTGTTCGGCCAACCCCAGGTGATCCAGCGCGATGTCCAGCGCCAGCACATAGCTCTGCGCGCCGTAGCCGGCGGCGATGCCCAGTCGCTGGCCAACCCCGGCCGGCAGGCACGGTTCGGCCACCGCACCGTCGTCATGCACTTCCACGTAGGCGTTGTGCAGGTAGGGCAGCAGGCGCTGCAGGCGCAGGCTGTTGGCACACGCACCCGGATCGAGCAGGGTCACCTCGCCACGGCTGTGGTCGGCCACGCGCAGCGCGTCCAGCAGTTCCTGCTCCGAACCACAGGCGCGGATCGCCACGCTGGTGCCGGCGTCGATGGCGCGATGCACCAGCGACTTCAGGACCGGCGCCGGCAGCGGCATCGCGGTACGGATCAGCGCACCGGCCGCTTCCGGGCCACGGATGATGAAGATCGACATGGCTCAGCCCTCCTGCGCCAGGCGGCGGCCAACGATGGCCAGCGACAACGGATAACCGGCCTGCTGGCTGCGCTGGTCGACCACCACTGCGGCCGGACCGTGCTGCAGCCGCAGGCGTGCATCCAGCCCCGGCTCGCTGCGGGCCTGCAGCTCGATGTACTGCGCCGGCAGCCGTTCCAGTGCCGCCTGCAGCGCGCCACCTTCGGCCTGCCACTGCGCCTCGTCGGCGGTGCCGACATCCAGCAGCACCCAGTCGGCCGAGCGCGCCTGCGGCTGGCACAGGCACTGGCGCACTTCGGACAGGCTGGCGCAGTCGCTGCACAGCACGCGATGGCCGCTCAACTGCGTCGGCAGCTGCGGGCGCGGCGCCGACGGAGATGCGTGGCGGATCACCAGGAGGGTCATACAACACCTTGCGGAATGCGCCCTGTGGCGCGGTGGGCACACGATGCGCGCGCTGGCCGTAAAGGTGCGATGCCCGTCGCCGGGCCGGGGCGTAAAACCTGCGTAACCCCTGTCCCGTGCTGGCGGGAACCTGCGACGCCTGCGTGTGGTCTGATACCGCTACCGACCACCCGGAGCCTGCCATGGATGCTGTTGCCCGCCCTCCCTTTTCCGAACGTGCGCTTACCTGGCTGAAGAAGGAAGCATTGCCGCTGCTGGTGATGCTCGGCCTGCTGGCCGCCGCCCGCGACACCCTGGCCAACCACTACGTGGTGCCCAGTGGCTCGATGCAGCCGACCCTGCAGCCCGGCGACCGGGTGGTGGTGGACATGCGCGCCTATGGCCTGCGCCTGCCGTTCACTGGCCAGGAACTGATGGCGACCGGCAGCCCGCAGCGTGGCGAAGTGGCGGTGTTCGACTCGCCGGCCGATGGCACCCGCCTGATCAAGCGCGTGGCGGCGGTGGCCGGCGACCACGTGCAGCTGCATGAGGGCCATCTGAGCATCAACGGCCAGCCGCTGCAGATCGCCGACCTGCAGGACGTGGAAGCCTTCGGCCAGCGCCGCGCCCGCCTCGATCTGGACATGGGCGGCGGCCCGGACATCGCCGATCTGGTGGTGCCGGCCGGCAAGGTGCTGGTGTTGGGGGATCACCGCGGCAACAGCTTTGACGGCCGCTTCTTCGGCTTTGTCGACGCCGACAAACTGTATGGCCGCGCCTTGGCGGTGTACTACCGCCGAGGCGACGGGTTCGAATGGCAGCAGCTGTAAGCTGAATTGATACTTCCTGTGTATCAATCATGATCTATCAGGTTATGGATCGACTGGATCAACGGGCCTAGTCTGGGGCCCGTTCCCTCCCACGCGCGGCCGCCCCCACCGGCCCATCGATCCCATGACTGGCGAAACCGCGGCGGCCGTCGAACGCCGCCCCCACACTGTCGACCCTGCTGCCGAGACCCGCATCCAGCAGGGTACCCCCGCCTTCCGGCGTACCGCGCTGGCGCTGTTCCTGGCTGGCTTCTCCACCTTCGGCCTGCTGTATACGGTGCAGCCGCTGCTGCCCGAGTTCAGTCGTCATTTCGGCGTGTCCGCAGCCGGCAGCGCGATGTCGCTGTCGCTGACCACCGGCACCCTGGCGGTGGCGATGCTGCTGGCCGGGCTGCTGTCCGATGCGATCGGCCGCCGCCCGTTGATGATCGCCGCGCTGCTCGCGTCAGCCATCCTGTCGCTGTGCACCGCACTGGTGGACGACTGGACCACGCTGCTGGTGCTGCGCACCCTGCTCGGCCTGGCGCTGAGCGGCGTACCGGCGGTGGCGATGACCTACCTGGTGGAGGAAATGGACAGCCGCGCACTGGGCCTGGCGATGGGCCTGTACATCGGCGGCAACGCCATCGGTGGCATGAGCGGGCGCCTGCTGGCCGGCATCATCGCCGACCACTGGGGCTGGCGCTGGGGCATCGGCGTGGTCTCGATCATTGCCATCGCCAGCACCGTGCTGTTGTGGCTGCAACTGCCGCCATCGCGGCATTTCCAGGCCCGCCGCGACGGCCTGCGCCAACTGCCGTCGCGCTGGCGCACGCTGTTCGCCGACCCGGGCCTGCCGTGGCTGTTCGCCACCTCGTTCGTGCTGATGGGCGTGTTCGTCACCCTCTACAACTACCTGGGCTACCACCTGCTGGCACCGCCGTACCACCTCAGCCAGACCGTGGTCGGGCTGATCTTCAGTGTGTATCTGGTCGGCACCTTCAGCTCGGCGTGGATGGGCCAGCAGGCCACGCGTTACGGGCGTGGCCGCATCCTGTCGATCTCGTTCGCACTGATCGGCGCCGGCATCGCACTGCTGGCGATGCCGTGGCTGAGCACGATGGCACTGGGCATCGCGCTGGTCACGTTCGGCTTCTTCGGCGGCCATTCGGTGGCCAGCAGCTGGGTCGGCAGCCGCGCCGGCACGATGCGCGCCGAGGCCTCCGCGCTTTACCTGTTCGCCTATTACCTGGGGTCGAGCGTGCTGGGTGGCGTGGGCGGCCTGGCCTACGCGGCCTGGGAGTGGCGGGGGGTGTGCGCCTTCGCTGCCGTGCTGACCCTGATCGGCGGCGGCATTGTCTGGGCACTGCAGCAACGCGCCCCGCAGCCGGTAGCGGCATGATCCAACGCGCGTTTCACTGGGGCGCGGCGCTGCTCTGGTAGATGCCGACCTTGGTCGGCGCTCTGGCAGGGCGGCCAACCAAGGTTGGCATCTACCGGAATCAGGCTTCGGCGAACGCCTCGCGCAGCAGCGTGGCGAAGTTGCGGATCAGCGGCGTCACCCCTTCGCGGTGCCATGCCAGCTGCACTTCCGAATGCGCACCGGCATCGGCCAGCGCCACGAAGCGCGCGCCTTCCACGCGGATGTGATCACACGACGACGGCAGGATCGCCGCGCCCAGGCCGGCCGCGGCCAGGCTGATCAGCGTCGAGGCCTCGCCCGCCTCCTGCACGATGCGCGGGGTGAAGCCCGCCGCTGCGCACAGCGCGATCATGTGGTCGTGGATGCCGGCACCGGCACTGCGGCGGAACGCCACGAACGGCTCCTGGGCAAAATCACGCAGCGCCAGCGTGCCCTGTTTCGACAACCGGCGCAGGGCAGGGTGCTCGGCGTGCACGATCAAGGCCAGCGGATCGACGAACAGGCTGTGTGCCACCAGCTCCGGGGGCAGCGTGCGCTTGCGGATGATGCCCACGTCCAGGCTGCCATCGAGCAGCGCATCGATCTGCTGCAGGGTGTTCATCTCGCTCAACTGCAACCGCACCTGCGGAAAGCGCTGGCGGTAGTGCAGGATCGAGCGCGGAATCTGCGGTGACAGCGGCGTGGCCCGGGTCAGCCCGATATGCAGCTCACCCTGCTCGCCGCGCTGCGCGCGCTGCACCTCGTCCACCGCTGCTTCCACCTGCTGCACGATGGCCCGTGCCCGTTCCTGCAGCAGCTGCCCGGCGGGCGTCAGCTGCACGCGGCGATGGCTGCGCACGAACAGGCGCGCCCCGATCAGTTCCTCCAGCTGACGGATCTGCTGGCTGAGCGGCGGCTGCGACATGCCCAACCGCTCCGCCGCCTGGCCGAAGTGCAGCGTATCGGCAACGGCGAGGAAGTAACGCAGGTGGCGCAGTTCGATGGACATGGGGCCAGTGTATTCATCGCCAGCCGGAAATGGGGTCAGAGCCCGTTGCGCAGCAACGGGATCCGACCCCGTGTCGACCAAGGTCGACACCCACCAGAGCAATCTGCCGTTCCGACAGATCGCGGAGAACTGTCGAAGGCGGGGTGGGTCCGGTTGCGGGGGTGTCCGCGGCATGGATGCCGCGGCCAAGCCCCCAGGGGTGAGGGCGCTTTGCTTGCGAAGCACTGCTTCGCAAGCGCCCGAACGCACAGCCGCCAGCGGCTGGGCCGGACCGCGGAGCGGGGTTTACGGCGTCCCCCGCAACCGGACCCACCTCGCCATCTACGGATAGCCCGCTTTTGACGTTGCCCTGGCTTGAAGCAGGTGCAGGGCGCAGCCCTGCCGAGCACCTCTCACCGCTCGGAATGCCCGCTCTGGTCGTAATCGCGCGGACTGAACAACTCCGGCTGGATCAGCTCGATGAACGCCCGCGCCTGCGCCGACAACGCCTTGCCGCGTCGCACGATCACCCCGTAGCTGCGCTCCGGGAACCAGCGCTTCATCGACCGCGCTGCCAGCCGTTCGTGGTCGGCTTCGTTCAGGCATAGCGCAGGCACGATGGAAATGCCCATGCCCATTGCCACGTACTGCTTGATCACCTCCCAGCCGCCCACTTCCAGTGCCACCGTGTAGGCGATGCGGTGGCGCTGGAACACTTGGTCGACCAAGCGGTAGGTGATCTGCCGCTTCGGTGGCAGCACCAACGGATGGCGCGCGATGTCGGCCAGCTCCAGTTCGCCTCCGCTGGCCAGCGGATGGTCATGCGGCGCGATCAGCACCTGTTCGAAGCGGTAAGCCGGGGCGTAGCTGAGGTCGGCCGGCACATCGGTCATCGAACCGATCGCCAGGTCGGCCGCATCCTCGCGCAGCAGGTCGGTGCCATCGGCGCTGATCGCGTTGTGCAGGGTCAGGCGCACGTCCGGGTGGTGCATGCGGAAGCGTTCGACGATCTTCGGCAGCAGGTACAGGATGGTCGAACTGTTGGCGGCGATATTCAGCTCGCCCGCATCCAGCCCGCGCACCTTGTCGCGGAAGCGCGCCTCCAGCCCGTCCAGGTTCTCCACCAGTGGCTGCGCCATTTCATACAGCAGCTGGCCCTCGCGGCTGGGCACCAGGCGCCGCCCGCTGCGCTCGAACAGCGGCACCCCCAGCTCCCGTTCCAAGGCCTGCAGCTGCAGGCTGATCGCCGGCTGGCTGACGAAAAGCGCCTCAGCCGCCCGTGAGACCGAGCCCAGACGCACCGTCTGGCAGAACGCGCGCAGCGGTTTCAACCGGTCGGATTTGTAGGAAAAACGCGGACTTGGCGGGGTTCGTGTGGTCATTGCGTCACAAGTATTAGCACAGTTTATGTAGAACATTGCAAAAACTGTTTTGCCAAATACTCGGCCCCGGCGGCACCTTGGAGACGTTCCCCCACTGCTGGAGTCGCCTCATGTCCGCCGTCGCTTCCGCTGTTCCCACCCCCGCTGCCAAGGCCACCCCCGGCATCGCCCTGGCGACCCGTGTGGCCGGCCAGGACACCGTGCTGCCGGCGCCGCTGCTGGCCCTGCTGGTGTCGCTGCACCGCGCGGTGGAACCGGGCCGGCAGGCGCGGCTGCAGGCGCGCCGAGAACGCCAGGCGTTCTTCGACCAGGGCGGCCTGCCGGACTTCCGCGAAGACACCGCCGCGATCCGCAGCGGCGACTGGACCGTCGCCCCGCTGCCGGCCGCGTTGCAGGACCGCCGCGTCGAGATCACCGGCCCGACCGATCCGAAGATGGTCATCAACGCGCTGAACTCCGGTGCCAAGGTGTTCATGGCCGACTTCGAGGATTCGACCTCGCCGACCTGGCGCAACCTGCTGGCCGGGCAGCAGTCACTGGCCGCCGCTGTGCGTGGTGACCTGGAATACACCGCACCCAATGGAAAGCACTACCGCCTGCGTCCGTACGACGAACAGGCGGTGCTGATCGTGCGCCCGCGTGGCTGGCATCTGGACGAGAAGCACGTGGCCATCGATGGCCAGCCGCTGGCCGGTGGCCTGTTCGATGCGGCGGTGTTCGCGTTCCACAATGCGCGCGCGCTGCAGGCCAAGGACCGCGGCCCGTACTTCTACCTGCCCAAGCTGCAGAGCATGGAAGAGGCCGCGCTGTGGGAGTCCGCGCTGTCGCACATCGAGGGCATGCTGGGCCTGCCGCACGGCCAGATCAAGGTGACCGTACTGATCGAAACGCTGCCGGCGGTGTTCGAGATGGACGAGATCCTGCACGCGCTGCGCGACCGCATCGTCGGCCTGAACTGCGGGCGCTGGGATTACATCTTCTCGTACCTGAAGACCTTCCGCCGCCACGCCGACCGCGTGCTGCCCGAGCGCGGCCAGGTGACCATGACCCAGCCGTTCCTGAAGGCGTATTCGGAACTGCTGATCCAGACCTGCCATCGCCGCGGTGCGCATGCGATGGGCGGCATGGCCGCGCAGATCCCGATCAACAACGATGCGGCCGCCAACGAACAGGCGATGGCCCGCGTGCGCGCCGACAAGCTGCGCGAAGTCAGCGCCGGCCACGATGGCACCTGGGTCGCGCACCCGGCGCTGATCCCGGTGGCGATGGCGATCTTCGACGAGCACATGCCAACCCCGAACCAGCACAGCGTGCTGCGCCAGGATGTGCGTGCCGGCCGCGACGAACTGATCGCGCGGCCGCCGGGCACCATCACCCGCGCCGGTTTCGAAGGCAACGTGGAAGTCTGCGTGCGCTACCTGGCCGCATGGCTGGATGGCAACGGCTGCGTGCCGATCCATCACCTGATGGAGGACGCGGCCACCGCCGAGATCAGCCGCAGCCAGCTGTGGCAGTGGCTGCACACACCGGGCCAGCAGCTGGACGACGGCACCGCCATCGACCTGGCCCTGCTCGACGCCACGCTGGCGCAGTTGCCGGCGCGGCTGGGCGATACCCATGCATTGCCCGGTGGCGCGCGCATCACCGAAGCCATCGCCCTGCTGGCCGAACTGAGCCGCAGCAATGAACTGACCGATTTCCTGACCCTGCCGGCCTACGCACGCATCGACTGATCGAGCGCCCGCGTTCCACCGACGTTTCCCTCACCGCTGCACGCACCAACCGAACTGGAGAAAGACATGAGCAAGCTGCCCACTGCCGAACAGATCCAGCACGACTGGGATACCAACCCACGCTGGGAAGGCATCCAGCGCAACTACAGCGCCGCCGACGTGGTGCGCCTGCGCGGCACCGTGCACATCGAGCATTCGCTGGCCCGCCTGGGCGCGGAAAAGCTGTGGGCGTCGCTGCATGAGCGCGAGTTCGTCAACGCGCTGGGTGCGCTGACCGGCAACCAGGCCATGCAGCAGGTCAAGGCAGGCCTGAAGGCGATCTACCTGTCCGGCTGGCAGGTGGCGGCCGACGCCAACCTGGCGGGGCAGATGTACCCGGACCAGTCACTGTACCCGGCCGATTCGGTGCCGGCGGTGGTCAAGCGCATCAACAACACCCTGCTGCGTGCCGACCAGCTGCACCACGCCGAAGGCAAGGACGACATCGACTTCCTGCAGCCGATCGTGGCCGACGCCGAAGCCGGTTTCGGCGGCGTGCTCAACGCCTTCGAACTGATGAAGGCGATGATCGAGGCCGGTGCCGCCGGCGTGCACTTCGAAGACCAGCTGGCCTCGGTGAAGAAGTGCGGCCACATGGGCGGCAAGGTGCTGGTGCCGACCCGCGAGGCGATTGAAAAGCTGAACGCCGCGCGCCTGGCCGCCGACGTGCTGGGCGTGCCGACCCTGCTGGTGGCGCGCACCGATGCCGAAGCCGCCGATCTGCTGACCAGCGACATCGACGGCAACGACAAGCCGTTCGCCACCGGCGAGCGCACCGTGGAGGGCTTCTACAAGACCCGCAATGGCCTGGACCAGGCGATCAGCCGCGGCCTGGCCTACGCACCTTATGCAGACCTGGTGTGGTGCGAGACCGGCAAGCCGGACCTGGAGTTCGCACGCAAGTTCGCCGAGGCGATCCATGCGAAGTTCCCGGGCAAGCTGCTGGCCTACAACTGCTCGCCCAGCTTCAACTGGAAGAAGAACCTGGACGACGCGACCATTGCGAAGTTCCAGCGTGAACTGGGCAGCTACGGCTACAAGTTCCAGTTCATCACCCTGGCCGGTTTCCACGCGCTGAACTACGGCATGTTCAACCTGGCCCACGGCTATGCGCGTCGACAGATGAGCGCCTTCGTGGAACTGCAGGAAGCCGAGTTCGAAGCGGCCGAGCGTGGCTTCACCGCGGTCAAGCACCAGCGCGAGGTCGGCACCGGCTACTTCGATGCGGTGACCCAGGCGATCCAGCAGGGCCAGTCGTCGACCACCGCGTTGACCGGCTCGACCGAGGAAGAGCAGTTCCACGGTGGCCGCAGCGAGCGCGCGGCGTAATCGGTAGTGCCGGCCGCTGGCCGGCAACCACGTACCGCAGGGAAGCCGGCCAGCGGCCGGCTCTACCGAGGGCTCGACATCCGATCAGGGTGGCCAGGGAAGGGCCAGACAACGCCGGCCGGTCGGGGGACCTGCCGGCGTTGTTGTATCGGTGGAACAGCGGTGAACGCGGGCAGCGTCAATCCGGCGCACCCCCCTGCGCGGCAACTTGGCCGAAACCCTGTGAAGACAGCCATCGGATTGATCCGGCAGGACTTTTGGCCAGGTGACGGTGAGCAGAACGGGCCACCACGCATCTTCATATCGGAGACGTGCGCCGGAAGGTCCAAAATGAGATAGGGCGCACACTTTAAAGCGGTGCTATGCTCCGCGGCTCACCAGGGGACGCTGGCGGCGGGTGCAGGGAATGACCGGCAGGGGTGCGGCCGAGAACAGTGATGTGACGTCAGGTATCGCCCGGGTGGCGATGGCCGAGATCGTGCACGCGCTGCTGTCCGATGCCGAGGTGGCATTGTTCGCCAGATTCGCCCGCCCATGCAAGCTTCATGCCGGACAGTGGCTGTTCCAGCGGGGGCACCGTGGCGAACGCATGTATGTGATCCTCGAAGGCCAGATCGAACTGGACTTCGGCGAAGACCTGGTGATCAAGACCCTCGGCCAGCATGAGTTCTTCGGCGAACTGGGACTGCTGGTGGGCGACCACCTGCGCAGTGCCAGCGCCCGTGCCCTGGCCGACTGTGAAGTGCTGGAACTGGGCCCGTCCGATTTCCATCGCCTGGTCGAATCCGATCCCGGCCTGGTCGCCTACTTCCTGCGCCGCACGATCATGCGCGTGCTGACCAACGAACAGGCCCTGATCAGCCAGCTGCGCCGGCGCAACCATGATCTGGAAACCGCGCTGGACAACCTGTACATCACCACCCATCAGTTGACCCATACGCGCGAGCTGGTGCGTACCGATGAGCTGACCGGGCTGCACAACCGCCGCGGTCTGACCCTGTACCTGCAGGAATGCCGCACCGAGCAGGAAGGGCTGCCGCAGGCCTTGCTGCTGATCGACTGCGACCGCTTCAAGCAGATCAATGACCGCCATGGCCACCAGGCCGGCGACCGCGTGCTGCAGAGCATGGGCAACATCCTGCGCTCGATGGCCGGCGAGCAGGACCTGGCCTGCCGGCTGGGCGGCGACGAGTTCTGCCTGATCCTGCGCCGTGGCAACCACGAAATCGTCCAGCACGCGGCCGAGTTCATTCTGAGTGCGGTGCATGGCCTGCTGGAACGCAGCAACGGTACGCCGCATGTGAGTCTGGTCAGCATCGGCGCCAGCCTGCTGCCGCCGGATGCGGGCTGGAGCGAATGGTATGCCAGCGCGGATCGCGCGCTGTACCAGGCCAAGCGCGATGGCGGCAACTGCCTGCGCTGGGTGGATGATCCGGACGGCCCATAGGGAGAGGCAGGCAATGAATGGCGACAACGGAACGTCAGCCCCGCATAGCCCCCAGCTACGCGCCCTGTTGTTCACCGATCTGTGTGATTCGCTGCAGCTGGTCGAGCGGATCGGCGATGTGGCGGCCGCGAGCCTGTTCCAGGAACACGATCGGTTGGTGCTGGTGCTGCAGCAGCGCTGGAACGGCCAGCTGATCGATCGCTCCGACGGATTGTTCATGCTGTTCGAGCGCGCCATCGATGCGCTGGGCTTCGCTCTGGACTACCAGCGCGAACTGCATGCGCTGGGCCAGCAGCGCTCGATTGAACTGCGTGCGCGTGCCGGCCTGCACGTGGGCGACGTGCTGACCTGGGACAACAGCCCCGAAGCGGTCCGCGCCGGCGCCAAGTCGATGGAAGTGGAAGGCCTGGCCAAGCCGATGGCAGCACGCCTGATGATGCTGGCACGGCCGGGCCAGATCCTGTTGTCGGCCGTGGCCGAATCGCTGACCCACCGCGCCACCGATGCGCTCGGCGAGCGTGGCACGCGCCTGCTGTGGAAGTCGCACGGGCGCTGGCGCTTCAAGGGTGTGCCGGTGGTGCAGGAAGTGATCGAAGTGGGCGAGATCGGGTCGGCGCCGCTGCGCATGCCGCGCTCCAATGCCAAGGCGCGCCGCGATCTTCCCCTGTGGCGGCAGCCCGTGGTGCTGGCCGCCGAAGGCCTGGTGCTGGCGGTGCTGGTGCTGGGTGGCTGGCTGCTGCTGCGGCCGGAACCGGCGATCGCCTTCGCCGAGCGCGACTGGGTGGTGCTGGCCGATGTCGACAACCTGACCGGTGACCCGATCTTCGACGAGTCGATGCGGCACGCGATTCTGATCGCGCTGGAACAGTCGCGGTACGTGAACGTGTTGTCCGAAGGCAAGATCCGCGAAAGCCTGGAGATGGCCCGGCTGTCCAGTGACTCGCGGATGACCCGCAATACGGCCGTGGAAGTCGCCATGCGCGAAGGTGCGCGTGCGGTGCTGCTGCCCAATGTGCGGCAGCAGACCGGTGGCTACCTGCTGGGCATCGATGTGGTCGAGCCACGCAGCGGCCAGCTGGTGACCAGCTTCACGGCAACGGCCGATCGCTCCGATCAGCTGGTGTTCGCGGTGGACGATGTGGTTGGACGCCTGCGTCGCGGATTGGGTGAGTCCGTCGCCAGCCTTGAGCAGTCGCTGCCCCTGCCGCGGGCGTCGACCCGCGACCTGCGTGCGCTGCGGGCCTTTGCCCTGGCCGAGAACGCGCTGGGCCAACGTCGCTTCGAAGAGGCGCGCAATCTCTACCAGGCCGCGATCGACATCGATCCGGGTTTTGCGCTGGCCTACATGGGGCTGGCCAAGCTGCTGGCACGCACCGCACAGGTCCAGCAGGCGCGCGAGGCATTGGAGCATGCACTGGCCCAGCAACAGCGCCTGCCCGCACGCGAGCGCCTGTACCTGAAGGGCTGGCAGGCCGAGCTGGAACCCGGCGGCTGGCCGCTGGAGCAGTGGCGTGCACTGGCCAAGATCTATCCGGATTCGTTTGCCGGACTGTCCAATACGTCGTGGGGGCTGCTGCAGGACAATCGCTTCACCGAAGCGCTGCCCTATGCGCGCGCGGCGACGGTGCCGCAGGATCCATTGCGCTTGTATCCGATGATCCATCTGGCGCGGGCGCAGCTGGGCCTTGGCCAGCCACAGCAGGCGATGCGGACCCTGCATCAGGCACAGATGCTGCGCGGCAATGACGAGGCCGACGACCTTGATGTGGACGTCCTGATCGCCCAGGGCCAGCAGGCACAGGCACGGCAGGTGCTGATGCGATTGCCCAGGGGAGACGACCTGCAACAGCGCATGCGCCTGCGTGCCCACCTGCTGGTGGCTGCCGAGCAGCGCGATTGCACAGCCATGCATTCAGCGATTGCGGCGGACGGTCCGGCGCCGGAGCTGATCGACTACCAGATCCATCGACGGCTGCAGCACGCTACGGTGACCACGCTGTGCACGGCCGGGGACGTGAAGGAGCTTGAATCCATCGCGGCGATGCTGCGGCCCCTGCTCCGCGACAACGAAGACTCCGCCGTGGGAAGCCGCAGCCTGCAGTTGCTGGCGCTGGCTTACCTGGCCCAGCGACAGGGCCAGCATGTGCTCGCCGCAGAGTGGCTGCGCGACCACGGCCAGCTGCTGGAGGGGCAACGCAGCCCGGTGGTCGGCAAGTGGCTCCGCGTGGTGCGGGCCATGGTCGAACTGGGTCGGCAACGGCCGCAGGCGGCACGCGATCTGCTCGAGCCCGCGCTGGATGGCAGCGAACCGGTACAGGCCCATGTGGTGCTGTTGCAGGCATTGCGTGCACAGCAGGACGCCGCCGGCGTGCGCCGCGAGCAGCAATGGCTGGCCCGGCACCACGGCCAGGCCATTGCTGAAGTCGCTTCGATGCAGGTCTGGCAGCCCTTGAACGTGCACGACATCGCCATGGCGGCGATGTCGCCGCCATCGTCGCACTGAAGCAGGCTCAGGCGTTGACGCGCTCGTCGATGCGGTCGGCTTCGAAACAGAACACCACCGTCATCGAGGCGGTCGAGGTGCTCAGGTACGCGTGCAGCGAATCGCGCGTGCGGCACAGCTCCTCGACCGACGCCAGGGTGCCGATCTTCATGCAGTCGTTTTCGCCGATAGCACGGTCCAGGCCGATCGAGGCCAGCGCCTGGGCCGGCGAAGCGGTGAAGCGGCTGCGGAAGTCGTCGTTGTCGATCAGGTGGTCCAGCAGGATGCTGGCGTCGTCGGCGGAAAGGCGGGGATGGGTGCTCATCGGGATCGTCCGTAGGTGGAGTTTCTCGTATCGGCCGCGACAGCCTGCCATTGAGGGCCGTGGCGCGTTCATCGCTAAAGTTGGCCGCGCTGCGGTCGCTGCTGCTATGCCGGTTGTGCGGCAGAAGGAAGGAAACCCATGCGCCTGCGCCGCTGCGCCAGCCTGATGTTCGAACCCCGCGAGTCGGTCACCCTGGACCTGCGCGCGATGCTGGCCGGCCACGCCGAGATGGACAGCCAGATCAGCTGGGTGGCCCTGGCCGCCCATCTGGATCAACCCCTGCCGGTGGATGCCGAGGAGCGCCAGTTGCTGGGCGAGCTCAGCGCGCACCGCTGGAGCGAGCCACCGGCCGACGCCTCGCCGGCCATGCTGGCGCGCCTGGTTGAACAGGGCCTGCTGCTGACCGACCCGCCCAGCGAGGTGGGGCACCAGCTGCGTGATGAGGCGCTGCGGCGCAGCCAGTGGTGGCCGTTGGCCGCACTGGCCCATCGCCACGCGCGTTGGCAGGCCGTGGACAGCGTGGAGGACATGCGCCGGCAGGGGCTGGACACCGCCGCCGGCCTGCGCCAGCGGCTGGGGCCGCCACCGCCGGTGGTGCAGCCGATGCAGGGCGATTACCAGCCGCTGCCGCGCAGCGACGAGGCTGCGTTCGACGCACTGCTGGCGCGGCGCACCACTTGCCGCAACTTCGACCCGCAGCGCGCGCTGCCGCTGCCGTTGCTGGCCCAGGTGCTGCAGCGCACGCTGATGGCGCACGCGGTGCAGAAGGTCGAGCGCGATACCGAGTTCCTGAAGAAGAACGTGCCCTCCGGTGGTGGCCTGCATCCCACCGAAGGCTTCCTGCTGGTGCAGAACGTGGAGGGGCTGGCACCGGGCCTGTACCACTACCACCCGGTGCAGCACGCGGTGCTGCCGCTGCCTTCACCGCCGCCGCCGTCGCTGCCTGCGCTGGCACGGCGGATGCTGTCGGGGCAGGAGTGGTTTGCCGATGCGCCGGCACTGCTGGTACTGGCGCCGCGTTATGACCGCTGCTTCTGGAAGTACCGCAACCATGCCAAGGCGCACCGTGCGGTGACGCTGGATGTCGGCCATATCTCGCAGCTGCTGTACCTGTGCGCGACCGAGCGTGGGCTGGCCGCGTTCGTGACCGCGGCCATCAACGATGCCGATGTCGATCGGGCGTTCGGCTTCGATGGCATCGGCCAGAGCGCAATGGCCATCTGTGGCCTGGGCTGGCGCAGCGCCACGCTGGACACGGCGGAATTCGATCCCGCCGGACGCGTGTTGGCGGGCGACGACCGCTGAGCGGTCGCCGCCCCGGCAATCACGCCGCTTCGAAGTCCACCAGCACCGCGCCGTCGCCGACCTGGTCGCCGGCCTTGGCGCGGTAGCCCTTCACCGTGCCATCGGCCGGGGCCTGCAGGGTGTGTTCCATCTTCATCGCTTCCAGCACCACCAGCGGCGTACCGCGCTTGACCTCGGTGCCGGCCGCGACCAGCGTGGCCACGATCCTGCCCGGCATCGGTGCCAGCAGGCTGCCGGCATCGGCCGCGGCGTGGTCCGATTCGCCCACCGGGTCATGCAGGGTGAAGCGGTGCTGGCCATCGGCACCGAACAGATACAGCTGGTCGCCTTCGCGCAGCACCTGCAACGACCAGCGTCGGCCCTCCAGCTGCACGGTCATGCCCCGCGCATCGGCGGTGCCGGTCACCTGCACCGGCGCCGCGTCATCGCACTGCACGCGCCAGCCATCGGCCTGCGCCCACACCTTCAGGGTGTGCCGGCGCTCGCCCTGCTGCAGCGGCAGTAAGCGTGGCGCCGAAGCACCCAGGCGCCAGCCGTCCTGCGCCTGCCACGGCGAATGCGGGTCGCGCGCATCGCAGCTGGCGCCTGCGGTGCAGGTCACGGCGGCCACCGCCGCCAGCATCCACAGCGCATCGCCGGTATCGCCCACGTGACCCAGCGCCGCCTGTTCGCGTTCGATCAGCGCGGTATCCAGCCTGGCGTTCGCGAACGAATCGGTGTTCACCAGCCGGCGCAGGAAGCCGGCATTGGTGGTCACGCCGACCACCTGGCAGTCGGCCAGGGCCTGGCTCATGCGGCGCAGCGCGGCATCGCGGTCCACGTCCCAGACAATCAGCTTGGCGATCATCGGGTCGTAGAACGGGGTGATGCTGTCGCCTTGCTCCACGCCGGTATCCACACGCACGTGCGCCGAGGATGTCGGCAGGCGCAGGTGGCGCAGGGTACCGGTGGAGGGCAGGAAGCCGCGGTCCGCATCTTCGGCATACAGGCGCGCTTCGATGGCGTGGCCGTGGATGGCCAGCTGGTCCTGGCGCAGCGGCAGCGGCTGGCCAGCGGCCACGCGCAGCTGCCATTCCACCAGGTCGGTGCCGGTGATGTACTCGGTCACCGGGTGTTCGACCTGCAGGCGGGTGTTCATTTCCATGAAGTAGAAATCGCCGTCCGGGCCGGCAATGAACTCCACCGTGCCGGCACCGACGTAGCCCACCGCACGCGCGGCATCGACCGCGGCCTGGCCCATCGCCGCGCGGCGTTCGGCGCTCATGCCTGGGGCCGGGGCTTCTTCCAGCACCTTCTGGTGGCGCCGCTGCACCGAGCAGTCGCGCTCGAACAGGTACACCGCCTCACCGTGGCTGTCGCCGAACACCTGGATCTCGATATGGCGCGGGCGCTCGACGTACTTCTCGACCAGCACGTGGTCGTTGCCGAACGCCGAGGCCGCTTCGCGCTGGCAGCTGGCCAGCGCATCGACGAAGTCCTCGCTGCGTTCGACCTTGCGCATGCCCTTGCCGCCACCGCCGGCGCTGGCCTTGATCAGCACCGGGTAGCCGATGGCATCGGCCTGCGCGCGCAGGAACGCCGGTTCCTGCTGGTCGCCGTGGTAGCCCGGGGTCAGCGGCACGCCGGCCTTGGCCATCAGCGCTTTGGCCGCGCTCTTGTCACCCATCGCGCGGATCGCGCTGGCCGGCGGGCCGATGAAGGTGATGCCGGCCGCTGCGCAGGCATCGGCGAAGTCGGCGTTCTCGGACAGGAAGCCGTAGCCGGGGTGGATCGCCTGAGCGCCAGTCAGGCGCGCGGCGTCGAGAAGGGCATCGCTGCGCAGGTAGCTCTCACGTGCGGCGGCCGGGCCGATGTGGATGGCTTCGTCGGCCAGGCGCACGTGGCGCGCGTTGCGGTCGGCATCGGAATACACCGCCACGGTGGCGATGCCGAGGCGGCGGCAGGTGGCGATGACGCGGCAGGCGATCTCGCCGCGGTTGGCGATCAGGATCTTGCTGAACATGGCGACGGGCTTCATGGGAGCTTGCTCTGTCATGGCACGGGTTACATGCGGAACACGCCGAAGCGCGTCTGCTGAGGGGCGGCGTTGAGGCTGGCCGACAGCGCCAGAGCGAGCACCCGGCGGGTGTCGGCCGGATCGATCACGCCGTCATCCCACAGCCGCGCGCTGGCGTAATAGGGGTGGCCCTGCTGCTCGAACTGCTCGCGGATCGGTGCCTTGAAGGCGTCTTCTTCCGCCGCCGGCCACTGCCCGCCCTTGGCTTCGATGCCATCGCGCTTGACCGTGGCCAGCACGCTGGCGGCCTGTTCGCCGCCCATCACGCCGATGCGCGCGTTCGGCCACATCCACAGGAAGTTGGGCGAGTACGCGCGGCCGCACATGCCGTAGTTGCCGGCGCCGAACGAACCACCAATGACCACGGTGAACTTGGGCACCTTGGCGCAGGCCACCGCCATCACCAGCTTGGCACCGTCCTTGGCGATGCCGCCCTGTTCGTACTTGCGGCCGACCATGAAGCCGGTGATGTTCTGCAGGAATACCAGCGGGATGTTGCGCTGGGTGCACAGTTCGATGAAGTGCGCGCCCTTCAGCGCCGACTCCGAGAACAGGATGCCGTTGTTGGCGATGATGCCGATCGGGTAGCCGTTCAGATGCGCGAAGCCGGTGACCAGCGTGGCACCGTAGCGCGGCTTGAACTCGTCGAAGCGCGAGCCGTCGACCAGGCGCGCGATCACTTCGCGCACGTCGTAAGGCTTGCGGGTGTCGGCCGGAATCACGCCGTACAGTTCGTGTGCCGGCAGCAGCGGTTCCTCGGAAGGCTGCACCGCCATCGCCGGTTCCGGCTTGCGCCAGTTCAGCTGCGCGATGATCGCGCGCACCCGGGCCAGCGCCTGCAGGTCGTTGTCGGCCATGTGGTCGGCCACGCCGGAAATGCGCGTGTGCACATCGGCACCGCCCAGCTCCTCGGCGGTCACCACTTCGCCAGTGGCCGCCTTCACCAGCGGCGGGCCGCCGAGGAAGATCGTGCCCTGTTCGCGCACGATCACCGTCTCATCGCTCATCGCCGGCACATAGGCGCCACCGGCGGTGCAGCTACCCATCACGCAGGCGATCTGCGGAATGCCCTGCGCCGACAGGTTGGCCTGGTTGTAGAAGATGCGGCCGAAATGGTCGCGGTCGGGGAACACCTCGTCCTGCAGCGGCAGGAACGCGCCACCGGAATCGACCAGGTAGATGCACGGCAGGTGGTTCTGCTCGGCGATCTCCTGCGCGCGCAGGTGCTTCTTCACCGTCATCGGGTAGTAGGTGCCGCCCTTGACCGTGGCGTCGTTGGCCACGATCACGCATTCCACGCCACTTACCCGGCCGATGCCGGCCACCACGCCGGCGGCGGGCACAGCGTCTTCATACATGCCGTGCGCGGCCAGCGGCGCGATTTCCAGGAAGGCGCTGCCGGGGTCGAGCAGGGCATCGATGCGGTCGCGCACCAGCAGCTTGCCGCGGGCAGTGTGCTTGGCACGCGCGGCCTCGTTGCCACCCAGCGCGGTGCGGGCGAGGGTGGCATGCAGGTCATCGACCACGGCCTGCATGGCCGTGCGGTTGGCTTCAAACGTTTCGCTGCCCGGTTGCAGCTGGCTGTTCAGGACGGTCATCGCGGTGGCCTTACAGGGTGCGCTGGAACAGTTCGCGGCCGATCAGCATGCGGCGGATCTCCGAGGTGCCGGCGCCGATTTCATACAGTTTGGCGTCGCGCCACAAGCGGCCGGTCGGGTACTCGTTGATGTAGCCGTTACCGCCCAGGATCTGGATCGCCTGGCCGGTCAGCCAGGTAGCCTTCTCGGCGGCGTACAGGATCGCACCGGCCGCGTCCTGGCGGGTGGTACGGCCCTGGTCGCAGGCACGCGCCACGGCGTAGACATAGGCGCGGCAGGCACCCAGGCCCACGTACATGTCGGCGATCTTGGCCTGGATCAGCTGGAAGCTGCCGATCGGCTCGCCGAACTGGTGGCGCTCGTGCACGTACGGCATCACCACGTCCATGGCCGCGGCCATCAGGCCCAGCGGGCCACCGGAGAGGACCACGCGCTCGTAGTCCAGGCCGGACATCAGCACGCGCACGCCACCGCCCACCTGGCCCAGCACGTTCTCCTCGGGAATCTCGCAGTCCTGGAACACCAGCTCGCAGGTGGGCGAGGAACGCATGCCCAGCTTGTCCAGCTTCTGCGCGGTGGAGAAGCCCTTCATGCCCTTCTCGACCAGGAACGCGGTGATGCCCTTGGCACCGGCGTCCATGTCGGTCTTGGCATAGACCACCAGCACGTCGGCGTCCGGGCCGTTGGTGATCCACATCTTGTTGCCGTTGAGCACGTAACGGTCGCCACGCTTGTCGGCGCGCAGCTTCATCGACACTACGTCCGAACCGGCACCCGGTTCGCTCATCGCCAGCGCGCCGACCAGACTGCCGCTGCACAGGCCGGGCAGGAAGCGCTGCTTCTGTTCTTCGCTGCCGTTCTTGCGCAGCTGGTTCACGCACAGGTTGGAGTGCGCGCCGTAGGACAGGCCGATGCCGCCGGAGGCACGCGAGATTTCTTCCATCGCCACCACGTGGGCCAGGTAACCCATGCCGGTGCCGCCGTATTCTTCTTCAACGGTCAGGCCGAGCAGGCCCTGTTCGCCCAGCTTCGGCCACAGGGCCAGCGGGAACTGGTTGGTCGCATCGGCCTCGGCGGCCAGCGGCGCGACCTCGGCGGCGGCAAAATGGGCCACGCTCTGGCGCAGCAGGTCGATATCTTCGCCAAGATCGAAGTTCAGGGATGGCACGTGCATTGCGGTGGCTCCACGGCGGGACTACAGGGAATGGACGCACCCGGCGGGGGAGCGGGCGGCGGTCGGCAGGACCGTCACCCGCACGGGCGATGGACCCCAGCGTAGCGGGGTTCGGGAAAGAAGTGAACACAAATTCAAAAATTGAAACTAGAATCAAAACATGGCCTACAAACGCTCTGCACTGATGGAAGAACGCCTGGCCGGGGCCCGGGAACGGATCCTGCTGGCCACCCGCGAGCTGGTCGCCGCGGGCGGCTGGCGCAACGCCCCGGTAACCGCCGTGGCAGCCCAGGCGGGGGTGTCCACCGGGTTGATCTACCGGCACTTCCCGTCCAAGGCCGACCTGTTCGTGGAGGTGCTCAACGCCGCCGTGGCCCACGAGGTGGCGATCATGGAGCGCATCGCCAGCGGCCCGGAGGTGGCCAGCGAGCGCCTGCGCCTGGCGATCACCGCCTTCGTCCGCCGCGCCCTGGCCGGGCCGGGGCTGGCCCATGCCTTCATCGTCGAACCGGTCGACCCGGACGTGGAAGCCGAGCGCATGCGCGGCCGCCGCGCCTTTGGTGACGTGTTCCTGCGCCTGGTGGAAGAGGGCGTGGCAGCTGGTGAGCTGCCGGTGCAGGACGCGCACGTGGCCGCCGCCTGCCTGGTCGGCGCCTTCACCGAGGCGATGGTCGGCCCGACCGCACCCAGCCGCGAAGCGCACCGCGACGAGGACGCACTGGTGGATGCGATCTGCAGCTTCTGCCTGCGCGCGATCGGCGCCCGGTAATCCGGTAGAGCCGGCCGCTGGCCGGCTTCTGTACGATCCATCCGGCGGGATGGCGATGTCGGCCAGCGGCCGGCGCGACCGGGCAGGCATGCTGCGCCGCACCAGCCCTGAAGCCTGTTGTCGCACGCGAAGCGCGTTCTATACTCGGTCCATCACGCAGTCGCTCAGCCGTGGTCCAACGACTATCAGCCAGGGGTAACGAAGAGTGCGGAATTACGATCTGGAGTTCCTGAAACGCTTCTCCATGGTGATCGCGCTGCTGGCGACCATCACCCTCGGCCTCATTCTCCTTGCTGCCTACATCCACACCCGGATTCCGCCGGAGGTGTCGCCGACCGCGGCCAAGCGCACCGAGCAGCGCATTTCGCCCACCGGCGCGGTCTATGCCGGCAGCACCGGCGCCGCCGCGCAGGCCGCTGCCAAGGCCGCCGCGCTGGCCAAGGCCGCCTCGCAGGTGGCCTATGGCGGCACCAAGGACGGCAAGGTCATCTTCGACAACCTGTGCACCGCCTGCCACACCACCGGCGTGGGCATGGCACCGACACTGGACCACTCGCACTGGGACAAGCGCATCGCGCAGGGCAAGGACACCCTCTACAAGCACGCCATCGAGGGCTACACCGGCCCGGACGGCGGCATCATGCCGCCCAAGGGCGGCAACCCGGCGCTGACCGAGGAACAGATCCACGCCACCGTGGACTGGATGCTGGGCAACCTGAAGTAACCGGTAGTGCCGGCCGCTGGCCGGCCACCACGCATCGCATGAAGGTCATGGGGTTGCCGGCCAGCGGCCGGCGCTACCCGGTTTTGCCCACCCGGGCCAAAACCCCGCTGCGCAAGCAGGGTTTCGCATTTCAGGGTTAGTCTGTGCGCCCTCTTCCCTGGAATCGCCCGTCGATGCGCCGCCGCTCCCTTGCCCTTGCACTGACCCTGCTGCTGCCGGCCAGCGCCTTCGCCCAGGCCCTGCCGCAGGCTGCACCGGCCCCGGCAACGCCTGCCGCGCGCAGCAGCGCCACCGTGGTGCTGACTGCGGCCCCGGCCGACTGGCGCGCGCTGGAGGGACAGCGGGTGCGTATCGCCGTGCCGCTGACCCTGGCTGGTACCGACGGCCTGGAGCGCTTCGGCCAACTCACCGTGGCCTTCGACGGCCACCTCTGGCAGCCAACCGAAGTGGCCGCGCCGGGTACCGCCGGCTACGAGCAGGTGATGGCCGACAACCAGCGTCGTCGCCTGCTGCTGGACGATGGCAGCGACGCCCGCGACCCGGCCAGTGTGGCCTACCTGCCGGGCAACCCGGTGCTGCGTACCGGCATGCAGCTGCGCAACGTCGAAGGCATCGTGCGGGTGGATGCGCAGGGTCGGCCCCGCCTGCAGGTCGAAGGCGTGCTGAAGCTGCCGGAACTGAAGCGTCCGGCGGTGCCGACGGTGCCGGGCAGCCTGCACGTGGCCGCCTTCAACCTGGAGAATTTCTTCAACGGTGACGGCCAGGGCGGCGGCTTCCCGACCCTGCGCGGTGCGCGCACGCTGGACGAGCACAAGGCACAGGTGGCCAAGCTGGTGACCACGGTCAACGCGCTCGGTGCCGATGTTGCCGCGTTGATGGAGCTGGAGAACGACGGCTATGGACCGCAGTCGGCCATCGCCGAACTGGTCGATGCGCTCAACCGCGACCGCGGCGCGCAGGGCGACTGGCGTTTCGTCGATGCCGGCAACGGCCCCGGCGACAACCCGATCCGGGTCGGCATCATCTACCGCAGCACGCGCCTGCAGCCGGTCGGAAAGCCGGCCACGCTGACCGGCGGCCCGTTCGTCGAGCACAGTCGCGTACCGCTGGCGCAGGCGTTCCAGGGCAAGCACGGCGCGCCGTTCGTGGTGGTGGCCAACCACTTCAAGTCGAAGGGCTGCCGCGATGCCGCCGGCGCCGACGCCGACCACAACGACAACCAGGGATGCTGGAACGCCACCCGCGTGGCCTCGGCGCAGCAGCTGCACGCCTGGCTGCAGACCGACCCGACCGGCACCGGTGCCAGGGACGCGGTACTGCTGGGCGATTTCAATGCCTACGCCATGGAAGATCCGATCCGCACCCTGCATGACCTGGGCTGGCAGGACGCGTTCAAGGTTGCCAAGGTCGAGCATCCCTACAGCTACGTCTACAACGGCTACACCGGCCGCCTCGACCACGCGCTGCTGAACCCGGGCATGGCCAAGCGCCTGCGTGGCGCCGCCGAATGGCACAGCAACGCCGACGAGCAGGACGCCAGCGGCTACCAGGGCCGCAACGTGCCGGGCCCGTGGCGCAGTTCCGACCACGACCCGCTGCTGCTGGGCTTCGACAAATAAGGTTCGCCGGGGATCTGCTCTGGGAGGGACCTTGATCGGCACGGATGCTGCCGTTGCTTGTGATCTACCAGTCCGCCTTCAAGCGAGCCGAGCATCGCAGGTGAATCAGGGGCGAAGAGGCGCCGATGTCTGAGCGTAGCGAGTTCGGCGCCGTCCCCTGGTTCACCGAGAAGCGCAGGGTACCGGTGCACAGCACCGGCTCGCGGCTGGCGGCGCGTTTCTTTTGGTTACTTTTCTTTTCGCGCGAAAAGAAAAGTGACATCCCACCGCGGGCGCGGAAATGGCCCGCCGCAACCAACGCTCACCCCCAGGCAATCAAACCGATCGCCAGCACCGCCAGCGCCAGCCCGGCGCGGTTCCACTTCGTGGTGGCCTCGCCGAAGGCGAACACACCCACCAGTGCACCCAGCACCACCACGCCGATGTTCATGCCGGCGAACACGGTGGCCGGGCTCTGCGGCATCGCCTGGTGCGCATGCACATAGAACAGGATGTTGCCGCCGTTGAGCAGGCCCAGCAGCGCGCCCGCACCGAGGTTGCGCCAGGCCAGCCGGCTGCGACCACTGAAGTGACGCCACAGCTGCAGCGCCAGCATCAGCACGAAGGCCACGCTGAAGCTGGCCAGCACTGCCGCCATCGACGGCGTACCTGACAACGCGACCTGTTTGAGCAGCACGTCCACCACCGCGAACCCGGCCCACACCCCCAGCAGCCAGCCCCAGCCGCCGGCTGAGGCGGCCACTGCCGGGCCGCGCGGGCGCAGGCTGATCGCCACCATCGCCAGCAGGCCCAGGCCGAGGCCGGCCAGCTTCCACGGCGTCGCGGTCTGGCCGAAGAACAGGAACGCAGCAGCCAATGACAGCAGCAACGACAGCCGTTGCGCCACGTCGCTGCGGACGATGCCGGCCACCGCCACCGCGCGGCCCAGCACCAGGAAGATCGACGGCAGCACCACCGCCAGCGCCAGCAGCGAGAGCCACGGCGCATGCGGCGCGCGCAGTGCATCCAGCGGCGGCTGCAGCACCACGGCGGTGAGCGTTGCCGCCACCAGGTAGTTCCAGGTGACCATCTGCGCGACATCCAGCTGGCGGCGTGCGGCCACCTTCAACAACACCGAAACCAGCACGCTGCAGATCACGGCCAAGGACAGGTAGAGCATGGGGCGGGCACAGGGCAGGGGCGAGGGACGGTATCATGTTGCCATGCACAAGCCCTCGTTCCCCGTCGCCCCCGGCGAAACCGCCTGCCTCGAACTGGACGGCCCGGCCGGCCCGCTGGAAGTGGTCGTCGACCTGCCCAAGGCCGACGTGCCGGTGCAGCCGATCGTCGCCATCGTCTGCCATCCGCTGTCCACCGAGGGCGGCACGCTGCACAACAAGGTGGTCACCATGACCGCCAACACCCTGCGCGAGCTGGGCATCACCACGGTGCGCTTCAACTTCCGCAGCGTCGGCGCGTCGGCTGGCGAGTTCGACCACGGCGTGGGCGAGCAGGACGACCTGAAGGCGGTCGCCGCCTGGGTGCGCAGCCAGCGCCCCGATGACCGCCTGTGGCTGGCCGGTTTCAGCTTCGGCGCATTCGTGTCGCTGAAGGCGACCGCCGAGCTGCAGCCCGAAGCGCTGATTTCGATCGCGCCGCCGGCCGGTCGCTGGGACTTCGGTGGCATCGCACCGCCGGCGCGCTGGCTGGTGATCCAGGGCGAGCAGGACGAGATCGTCGACCCGCAGGCGGTCTACCAGTGGCTGGCGTCGCTGGATCTCCCGCACGAACTGGTGCGCATGCCCGAGACCAGCCATTTCTTCCACCGCAAGCTGATCGACCTGCGCGGCGCGCTGACCCACGGCGTCAAGCACTGGCTGGGCGCGGCGGCATGAGTGCAACCGAGTTGACCCCGTCGCAGCGGTACGCCGAAGGGGTCGCCCGTGGTGACTGGCAGAACGACCTGGCCCAGCACGCCGCGCTGGCCGAGCTGGACCGCATCCACCTGGGCCTGGTCGACAGCGCCGAAGACGGCTGGCTGGACCGGCTGTCCTCGTTCTGGAAGAAGCCCGAGCCGGTCAAGGGCCTGTACTTCTGGGGCGGCGTCGGCCGTGGCAAGACCTTCCTGGTCGACCTGTTCTACGACGGGCTGCCGATCAAGCAGAAGTACCGCACCCACTTCCACCGCTTCATGCGCAGCGTGCACGAGCGCCTGCGCGAGCACCAGGGCCAGAGCGACCCATTGGCGAAGATCGCCCAGGAATGGCGCAGCAACCTGCGCGTGCTGGTGCTGGATGAATTCTTCGTCACCGACATCGGCGATGCCATGCTGCTGGCGCGGTTGCTGGAACGCCTGTTTGCCGAGGGCGTGACCCTGGTCACCACCTCCAACACGGCGGTCGAGAACCTGTACCTCAACGGCCTGCAGCGCGAGAGTTTCCTGCCGGCCATCGGCCTGCTGCAGCGCTTCTGCGTGGAGCTGTATGCCGAGGGCACCGAGGATTACCGGATGCGCGCGCTGACCCGGTCGCCGGTGTACCGCGCGCCGCTGGCGGCCGACAGCGATGAATGGCTGGCCACGCGCTGGAACGAACTGAGCGGCGGGCAGCCGGCCAAGCCCGGCAACATCGAGATCGAGGGCCGCAAGATCCCGGTGCGCGGCCGCGGCAAGAGCATCGCCTGGTTCGATTTCGCTGCACTCTGCGAAGGCCCGCGCGGACCGTCGGACTACATCGAGATCGCGCACGAGTTCAACACCGTGCTGCTGGGCGGCATCCCCGCCTTCGATCGCCTGAACGAAGATGCGGCGCGGCGCTTCGTCAACCTGATCGACGAACTGTACGACCGCCACGTCAACCTGGTCTGCACCGCCAGCACTTCGCCGATCGAGCTGTATACCGGCCAGCGCCTGCAGGGCGCGTTCGAGCGCACCGCCTCGCGCCTGATCGAAATGCAGAGCGCCGAATACCTGGGTACCCCGCACCGGGCGTGAGGGTGGTTTGCGGGTGAATGCGTTGCCGGCCAGCGGCCGGCACGACCACGCCAGGCGTCTACCGGGTCGGCGCCACGGCGTTGTCACGCGGCCGCTCATCCGGCCCGGCCGATACATGCAGGCCGGAGCCGTTGCCGTGTTCCACCCGTAGGCTTTCGCCACGCTCCAGCAGCCGC
This sequence comes from Stenotrophomonas sp. YJH_SMC_57, assembly GCF_059369755.1. Lineage (NCBI taxonomy): Bacteria > Pseudomonadati > Pseudomonadota > Gammaproteobacteria > Lysobacterales > Lysobacteraceae > Stenotrophomonas > Stenotrophomonas sp. YJH_SMC_57. The sequence goes on from NZ_JCAFSZ010000004.1 coordinate 254,690, forward strand.
AGTGGCTGGCCCTGGTAGCGCACCTCCAGCGCGTCGTGGGCCGCTGCCAGCGACTGCACCAGCGGGCACAGCGCCATCGCCTTGGCCTCCAGCTGCTGGCTGCGCGCTTCCATGCGTCGGTCGACTTCCGCGTCCAGGCGGTCGGCACGGCGCTCCATGGCGCCGGCGCGGCCGGTGAACACCTGCCACAGCACGCTGCGGGTCATCGACGCGGCCATGGTTTCGGCCATCTGGTCGATGTGTGCGTCGAAGCCGTCGCCGAAGGTTTCCTGTTCCCAATAGCCACGGCCCAGGCTGGCGTCGATCCAGCGCTGCGTCTCCTCGCGCATGCCGCGCATCTGGCGGTTGCGGGACTTGCCGGTGATGGCCTCGAAGGCGGCGTCCAGCGCATCGAAGGTGACCCCGGAGACCTCGTGGGCCAGTGCGGTGGCCGCCGGCATCAACTGGCGGGCGCCAGCCTCCATCTGCCGCAGCCGGGCCGCGTCGGCGGCGCTGACCGTCACCATCGTGCCGTCCAGGCTCAGTTCGCCATCGTGGAACACCACCTCATGCGGGGCCTGCGGGCCATGCCGCAGCCAGATGCCGCCGCTGTCCACCAGCACGTCGTAGTCGGTGTGGATGCCGCACTGGTCTGACCGCAGGTCCGGCCCCTCGGCGGCCAGCGCCGGGGGAATGAACAGCGCGGCCAGCAGGGCCAGGGCGTTCAGGCGCAGGTGCATCGGACGGTCCTTTTCCAGAAGCGAGCGGCCAGCATCCGCTGCCAGCGCGCGGGCGTCACCGGCCGGAAGTCACCCGTCCACCGTATTCCCACCGGCTGCCCACCACCTATCCACAGGGTTGTCCCTAGCCAGCTTCATCACTGTCATGTGAAGCTGTCATTGTTCCGTTTCCGCGCGGCGTTGTACCACCGCGATGACGCGTTTCGGGCTTGACTGCGCAGCCCGATCCGGCAGGTCTGAAGCGTCCCGATGAGGCGCTGATGGCACGATCCTTGCGGCGCAAGGGATTGCCGAATTTCACTACATTTGGCGTTGACGGCCCCCATTACCCCCACTATCTTGTGGCCGTCGGTCGCAGCAACCCCAATTCCAGGGGGCAGCAGCACCCATCCGCGATCGTCAACGGCAGTGGCAGGCGCAGGGTCTCATCCCCTGCGACGCCGTCCTGCCATCCTGGGCTGTCATGTCCCGGGCTGCGTCACCCGATGCATCGAGCACCCCCAATCACGCCAAGAGGACACACGCCGTGAGCACCGAATCCAGCGCCACCATCGAGAAGGAAAGCGAATTCCTGTTGACGTCGCCGCCGACGGCCAACGCGATGAGTGTGACCAAGCGCAACGGGACCACCGAACTGGTGGATCTGAACAAGATCGTGCGCGCGGTGCAGCGTTCCTCCGAAGGCCTGCACGCCGTCGATCCGATGCGCGTGGCCACCCGGACCATTTCCGGCCTGTACAACGGCGCCACCACCCGCGAGCTGGACGAACTGTCCATCCGCACCGCCGCCCTGCTGATCGGTGAAGAGCCCGAGTACGGGCGCCTGGCCGCGCGCCTGCTGGCCAACTACATCGCCAAGGAAGTCTCGGGCCAGGAAATCTACGCCTTCTCGCAGTCGGTCAGCCGTGGCCATGAAGTCGGCCTGATCAACGACCGCCTGCTGAACTTCGTGCAGACCAATGCACGCAAGCTCAACGACGCCATCGATGGCGCGCTGGACCTGAACTTCGATTACTTCGGCCTGCGCACCCTGTACGACCGCTACCTGCTGCGCCACCCGCACACCCGCAAGGTGATCGAGACCCCGCAGCAGTTCTTCCTGCGCATCGCCAGCGCGCTGAGCGAGGACGTGTCCGAGACCCTGGCGCTGTACAAGCGAATGGGCAACCTGGACTACCTGCCGTCCAGCCCGACCCTGTTCAACTCCGGCACCACCCACGAGCAGCTGTCCTCGTGCTTCCTGCTGGACTCGCCGCAGGACTCGCTGGAGTCGATCTATTCCAAGTACGGCGACATCGCCCAGCTGTCGAAGTTCTCCGGCGGCATCGGCGTCAGCTACACCCGCGTGCGTTCGCGTGGTTCGCTGATCAAGTCGACCAACGGCCACTCCAACGGCATCGTGCCGTGGCTGAAGACCATGGATTCGTCGGTGGCCGCGGTGAACCAGGGCGGCAAGCGCAAGGGTGCGGCCTGCGTCTACCTGGAAACCTGGCACGCCGACGTCGAGGACTTCCTCGAGCTGCGTGACAACACCGGTGACGAAGCCCGCCGTGCGCACAACCTGAACCTGGCCAACTGGGTGCCGGACCTGTTCATGAAGCGCGTCGAGGCGGACCAGGAATGGTCGCTGTTCGATCCGCGCGTGGTGCCGGAGTTCACCGACCTGTTCGGCGAAGCTTTCGAAGCCGCCTACCTGCAGGCCGAAGCCCAGGGCAAGGCCAACCGCACCATCTCCGCGCGCAAGCTGTACGCCCGCATGATGCGTACGCTGGCCGAGACCGGCAACGGCTGGATGACCTTCAAGGACAAGTGCAACCGCGCCAGCAACCAGACCCTGCGCCCGGGCAACGTGATCCACCTGTCCAACCTGTGCACCGAAATCCTGGAAGTCACTTCCAACGATGAAACCGCCGTGTGCAACCTGGGTTCGATCAACCTGGGCAACCACTTCGACGAGCACAATGAGTTCGACTTCGAGAAGCTGGCCGAGACCGTGCGCCTGGCCGTGCGCCAGCTCGACCGCGTCATCGACCTGAACTTCTATCCGATCGAAACCGCCCGCCGCGCCAACCTGCGCTGGCGTCCGGTCGGCCTGGGCTGCATGGGCCTGCAGGACGTGTTCTTCCGCAAGCGCCTGCCGTTCGACAGCGCCGAAGCCCGCGCCCTGTCGAAGAAGATCGCCGAAGCGATCTACTTCCACGCGCTGGAAACCTCCTGCGAGCTGGCCCAGGAACGCGGCAAGCACCCGTCGTTCAACGACACCCGTGCCGCCAGCGGCGAACTGCAGTTCGACGCCTGGAACGTGGTGCCGGAAGACACCGCACGCTGGGATGCCCTGCGTGAGCGCATCAAGGAACACGGCCTGCGCAACTCGCTGATGATCGCGATTGCCCCGACCGCGACCATTGCTTCGATCGCCGGCTGCTACGAGTGCGTCGAGCCGCAGGTGTCCAACCTGTTCAAGCGCGAGACCCTGTCCGGTGACTTCCTGCAGGTCAACCGCTACCTGGTGAACGAGCTGAAGAAGCTGGGCCTGTGGACCGCCGACATGCGCGATGCGATCAAGCTGGCCGAAGGCTCCATCGCCGGCGTGGCACAGATTCCGGAGACGCTGCGCGAGGTCTACCGCACCGCGTGGGAACTGCCGATGCGTTCGCTGATCGACATGGCCGCCGAGCGTGGCGCCTTCATCGACCAGTCGGCCTCGCTCAACCTGTTCATGGAAAGCCCGAACATCGGCGCGATGTCCTCCATGTACATGTACGCCTGGAAGCAGGGCATCAAGACCACCTACTACCTGCGTTCGCGCCCGGCCACCAAGATCGCCAAGACCACGGTGAGCAGCGCGGCCCCGGCCAAGGTGTTCAGCCCGGACGAAGCCATCGCCTGCTCGCTGGAAAACCCGGAAGCCTGCGAGGCCTGCCAGTAAGAGCGGCACCGCCGCGCGGTAGTGCCGGCCGCTGGCCGGCAACCCCGGCCAACGATCATCACCCACGGTAGCGCCGGGCCATGCCCGGCGGCTCACCCAGGAATTCAAGGAAACACCCATGGCCGACAAGCCCAAGCAGATGCTGCTCGATCCCGGTTTTGAACTGACCCTGCGCCCGATGCGCTACCCGCAGTTCTATGACATGTACCGGAACGCGATCAAGAACACCTGGACGGTGGAAGAGATCAACTTCCAGATCGACATCACCGACCTGCACAGCAAGATGTCGCCGGGTGAGCGCCACCTGATCCACCGCCTGGTCGCGTTCTTTGCCACCGGCGATTCGATCGTGTCCAACAACCTGGTGCTGAACCTGTACCAGCACCTCAATGCGCCGGAAGCGCGCATGTACCTGTCGCGCCAGCTGTATGAAGAAGCGCTGCACGTGCAGTTCTACCTGACCCTGCTCGACAACTACCTGCCGGACCCGGAAGAGCGCGTCAAAGCGTTCGCCGCGGTGGAGAACATCGACTCGATCAAGAAGAAGGCCGATTTCTGCTTCAAGTGGATCGACTCGATCCAGGACCTGAAGCGCATCGAGACCCGTGCCGAGCGCCGCCAGTTCCTGCTCAACCAGATCTGCTTCGCTGCGTGCATCGAAGGACTGTTCTTCTTCGCTGCGTTCGCCTACGTGTACTACTTCCGTTCGCGCGGCCTGCTGCCGGGCCTGGCCTCGGGCACCAACTGGGTGTTCCGCGACGAGAGCGCGCACATGGAGTTCGCGTTCGAGTCGGTGCGCGTGGTGCGCGAGGAAGAGCCGGACCTGTTCGACGAAGAGATGAAGCAGCAGGTCTACGACATGCTGGCCGAAGCCATCGAGTGCGAAGTGCAGTTCGCCGAGGACGTACTGTCCGGCGGCGTAGCCGGCATTTCGACCCGCGACATGCGCCAGTACCTGCAGCACTGCGCCGACCAGCACTTCGCCAAGCTGGGCATGGAAAAGAAGTACAACGTGCGCAACCCGCTGCCGTTCATGGAACTGCAGGACGTGCAGGAGCTGACCAACTTCTTCGAACGCCGCGTCTCGGCCTACCAGGTCGGCGTGCAGGGCGAAGTCGCCTTCGACATGAACTTCTGATCGAACCGGTCAGGCCTGTCGCAACAAAAAACCCCGGCCAACGCCGGGGTTTTTTGTTTCTGCAGCGTCGAGCCATGCTCGACTGCTGTTCTCGACCCTGCAATCAGCGCCGCCCCTCCACCGCCATGCGCACCGCCAGCCCGGCCAGCACGGTGCCCATCAGCCAGCGCTGTACCGCCTGCCAGGTCGGGCGCGCGGCCAGGAAGCCGGCAATGCTGCCGGCCATCACCGCGATCACCGCGTTGACGCTGACGCTGACCGCGATCTGGGTGAAGCCCAGCACCAGTGACTGCACCAGCACGCTGCCATGCCCTTCCGGGTGCAGGAACTGCGGCAGCAGGGACAGGTACATCACCGCGATCTTCGGGTTCAGCAGGTTGGTCAGAAAGCCCATCGCGAACAGCCTGCGTGGGCCGTCCGGCGGCAGCTCGCGCACCGCGAACGGCGAGCGGCCGCCCGGCTTGAGCGCCTGCCAGGCCAGGTACAGCAGGTACAGCGCGCCACCGATGCGCAGCGCGTCATAGGCCAGCGGCACGGTCATCAGCAGGGCGGTGATGCCCAGCGCTGCGCACAGCATGTAGAACACGAAGCCCAGCGCCACCCCGCCCAGCGAGATCAGGCCGGCGCGGCGGCCCTGGCAGATCGAGCGCGAAACCAGGTAGATCATGTTCGGCCCGGGCGTGAGCACCATGCCCAGCGAGATGAGGGCGAAGGCCAGCAGATCGGAGGTCGCGGGCATGGGCGGTCCTGGCAGGGGGCGTGGCGCAGTGTAGCGCCACCTGCACGGGGCCTGGCTTAAAATCGCGGCACCCCACAGCGAAGCACCGCCCATGACCCCGATCCCCGAGACCGTGCCGCCCACCGAAGTGCGCATGGCCGAAATCGTCTTCCCCAACCACACCAACCATCTGGGCACCCTGTTCGGTGGCCAGGCGCTGGCGTGGATGGACAAGGCCGCCTTCCTGGCCGCCGCCCGCTACTCGCGCCGCACCGTAGTGACCGCGCGCAGCGACCAGGTCGACTTCAAGCTGCCGATCCGCATCGGCCAGATGGTGGAGACCATCGGCCGCATCGTCGAAGTGGGCCGCAGCTCGATGAAGGTCGAGGTCGAACTGGTGGCCGAAGACCTGCAAAGCGGCGAGCGCAAGCTGTGCACGCGCGGTCACTTCGTGATGATCGCGCTGGACGAGGAAGGCCACCCGATCGCGGTGCCGCCGCTGCCGGCGGCCTGACCCCGCCGGCTGAACCGGCGCTTGCGGGGGCGCATGCGCGCCCCCATCTGGCAGCCATGACCCTGCCGCTGACCGACTTCATCGACCGCGCCCAGCGCTTGTTCGTGCTGACCGGCGCCGGTTGCAGCACCGCCTCGGGCATTCCCGATTACCGCGATAGCGACGGCCAGTGGAAACGCACGCCGCCTGTGACCTACCAGGCCTTCATGGGCGAGGCGGCCACCCGGCAGCGCTACTGGGCACGCAGCCTGCTGGGCTGGCCGCGTTTCGGCCTGGCCCGGCCCAACGGCACCCACCAGGCACTGGCCGCGCTGGAAAGCCGCGGCAAGCTGCAGGTGTTGCTCACCCAGAACGTGGATGGCCTGCACCAGCGCGCCGGCAGCCAGAATGTGATCGACCTGCACGGCCGGCTGGATCTGGTGCGCTGCATGGGCTGCGAGCGCCGCAGCGGGCGCGAGGAGTTCCAGCAGCGCCTGCGCGAGGCCAACCCCGGCTGGGACGCGCTCGAGGCCGGCATCGCGCCCGATGGCGACGCCGATCTGGAAACGGATTTCTCCGCCTTCGTGGTGCCGGACTGCCCGCACTGTGGCGGCCTGCTGAAGCCGGACGTGGTGTTCTTCGGCGAAAACGTGCCGCGCGAGCGCGTGGCCGCCGTGCACGAGCACCTGCAGCAGGCCGATGCGGTGCTGGTGGTCGGCTCGTCGCTGATGGTCTATTCCGGCTTCCGCTTCGTGCAGGCCGCGGCCAGGGCGGGATTGCCGGTGGCGGCGCTGAACCGTGGCCGCACCCGCGCCGACGACCTGCTTCAGTTCAAGGACGAGCGCGATTGCGCAGAGGCGCTGGCCGCGTGGGCTTCGCCCTGAGCCGAGCCCACGCTCGGCTGCGGCAGGTCGCGCGAAACAGCGATCCATCCAGACGGTTGATTCGCAGGCCGTGCGGCGCTGCAATACGTCCCCCCATCCGCCTGTCCCCCCGCACCCCCGTGACCCAGCTGTTTTCGCCGATTTCGTTCGGCCCCCTGACCCTGTCCAACCGCATCGTGATCGCGCCGATGTGCCAGTACTCCGCCGAAGATGGCCGCGCCAGCGACTGGCACGCAATGCACCTTGGCAACCTGGCGCAGTCCGGCGCCGGACTGTTGATCCTGGAAGCCACCGCGGTCGAGCCGCGCGGGCGCATCAGCTGGGCCGACCTGGGCCTGTGGGATGACGGCACCGAGGCCGCGCTGGCGCAGGTGCTGACCAGCGTCCGCCGCTGGTCGCCGATGCCGCTGGGCATCCAGCTGGGCCATGCCGGCCGCAAGGCCTCGGTGAGGCGTCCGTGGGACGGCGGTGGCCAGCTGCCGGCCGACGATGCGCGTGGCTGGGCCACGGTGGCGCCGTCGCCGCTGCCGTTCCATGCCGCCGATCCGGCGCCGCAGGAACTGGACGAGGCCGCCATCGCCGACGTCATCGCCGCCTTTGCTGCCAGCGCGGTGCGCGCCGAGCGCCTCGGTTTCGAGCTGATCGAACTGCACGCCGCACACGGCTACCTGCTGCACCAGTTCCTGTCGCCGCTGAGCAACCGCCGCACCGATGGCTACGGCGGCTCGCTGCCGAACCGCCTGCGCCTGCTGGTGGAAGTATTCGACGCGGTGCGCGCGGCGGTATCGGACAAGGTCGCCGTGGGCGTGCGCATTTCCGCCAGCGACTGGGTCGACGGTGGCTGGGATCTGGTACAGAGCGAGGCGCTGGCGCAGGTGCTGGACGCGCGCGGCTGCAACTTCCTGCACGTCTCCAGCGGCGGCCTCGACGAACGCCAGAAGATCACCGTCGGCCCGGGTTACCAGGTGCCGTTCGCAGCCGCAATCAAGGCCAAGGTGCGCATGCCGGTCATTGCGGTGGGCATGATCACCGAGCCCGAGCAGGCCGAATCGATCCTGCGCCATCGCCACGCCGACGCGGTGGCACTGGCGCGCGGCATCCTCTACGACCCGCGTTGGCCGTGGCATGCCGCCGCCGCGCTGCGCGACAGCGTGGAACCGGCGCCGCAGTACCTGCGCTGCGAACCGCGTGATGCGCGCGGCGTATTCAAGGCACGCTGAGGCTCACACCCGCCAGGCCGGCGCCATGCCGGCCTGCAGGTGCTCGAACAGCGCGCGGATCTTGGCGGTGAAGTCGCGGCGGTCGCTGACGCAGAAATAGACCTCCATCGGTTCCGGCCGCCACGCGGTGTCTGCGCCGAACACCGCCTGCAGGCGGCCGTCGCGCAGGTACGGCTCGGCCACGAACGCCGCCAGCCGGGTGATGCCTGCACCTGCGGCAGCCAGCTCGGCCAGCGCATCAATGTCATCGCAGACCATGCTCGGCGGCAGCGCCGCGTCCACGCGCTGGCCGTCGTTCAGCAGGCCCCAGCGCAGCGGGCGGCCGTCGGTGGGGAAGCGGTGCAGCAGCCCGCGATGGCTGCCCAGTTCCGAGGGTTGCTGCGGCGTGCCGTGTGCCTTCAGGTAGGCCGGCGCGGCGCAGAACACGAACGGAATGCGTGCCAGCTGCCGCGCGACCACGCCATCTTCCAGCTGCGCACCGATGCGGATGCTGGCATCCACCGCTTCCGGTCCATGCTGCACGGCGCGGTCACTCAGGCGCAGCTCCAGCTGCAGTTGCGGGTAGCGTTGCTGCAGCGAAGGCAGCAACGGCGCAAGCACGTGGCGGCCGAACGCGCTGCTGCTGGCGATGCGCAGGGGCCCGGCCGGTTCGATGTCACCGGCGGTGACCATCGCCTGCGCGCGCGCCAGGTCGGCTTCGATGTGGCGTACCTGCGCCAGGTACAGCGCGCCGGCCTCGCTGAGTGCCAGCTGGCGCGTGCTTCGGTTCAGCAGCCGTACGCCCAGATGCGCCTCCAGCCGGTTGATGTTCTGGCCGACGGCGGTGGCGCTGATGCCAAGCGTGCGGGCCGCAGCGGCAATGCTGCCGGTCTCTGCGGTGCGGGTGAAGCTGCGGATCAGTTGCAACAGGTTCATGACCGACCAGCTTGCCATGCGGAAGGGCAAGTATCGCTTGGGACTGAACCAAGCCGTTCGGTTGCAACGGTGACCATCGATCCGTCGGGCCGGGCGCTGCCCTACACTCGGGCGATGCGCCCCGATTCCATCCTCACCCTGTCCTGCCCCGACCGTACCGGCATCGTCTACCGCGTGTCCGGCCTGTTGTTCGACCATGGCTGCAACATCCTCGACGCCCAGCAGTTCGGCGATGAGGAAAGCGGCCGCTTCTTCCTGCGCGTGCACTTCGACCGCGACGCCAGCCTGCCGCTGGACACCGTGCATGCCGCGATGGCCGCGCTGGCCGCCGACTACGGCATGGACTGGCAGCTGCATGATGGCCGTCGCCGCGCGCGCCTGCTGGTGCTCGTCAGCAAACAGGGGCATTGCCTGAACGACCTGCTGTTCCGCGCCCACAGCGGGCAGTTGAAAGTGGACATCGCCGCGGTGGCATCCAACCACGCCGACTTCGCGCCGCTGGCCGCGTCCTACCAGGTGCCGTTCCACCATCTGCCGGTGAACGCGGACACGCGTGCAGTGCAGGAACAGCAGATCATCGATCTGGTCGAGCGCGAACGCATCGACCTGGTGGTACTGGCGCGCTACATGCAGATTCTCTCGCCCACGCTGTGCCGCGCCCTGGCTGGCCGCGCGATCAACATCCACCACAGCTTCCTGCCCAGCTTCAAGGGCGCGCAGCCGTATCACCAGGCACACGCGCGCGGGGTCAAGATCATCGGCGCCACCGCGCACTACGTCACCGAGGATCTGGACGAAGGCCCGATCATCGAACAGGACGTCGCGCGCGTGGACCATGCCATGGCACCGCGTGAGCTGGTGCGGCTGGGCAGTGATACCGAATCGCTGGTATTGGCGCGTGCCGTGCGCCGGCATGTCGAGCACCGCATCCTGCTCAACGGGCATCGCACGGTGGTGTTCCGGTAGTGCCGGCCGCTGGCCGGCAACTGCAGGGATCCCGGGATTGCCGGCCAGCGGCCGGCACTACCGTTGTCGGTCAGGCGACCGCGATCCCGGCCTTGCCCAGCGCCTCGCGCACCATCGCGTCGTTGGCCTCGGTCACCGGCCGGGTCAGGTCCCACAGGAACTTCACCTTGAAGCCGGATTTCACCGCATCCTGCGCGCTCCACAGCACGCAGTAGTCGCGGGCCAGGCCGCACACATGCACTTCGCGGATGCGGCGCTCGTGCAGCCAGCCGGCCAGGCCGGTTGGCGGGCGCTCGCCGTCAGGGCCGTGGTTCTCGCGGAAGGCGCTGTACGAATCCACCTGTTGGCGCGTGCCCTTGCGCAGGATGAGGTCGGCCACGGTCCAGTCCACGCCCGGGTGCAGCGCGGCGCCGGCGCTGCCCTGCACGCAGTGGTCAGGCCACAGGGTCTGCGGCTGTGCGTGCAGCAGGATGGTCTCGAACGGGCGCTTGCCGGGGTGCTGGCTGGCGAACGAGGCGTGGTCGGCCGGGTGCCAGTCCTGGGTGGCCACCACCGTGCGGTAGTGGCGCTGTGCCAGCAGCGCGGCAATCGGTGCCACCAGCGCATCGCCCTGCTCGCAGGCCAGCGTGCCACCCGGCATGAAGTCCGGCTGCAGGTCGATCACCAGCAGGGCGACATCGGCGGGCAGGGCGGTCATGGCAGGTCCGGCACAACGGAAGGGGCGACCAGCGTGGCCGCCCCATGCCCACACGTCAATCGCCCTGCGGGGTCTCAGCGTCCTGCCCGTAGTACAGCAGGCCGATCTTGATCCGCTCGCGGCCGTTCTCGCGGCGGTGGCGGTTGGCATCGCGCAGCGAGTACACGCAGCCGCAGTATTCCTGCTGGTAGAACTGCTCGCGCTTGCTGATCTCGATCATGCGGCTGGCACCGCCACCCTTGCGCCAGTTGTAGTCCCAGTACTGCAGGCCTTCATAGCGCGAGGCGGCGCGAATGCCGCAGTCGTTGATCTGCGCCATGTTCTTCCAGCGCGAGATGCCCAGCGACGAACTGATGGTGTCGTAGCCGTGTTCATGCGCGTACAGCGCGGTGCGTTCGAAACGCATGTCGAAGCACATCGTGCAGCGGATGCCGCGCTCGGGCTCGTTCTCCATGCCGCGCGCGCGGCTGAACCAGTTGTCGGTGTCGTAGTCGCAGTCGATGAAGGGGATGTCGTGCTGCTCGGCGAAGCGGATGTTCTCCTGCTTGCGCAGCTCGTATTCCTTCACCGGATGGATGTTGGGGTTGTAGAAGAAGATCGCGTAGTCGATCCCGGAGGCGGTGATCGCCTCCATCACTTCGCCGGAGCAGGGCGCGCAGCAGGAGTGCAGCAGCAGGCGCTTGCCGTCGGCCGGCAGGATCAGGGTGGGGCGTTGGAGCTCGGTCATCGTCAGGTACCGCATGGACCGCCGGCAACGGCGGTGGCCCATGCATCAGCGCGTGGGAAGCAGCTCTGGGCAGCTACCGCGGAAAAGGCGCGCGCGGCCGCTCCGCCTGCACGCGCAGGACAGCGACGGCCCCGGCACCCTCCCCGCGGAGAGTCCAGGTCGAGTCAGGGGACGGTCGTGTCCCCCGGCCGGGGCCGGTCTTCGGGCTGATGGACACGGGCCGCAGCCCACCTACTACCCGCCGCTTCCCAGGCGTGAGCCCAGTGCTGTTGGCAGGATTCGTTTCCATTCACCGCTGCGGGGCAGCTCCGGAATGGGCGCGCCAGGCGCCTTCACCGGATTCCCGTTTAAATCCATCCCGTCATCCGAACCTGGGATGGATACCTTCGGCGTGTGCACGGTGGACCCGTTGGCCGTGATGGTCAAGGGCCCAGGACCCTGCAGTGCTGTGGCCCACTTCTCAGGCTGTGAGAGCGCCTCTTGCCATACTGGACACCGGCAGACGGGAGGTGGTTCGTGGCGGACAAGTACTGCGATCTGGTCATGAAGGGCGGCATCACCAGCGGCATCGTGTACCCCAATGCGGTACTGGCGCTGGCCCGCGAGTATCGGTTCAAGAGCATTGGCGGCACCTCGGCCGGCGCCATCGCCGCCGCGGTGGCGGCCGCGGCGGCGTGTGGCGACCGTCGCCAGCAGGCGGGCGAACACCTGCCCGGCGACGCCGGTTATGGCGGGCTGTCGGCGGTGTCGGCCCAGCTGTCGCGGCGCGGCTTCATCTACAGCCTGTTCCAGCCGGCACGCGGGGCACGCGCGGCCTACCGGCTGCTGGTGGTGCTGACCGGCAGCGCCCGCTTGCCGCACAAGCTGCTGTGCCTGGCGGTGGCCGTGTTCGAGATCGCGCCGCTGGAGGTGCTGGTGTCGCTGGCGCTGCTGCTCGGCCTGGGCTGGTGGGGAGGCGGCTGGAGCGGGGTGGCCGCCACGTTGCTGCCGTCGCTGCTGTGTGCCTACGGGGCCGGCGTGGCCGGTGCCGCGCTGCGGGTGGCGCGGGTGGCACGGCGCAACCTGCTGGGCCTGTGCAGCGGGCTCGGCCGCGATGCGCGCAAGCCCGCCCTCACCGAGTGGCTGCACGCGTGCCTGCAGCAGCTGGCCGGCAAGCCGCTGGATGCTCCGTTGACCTTCGCCGATCTGCACGACGCGCCGCGCTACCCCGGCGAGCCGGACAGCCCGCATGCGATCAGCCTGCAGATGATCACCACCTGCGTATCGCACAACGAGCCGCGCACGCTGCCGCTGGGCGGCGCGCAGTTCTGGTTCCTGCGCGAGGAGTTCGAGCAGCTGTTCCCGGCCAGCGTGGTGCAGTGGCTGGTACAGCAGGCTGGCCCGCCGCTGGAGGTGGAGGGGCGCCAGTACTACCACCTGCCGCAGGGCCCGCAGCTGCCGGTGCTGGTGGCCACGCGGATGAGCCTGAGTTTCCCGCTGCTGATCAGCGCGGTACCGCTGCATGAACCCTCGCGCCGCGAACGACGCTGCGAACCGACCGCACCGGCGGCCGATGCGGAGCACAACGTGGCCGACAGCATGGAAGGGCTGACCAGTGCCGGGCAGACCTGCGGTCCGGTCATCACCGCCTTCCGCATCTGCTGGTTCTCCGATGGCGGCATCAGCAGCAACTTCCCGATCCACCTGTTCGATGCGGCGTTGCCACGCTGGCCGACTTTCGCCATCAACCTGGTCTACCCGCAGCATGCCGAGGATGTGAGCCATGGCAGCAGCGGCCGCCAGGCGCTGGAGCATGCGGTGTTCCTGCCCACCGAGAATCGCCACGGCTGGCAGCGCACCTACCAGTCGATCGCCACGCCGCTGGCGGCCGCCGAGCTGGGGCGCTTCCTGTTCGCGGTGGTGGCAACCATGCAGAACTGGCGCGACCTGCTGCAGGCGCGCGCACCGGGCTACCGCGATCGCATCGTGCACGTCAGCCTGCAGGGCGACGAGGGTGGCATGAACCTGGACATGCCGCAGGAGGTGCTCACCCGCATCGCCGACAAGGGCAGCCTGGCCGGTGCACGTTTCTGTTCGTTCTCGTTCGACAACCACTACTGGATCCGCTGGCGCAACCTGGCCTCGGCCTACCAGCGCTACACGCTGGAAGTGGCGCGCACCGATGACCCGGCGCAGCAGGTGCTGGCCTACCGCGCGGCCTATTCGACGGTCGCCAGCGGCCAGCCGGCACCGCCGTCGTACAAGCTGGGCTCGGAAGACAAGCGGCAGGCCTCGCAGCAGTTGTGGGGGCTGATGGTCGAACAGGGCCGCAGCTGGGACGACCTGGGACCTGACCTCACCGACGGCGCACCGCGCCCGCTGCCACAGATGAAGGTGACGCCGATCTATTGATCTTCGCCGCAGCCGATTGAACGGTTCTGGTGGGTGCCGACCTTGGTCGGCACGATCTGCCCCCTGCGGTGCCTCAACGCCACGCCTCCACCACCGCATCACCCTGCAACGGCGCATACAATGGCAGCGCCAGTTCCTGTTTCACCCATCCCGGATTGAGCGTACGCAGGCCAGCCAGGTATTCGCGGGCGAGCGCTGCATCGCCTTGGCGCATGGCCAGGCGCGCGGCGCGCGCCCAGGTGCGGTCCCAGCCGTGCGCCAGTGACAACGCGGTGGCCAGCGCCGCACGTGCAGCGGCCACATCGCCCTTTTCCCAGCGTTGCTCGGCACGGATGATGGCGTCGTTGGACAGTCGCATGTCGTACAGCTCGCGAAGCCTTGCGACGGCGCGCGGATCGGCATCCACGCGCAGATCGGTGTCCTGCCAGTCACCGCCAGGCGTGCGCACCAGCAACGCCGCCGACCACTGCCCGCTGCGCTGGCCGCCGGCGGCCTGGCCGGCTTCCAGCGCCGCCAGCAGGCGCGCCGCCAGTGCACCGCGCGAGGCGGCGAAGCTGCGTTGCATGGCGGCCAGTACCTCTGGCCCGGCCAGGCCGTTGCCCTGCACGCTCAGCATGCCCTCACCCTGCGCACCGGCCCAGTTGGCTTGCTGGGCGGTGGTGCCGGTGTACTGCGCATTGCCGCCGCGCGCACTGACCAGGCCCACCTGGCGCTCGGCCAGCGTGGTGCCATCGAAATCACCGTCTTCGTCCAGCAGCTGCTTGAGCACCTGCGCAGGCGTGCGGCCCCTGCCCAGCAGCGCCAGGCCTTTCGAGCCGTAGGTTGGATTGGTCTCGAACTGGCTGGCAACCGCCCCCACTTTCGCCTGCGCCCACGGCACGCCCACGCCACCGACGCCGAGATTGTGTGTAGCCACCGCCACGCCGCAGTCACCGGCCCCGTTGCAGGCCACGATGGAAAAGGTCGCCCAGGCTGGCGCAGCAAAGGCAGCGAGCAGCAGAGCCACACAGGAACGCATCAGGGGCATGGTCATCTCCAGGGAGGGCATCCCGATTGGGATGCAGCCTACGCACGAATGGTTTAGTAGATCCACGCCACGCGTGGATCTACCGTGTCGACCAAGGTCGACACCCACCAAGAGCAGGTCATGCCATCCAGACAGATCGCAGAGAACTGTCGAAGGCGGGGTGGGTCCGGTGGCGGGGGTGTCCGCGGCATGGATGCCGCGGCCAAGCCCCCAAGGGTGAGGGCGCTTTGCTTGCGAAGCACTGCTTCGCAAGCGCCCGAACGCACAGCCGCCAGCGGCTGGGCCGGACCCCGGAGGGGGGTTTACGGCGTCCCCCGCCACCGGACCCACCCCGCCATCCCAAGGAAAGCCCGCTGTTGCTTTTGCTGTTGCCTTGGATTGAAGCAGGTGCAGGGCGCAGCCCTGCCGAATAACCCCTACCTTCCCGGCAACTGCGCGAACGCGCGCTGCATGCAGTCCTCGCGCGGGCACACCCGGCACCCCGGGCCGATCGACACCGAGTTGCCCGGGCTCTGCACATCCAGCCCCAGCGAATACACCAGCCGCTCCGCATGCTGCAGGTCGCAGCCCAGCGCCACCGCAAACGTCTTGCGCGGTTGGCCATGGCCTACCGGCCCGCTGCTGACCTGCCGTGCCAGCCAGAAATGGCGGCGGCCGTCGGGCATGCGCGCGGTCTGGGTGAGGATGCGCCCCGGCTGGTTGAACGCCTCGTACACGATCCACAGCGGGCACGAGCCACCCACCTGCGAGAAGTGGAAATCGGTAGCCGAATGCCGCTTGGACACATTGCCCGCGCGGTCCACCCGGATGAAGAAGAACGGCAGGCCCGGCGCACTGCGCCGCGCCAGCGTGCTCAGCCGATGGCACACCGCCTCGAAGCCGACGCCGAACTGGTGCGCCAGCAGTTCGATGTCGTAGCTGCTGGCCTCGGCCGCACGCAGGAAGCGCATGTACGGCATCACCAGCGCACCGGCGAAATAGTTGGAAAGCCCGATCCGCGCCTGCGCGATGCGCGCTTCGTCGTGGAAGCCCGCACGCGCGATCACCGCATCGATCTGCGGCAGGTAACCGTGCAGCGCCAGCTCGGCGGCCATCTGGAACGCCTGCTGGCCGGGCTCCAGGTAATCGGGCAACCACAGCCGCCGCGCACCGGCATCGAACTGGCGCTTCTCGCGTCCGGCCTGCAGCGCCGCCACCTCCACCAGCACGCCATGGCGGTCGGCCAGCAGCTGGCGCAGGCGCGATGCCACATGCCCGGGGGATAGCCCCCATTCGGCGAACAGCCGCTCGGCCAGTTCGTCCAGTTCGGGAATGTGGTTGTGCATGCGGTTGAAGAACTCGCGCACCTGGTCGCCGGCCGGCAGGGTGCTGCCAGCGCCGGGCTCGCCCAGCTGGAACTCCAGTGCCGCCGCATGCTCGCGCAGGGCCAGGTGCCGGCGGTGCAGGTCGAGCAGGGCGCGGCTGACCTGCGGCAGGTTGCCGGCCAATGCACGCAGCTCGGTGGCGCTCACCTCGGCCAGGCCCAGGTCGCGCAGGGTTTCGCCCAACGCTTCCTGCAGCGCGGCGGGCTCATCGTCGTCGAACAGGGCGGAAACGTCGCCCAATACCTCGCCCAGCTTTTTCTGCACGGCCGGGGTCAGCGGGCGCTTGTTGCGCTCGATCTGGTTCAGGTAGCTGGCCGACAGGCCCAGGGCCCGGGCCAGGTCCACCTGGCTGTAGCCGCGCTGCTCACGCAGGCGCAGCAGACGCAGGCCAAGTTGTCGCTGAGGGGCTGAATAATTCACAGAATTAACATGAATCGTCTGGCGTGTTGGCCAGATTAAGCGGATTCAGCCCGGAAATCGAGGTGGGTGCTGTGAATAATGCCAAGCATCTTTCGCACCCCGTGGGATTGTCGTCATGACTGTTGCAGCGCCCCGTATCCGCATGCTGATCGATGGCCAGTTCGTTGAATCGGCCACCTCCCACTGGCAGGACGTGATCAATCCGGCCACCCAGGACGTGCTGGCCCAGGTGCCGTTCGCCACCACCGGCGAAGTGGACGCCGCCGTCGCCGCCGCCAAGGAAGCCTTCAAGACCTGGCGCAAGACTCCCATCGGCACCCGCGCGCGCATCTTCCTGAAGTACCAGCAGCTGATCCGCGAGAACATGAGCGAGCTGGCCCACATCCTCACCGCCGAACAGGGCAAGACCCTGCCCGACGCCGAAGGCGATGTGTTCCGCGGCCTGGAAGTGGTCGAGCATGCCGCTGCCATCGGCAACCTGCAGCTGGGCGAGCTGGCCAACAACGTGGCCAATGGCGTGGACACCTACACGATCATGCAGCCGCTGGGCGTGTGCGCGGGCATCACCCCGTTCAACTTCCCGGCGATGATCCCGCTGTGGATGTTCCCGATGGCGATCGCCACCGGCAACACCTTCATCCTCAAGCCGTCCGAGCAGGACCCGATGGTGACCATGCGCCTGGTCGAGCTTGCCCTGGAAGCGGGCATTCCGAAGGGCGTGCTGAATGTCGTCCACGGCGGCGAGGAAGTGGTCAACGCGATCTGCGACCACCCGGACATCAAGGCCGTGTCGTTCGTCGGTTCCACCCGCGTCGGTACCCACGTGTACAACCGCGCCTCGCTGGCCGGCAAGCGCGTGCAGTGCATGATGGGCGCCAAGAACCACGCCGTGGTGCTGCCGGACGCCAATAAGGAACAGACCCTCAATGCGATGGTCGGCGCCGCCTTCGGTGCCGCCGGCCAGCGCTGCATGGCCGCCTCCACCCTGGTGCTGGTCGGTGAAGCGCGCAACTGGGTGCAGGACCTGGTGGCCAAGGCCAAGACCCTGAAGGTCAGCGGCGGCACCGTGTCCGGCACCGACGTCGGCCCGGTCATTTCCTGCAGCGCCCGCGAGCGCGTGGAAGGCCTGATCGCCTCGGGCGTGGAGCAGGGCGCCAAGCTGGTGCTCGACGGCCGCAACCCGCAGGTCGATGGCTTCGAGAAGGGCAACTTCGTCGGCCCGACCATCTTTGCCGGTGTCACCACCGACATGCGCATCTACCAGGAAGAGATCTTCGGGCCGGTGCTGGTCATCCTCGAAGCGGAAACGCTGGACGAGGCCATCGCCATGGTCAACAGCAACCCGAACGGCAACGGCACTGCACTGTTCACCCAGTCCGGCGCAGCCGCACGCAGGTTCCAGGAAGACATCGACGTCGGCCAGGTCGGCATCAACGTGCCGATCCCGGTGCCGGTGCCGCTGTTCTCGTTCACCGGTTCGCGCGCCTCCAAGCTGGGCGACCTGGGTCCGTACGGCAAGCAGGTGGTGCTGTTCTACACCCAGACCAAGACGGTCACCGCGCGCTGGTTCGATGACGAAACGCTGAGCCATGGCGTCAACACCACGATCAGCCTGAAGTAACCGCAGGAGCAGCCATGAGCCACTCGATGACGACGGAACTGGAAGAAGCGCAGCAGGCGTACCGCGAGGCGGCGCGCGACTTCGCACAGGCCGAACTGGCGCCGCACGCCGCGCGATGGGATGCGGAGGGCATCTTTCCGCGCGAGGCGATCGCCAAGGCCGGTGAACTGGGCTTCTGCGGCCTGTACATGGACCCGGAAGTGGGCGGCAGCGGCCTGAGCCGACTGGACGCCGCCGTCGTCATCGAGGAGCTCGCCAACGTCGATCCGTCGACCGCGGCGTACATCAGCATCCACAACATGGCCTCGTGGATGGTGTCCAAGTGGGGCCAGCCGGCACTGCGCGATGCGTGGGGCCCGGATCTGGCCGCCGGCCTCAAGCTGGCCTCCTACTGCCTGACCGAACCGGGTGCCGGTTCCGATGCGGCCTCGCTGAAGACCACCGCCGTGCGCGATGGCGACCACTTCGTGCTGAACGGTTCCAAGGCCTTCATCTCCGGCGCCGGTGCCACCGAGCTGCTGGTGGTGATGGCGCGTACCGGCGGTGCCGGTGCGGGTGGTGTCAGTGCGATTGCGGTGCCGGCCGACCTGCCGGGCGTCAGCTTCGGCCGCAAGGAAGAGAAGATGGGCTGGAACAGCCAGCCGACCCGTGGCATCACGTTCGAGAACGTCCGCGTGCCGGTCAGCCACCTTCTGGGAGAGGAAGGTGGCGGCTTCAAGCTGGCGATGAAGGGGCTGGACGGCGGCCGCATCAACATCGCCGCCTGCTCGCTGGGCGCCGCGCAGGGCGCGCTGGATGCCGCACGCCGCTACATGGGCGAGCGCCGCCAGTTCGGCAAGGCGCTGGCCGAGTTCCAGGCGCTGCAGTTCAAGCTGGCCGACATGGCCATCGAACTGGTTGCCGCACGGCAGATGGTGCACACCGCCGCGCGCAAGCTCGATGCCGGTGCCGGCGATGCCAACGTGTGGTGCGCGATGGCCAAGCGTTTCGCCACCGATGCCGGTTTCAACGTCTGCAACGAAGCACTGCAGATCCACGGTGGCTACGGTTACATCCGCGAATACCCGATCGAGCGCCTGCTGCGTGACTGCCGCGTGCACCAGATCCTGGAAGGCACCAACGAGATCATGCGGGTGATCGTTGCCCGTCACCTGCTCAACACCGAAGAGGAACTGCGATGAAGGATTGGCGTACCCAGGAGCACGTGGGCCTGAAGGTCGAGGTGGATGGCCACACCGCCGTGGTCACCCTGCACAACCCGCCCGCGCATACCTGGACCGTGCACAGCCTGTCGGCACTGCGCGACCTGGTGGGCGCGCTCAACGCGGACCGCGAGATCTACGCGCTGGTGATCACCGGTGACGGCGAGAAGTTCTTCTCCGCCGGCGCCGACCTCAACCAGTTCGCCTCGGGCGACAAGGCCGCCGCATGCGAAGCCGCACGCCGTTTCGGTGAAGCCTTCGAAGCGCTGTCCGGGTTCCGTGGCGTGTCGATCGCCGCCATCAACGGCTATGCCATGGGCGGCGGCCTGGAATGCGCGCTGGCCTGCGACCTGCGCATCATCGAAGAGCACGCCCAGGTCGCGCTGCCGGAGGCCACCGTCGGCCTGCTGCCGTGCGCCGGTGGCACCCAGAACCTGCCGCGCCTGGTCGGCGAGGGTTGGGCCAAGCGCATGATCCTGCTGGGCGAGCGCATCAATGCCGAGACCGCACTGCGCATTGGCCTGGCCGAAGAAAAGGTCGGCAAGGGCGAGGCCAAGGCGCTGGCACTGGAGTGGGCGAACAAGGCCGGCAAGCAGAGCCCGACCAGCATCGCCGCCTGCAAGACCCTGGTGCAGTCCACCCGCAGCGGCACCCATGCCGCGGCACTGGTGGCCGAGCGCGAAGCCTTCGTCGACCTGTTCGACAGCGCTGACCAGGTCGAGGGCGTGACCGCGTTCCTGGAAAAGCGCGCCGCGCAGTGGAAGAACGCATGAGCACCGACACCGTTGCCGATGAAGCACCGGTGCTGTTCGAAGAGCGCGTGGCCGGCAACGGCGCGCGCATCGGCATCGCCACGCTCAATGCGCCGCGTACGCTCAACGGTTTCTCGCTGCCGATGGCGCACCTGCTGCTGAAGCAGCTCAATGCCTGGGCCGACGACGACGGCATCGCCGTGGTGGTGCTGCAGGGCGCTGGCGAAAAGGCGTTCTGTGCCGGCGGTGACCTGCACAGCCTATACAAGAGCATGGTCGCCTTCCGCGACGCTGGCCGCCGCGACATCCGCGAGAACGACTACGCCGCCGAGTTCTTCGACGTCGAGTACCGCGTCGACTACCTCATCCACACCTACGCCAAGCCGATCCTGTGCTGGGGCCATGGCATCGTGATGGGCGGCGGCATCGGCCTGATGTCCGGCGCCAGCCACCGCGTGGTCAGCGAGCGCTCCAAGCTGGCGTTCCCGGAAATCACCGTGGGCCTGTTCCCCGATGTGGGTGGTAGCTGGCTGCTGCCGCGCGTACCGGGCAAGGGTGGCCTGTTCCTGGCCCTGACCGGCGCGCTGCTCAATCCGGGCGATGCCATCTACGCCGGCCTGGCCGACGTGCACGTGGCCGAAGAACGCCGCAGCGCGGTGTTCGATGCGCTGCTGCAGGTGGCCTGGTCGGGCGATGCCGCGCACAACCACGAGCGCCTGAGCCAGCTGCTGCAATCGCATGCCAGCGACGCCGTTACCGGCCCGCTGCTGGCCCACGCGGCGCAGGTCGACGCGCTGTGCGAAGGCGATGACCTGTCCGCCATCATTGACCGGATCAGCAGCCTGCAGACCGACGATGCGTGGTTGCAGGCGGCACAGAAGACCCTCGCCGCCGGTGCACCCGGTTCGGCGCGGTTGGCGTTCGAACTGCAGCGCCGCAGCGCCGGCCAGGACCTGGCCAGCGTCTACCGGCTGGAATACATCACCGCGCTGCATTGCGCCGCCCACGGCGATTTTGCCGAAGGCATCCGCGCCCTGCTGATCGACAAGGACCGCAACCCGCAGTGGAAACCGGCCGCGCTGGCCGAAGCCACCACCACGTGGGCCGACACTTTCTTCGCTTCCCCCTGGGCCGATGCCGCGCATCCGCTGGCCGACCTGGGTACTCCCCTTGCTGAAAGGAGCCTTGCATGAGCCGCATTGCATTCATCGGGTTGGGCAACATGGGTGGCCCGATGGCCGCCAATCTGGTCAAGAACGGCCACAGCGTGCGCGTGTTCGATCTGGTCCCGGCCGCGGTGCAGGCCGCTGTCGATGCCGGCGCCAGCGCCGCGTCCACCGCGCGTGACACCTTGGCCGATGCCGAGGTGGTGATCTCGATGCTGCCGGCCAGCCGTCACGTCGAGGGCGTGTACCTGGGCGACGATGGCATCCTCGCCGCCATCCCGGCCGGTGCACTGGTCATCGACTGCAGCACCATTGCCCCGGCCAGTGCCCGCAAGGTGTCTGAAGCCGCTGCCGCGCGTGGCCTGCAGATGATCGACGCGCCGGTATCCGGCGGTACCGCCGGCGCCCAGGCCGGCACCCTGACCTTCATCGTCGGCGGCGAAGAAGACGCACTGGAACGCGCGCGCCCGGTGCTGCAGGCGATGGGCAAGAACATCTTCCACGTTGGCGCCAGCGGTGCCGGCCAGGTCGCCAAGCTGTGCAACAACATGGCGCTGGGCGTGATCATGGCGGTCACCGGCGAGGCCATCGCACTGGGCGTGGCGCACGGGCTGGACCCGAAGGTGCTGTCGCAGATGATGGCGGTCAGCACCGGCCGCAGCTGGGCCACCGAAGTGTGCAACCCGTGGCCGGGCGTGCTGGAAAATGCGCCGGCCTCGCGTGGCTACAGCGGCGGCTTCGGCAGCGACCTGATGCTGAAGGACATGGGCTTGGCGGTGGAAGCGGCGATGAGTGTCGGCGCCTCGATCCCGCTGGGCGAAGTGGCCCGCAACCTGTACTCGATGAATCACCAGGCCGGCCGCGGCAAGCTGGATTTCTCCAGCGTCGTGCAGCTCATTACGAGCGAGAAGTGACCTGGTAGTGCCGGCCGCTGGCCGGCAACCTCATGCCCCCGTGCGGGACAACGAAGGTGGGATGGGCGGATGCCCGGTTTCGACCGGCATCCGCCCATTTTTTTGCCTTGGCGTGGGTAGTGCCGGCCGCTGGCCGGCATCACCGCATCAGGCAACGATCAGCGTCACGTCGATGTTGCCGCGGGTGGCGTTGGAGTACGGGCAGACGATGTGCGCCTTCTGCACCAGCTCTTCCACCTGCTCGCGCGGCACGCCCGGCACGTTGATGGTCAGCTCGGCTTCGATGCCGAAACCGGTCGGGATCTGGCCGATGCCCACCTTGCCGGTCACAGTGGTGTCGGCCGGCAGCGCGACCTTGGCCTGGCCGGCCACGAACTTCAGCGCGCCCAGGAAGCAGGCCGAATAGCCGGCCGCGAACAGCTGCTCCGGGTTGGTGCCCGGGCCGCCGGCGCCGCCCAGCTCGCGCGGGGTCGACAGCTGGATGTCCAGCACGTTGTCGGACGAGACGGAACGGCCTTCGCGGCCGCCGGTGGAGGTGGCCTGGGCGGTGTACAGAACCTTTTCGATGGACATCGGGATGCTCCTGGTCGGTGGGTGGTGTTGCGTTGGAGCCTACTTTGCCCGGTTTCCAAGGACGCTGGGTGACAGCTCGTCCGCAAAATTTGATCGATCGTCCGGCCGGCCTAGAGCGTCCACTCGCGGTCGGTCGTGAACATGATGGTCAGCCAGCGGTCCGGCGAGGCCTCGCCCAGCGCGTCGCCGATTTCGTCGCGCAGCTGGTCCCATTCCACCAGCGGCCGTGGCGGGTCGTTTTCCGGCACCACGAAGAACAGCTCGATCTGCTCGCCGCGGCCCACCTGTGCCACGTAGCTGCGGTGCTCGACGAAACCGTGCTTCGCCACGATCCCGCGGGCCACCGCATCCACGTGCGCCTGCAGTTCCGGCGGGGTGACCAGCAGGATGCCGGCCAGCGCCCGGCGCACGGTGCCCAGCGGCGCGATCATCACCAGCACGCAGACGAAGGCCAGGATGGCCGGGTCGATGTACGGCCCGACCCAGGCCCACGTCGTGCCCTGCATCAGCACGCCACCGAGGAAGGCCACCATGTAGCAGGCCGACATGCTCGCCGCCACCACCCAGTTCTTCGCATCCAGCGCGATGAACTCCGACCCGATGCGGCGGTTGGCGCGCAGCACGAACCAGGCCAGCGCACTCTCGGCCACCAGTGACAGGCCGGCAAAGATGATCGCCGGCCCCAGCGCGATGTGGCGGCCACCGGACATCAGCGCATCCACCGCATTGACCAGCGCATACAGCGCCGCGCCGATCATCAGCGTGCCGCTGACCCCCAGCACGATCGGCTCCAGGTGCCAGAAGCCCATGGTGAAGCGCTGGTTGAGCCGCGACTGCAGCGCATCGGTATTGGTGGACAGCGCAATCAGCCGCGCGACCAGCAGCGACAGCCAGGTCATCACTACGTCGATCAGGCCGTAGATGCCGTCGAAGATGATCAGCGAGGAATTGGCCAACAGGCCGAACACCACTGCGGCAACCGCCAGCAGCAGTGCACCGGCAATCGACAGGCGCAGCACGCCCTGTTCGGTGGCGGGGTCGAAGAAATGCGGTCGGTCGGCGGCCATGCCTGGATTGTAGAGCGGAGCCATGCTCCGTTGCCGCTGAGGTCGACGACGCTGTCCCCGGCGGTCCCACTGGCGTAGACTGCGCCCCTCCCACGCATCGACCTTGCCCTGCAGTGATCACGCCACCCTGACCCTTGCCGCACATCGGCAGCCGGCCCGCCCGGCTCAGGAACCCGTGTCTTTCCACTGCAGCGCCACGTGGCCACGCCCGCGTGTGCGCGGAGTTTTCCCATGCAAACGTCCTACCCCCTGCGCCAGCAATGGCTCGGCAATATCCGTGGCGACCTGCTGTCCGGCATCGTCGTCGCCCTGGCCCTGATTCCCGAGGCCATCGCCTTCTCGCTCATCGCCGGCGTCGACCCCAAGGTCGGCCTGTATGCCGCGTTCTCGATCGCGGTGATCACCGCAATTGCTGGCGGCCGCCCCGGCATGATCTCTGCCGCCACCGGTGCGATGGCGCTGGTGATGGTCGACCTGGTCAAGGACCACGGCCTGCAGTACCTGTTTGCCGCCAGCATCCTGGCCGGCCTGCTGCAGGTGCTGGCCGGGGTGTTCAAACTCGGCTCACTGATGCGCTTCGTCTCGCGCTCGGTCATCACCGGCTTCGTCAACGCGCTGGCGATCCTGATCTTCCTGGCACAGATGCCGGAACTGATTGGCCGCGGCCCGACCGTGTACGTGCTGTGCGCCGCCGCACTGGCGATTATCTACCTGCTGCCGCGCATTACCCGCGCGGTGCCCTCGCCGCTGGTGGCCATCGTGGTGCTCACCGCCGTGGTGATCGGCTTCGGCGTGGACGTGCGCAGCGTGGGCGACATGGGCCAGCTGCCTGACAGCCTGCCGCACTTCCTGCTGCCGGATGTTCCGCTTGCCTGGGAAACGTTGCGCATCCTGCTGCCGGTGTCAGCCACGCTGGCGGTGGTCGGACTGCTCGAATCGATGATGACCCTGCAGATCGTCGAAGACATCACCGAAACGCCCAGCGAGCGCAACCGCGAATGCGTCGGCCAGGGCGTGGCCAACACGGTCACCGGCTTCCTCGGCGGCATGGCCGGCTGCGCGATGATCGGCCAGTCGGTCATCAACGTGACCTCCGGCGGCCGCGGGCGCCTGTCCTGCCTGGTGGCCGGCGTGGTGTTGCTGGTGCTGGTGGTGTATGGCAGCGAGCTGGTGCGGCAGATCCCGATGGCGGCGCTGGTGGCGGTGATGATCATGGTCAGCATCGGCACCTTCAGCTGGCGCTCGCTGCGCGACCTGCGCACGCATCCGCGCAGTTCCTCCGCCGTCATGCTGCTGACCGTGGTGGTCACCGTGGCCACCCACGACCTGGCCAAGGGCGTGCTCAGCGGCGTGCTGCTGTCGGCGCTGTTCTTCGCCCGCAAGGTTGGCCGCATGCTGGACGTGCGGCGCGAAGACGCCGGGGACACGCAGGTCTACCGCGTACGTGGGCAGGTGTTCTTTGCGTCCGCTGGCCAGCTGGGCGCCGCATTCGACTACCAGCATGTAGCGCCGAAGGTGCAGATCGACCTGCGCGACGCCCACCTGTGGGACCTGACCGCCGTGGCCGCGCTGGAACGCGCTCAGGAAAAACTGGCCGCGCATGGCGCCAAGGTAACGGTGGTGGGGCTCAATGCGGCCAGCCAGACGTTGATCGAGCAGGTGGGTGGCGCGCGCGGCGGGCATTGATCGGGCAGGGTGGTAGCGCCGGGCCATGCCCGGCGGGCCAGCGGCAGCGATCAGGCGGTGCCTGCGGGTTGCTTGTCGGCTTGCACGATGAGATGCACCCCGAGCGCTGACAGTACCCGCTGCACGGTGTCGAAGCGTGGGTGTGCACCGGGGCGCAGCGCCTTGTACAGGCTTTCGCGTCCAAGGCCGGAGACCTCGGCAACACCGCTCATGCCACGAGCGCGCGCCACTGTTCCGAGTGCCTCCTGGAAGTGGCCCGCATCACCTGCTGCCAAGGCCTCGCTCAGATAGGTGGCGATTGCGACGTCATCTTCCAGATAGTCTGCGGGATCGAAGGGAATCGTCTTCAGCTTGCTCATCGGGAGAGTCCTGGGAACAGCATGGAACCAGAGGGGGCTACAGCAGCTCCGCGAGCTTGACCGCTTTTTCGATATCGCGACGCTGGCTCGACTTGTCGCTACCGTGCAGGAGCACGACGATGGATCTCCCGCGACGTGTGAAATACACGCGATATCCCGGCCCATGGTGGATTCGCAGTTCGCTCACGCCATGACCCACTGATCGAACATCTCCCTCGAGACCGCGGGCGACGCGCTGCAGGCGTTCCACGATCACTGCTCGGGCGCGGCTGTCGTTGAGCCCGCGCAGCCAGCGCGTGAACGTTTCCGTTGCCCGAAGCGTGATCCTCGACTGATCGTATCCACAAGGATACATCGTTCAATTGGCAACTGCGTCAAAGCCTGGCGTGTCTGCGTAGCGCTCCCCGCCGCCATTCAGCCACCCGGTGTAAACTATTGATCTCACTGGCAATGCCAGTCTCCACGATCAACGCCCCGATGACGTCCGCCGCCGCCCGTTACGCCGATTCCCTGCGCCTGTCCGTTGCCCCGATGATGGACTGGACCGACCGCCATTGCCGCGTGTTCCATCGCGTGCTGGCGCCGGGCGCACGCCTGTACACGGAGATGGTGCACGCCAACGCGGTCATCCACGGTGATCGCGAGCGCCTGCTCGGCTTCGACCGCAGCGAACAGCCGCTGGCACTGCAGCTGGGCGGCAGTGATCCGGCGCTGCTGGCGCAGGCCGCGCGCATCGCTGCCGAGTGGGGCTACGACGAGGTCAACCTCAACTGCGGCTGCCCGTCCGACCGCGTGCAGGCCGGGCGCTTCGGCGCCTGCCTGATGCGCGAGCCGGTACTGGTGGCCGAGTGCGTGGCGGCGATGGTCGATGCGGTGGATATCCCGGTCACGGTGAAGTGCCGCCTCGGCGTGGACGAAGACAACGATTACGCGGTGTTCGCCGCGTTCGTCGACCGCCAGGTCGCCGCCGGTGCGGCGATGGTGGTGGTGCACGCCCGCAACGCATGGCTGAAAGGCCTGTCGCCGAAGGAGAACCGCGAGGTTCCGCCGCTGAAGTACGACTGGGCCTACCGCTTGAAGCAGGAGCGCCCGGCGCTGCCGGTGGTGCTCAACGGTGGCCTGGCCAGCCTCGAGGCGGTGCAGGCGCAGGCCGCGCACGTCGATGGCGTGATGCTGGGCCGCGCGGCCTACCACGACCCCTACCTGCTGCATCAGCTGGAGGCCCTGCACACCGGCGCCCCGCTGCAGGCCCGTGGCGACCTGCTGCGCGCGCTGCGCCCCTATGTGGAAGCGCGCCTGGGCGAAGGCCTGGCGTTGAAGCACATCACCCGCCACCTGCTCGGCCTGTTCCATGGCCAGCCTGGTGGCCGCGCATTCCGCCAGGTGCTGAGCGAGGGCGCACACCGCCCGGGCGCCGACTGGAGCCTGGTCGAGCAGGCGCTGGCGGTCACCGAACGCGATGCGGATCGCGCTGCAGCGTGACCGAGGTCACATTCCTGACTTGATAAGGGACGGCGATTCGTCCCGAATGTTCACTTAGCTGAACAACACGGCGGTGGGACCGGAAAAGTTCAGACCGGATTCACTGCTCCAAACCAAGAATTTGCAAAGGATTTGTAAAGCGCCGGGTCCCGAACCCGGCACCCGGATTTACGACTTTTGAACGAATCGCCGAGCTCGGCTAGGATCGCATCGATGTCTTCCGCTCCTTTCCACCGCCGCATTGCCCTGGCCACCTGCGTGCTGCTGGCGGCTGCGCCGTTGTCTTCGGCGCTGGCGCAACAGCCGCCGCGCGGCGACCAGGGGCGGGCGGAGATGATGGATCGGGGCGAGCGCGGCAACCGTGGCGACGAGCGTTCGCTGTCCGATGCCGTGCGCCGCGTGCAGCGCACCACCGGCGGCCACATCCTCGGTGCCGAGCGCGTGCCGTTCGATGGTCGTGACATCAACCGGGTGAAATACATGGACGACCGGGGCCGGGTCCGCTACATGGACGACCCCGCCCCGTCGCGTTCACAGCCGCGCACGCCGCGGTCGGATATGTCATCACTACGCGGCGATAACCCCTGAACAGGGATAGTTGTCGCTATCAACCCGTACCCCACAGGCCTCCGGGCCACACCCAGGACACTAGGGAGAGTTCATGCGTATCCTTCTGGTCGAAGACGAAGCCCCGCTGCGTGAGACCCTGGCAGCCCGGCTCAAGCGCGAAGGCTTTGCCGTCGATGCTGCGCAGGACGGCGAGGAAGGCCTCTACATGGGGCGCGAAGTCCCGTTCGATGTCGGCATCATCGACCTCGGCCTGCCCAAGATGTCGGGCATGGAGCTGATCAAGGCCCTGCGTGACGAAGGCAAGAAGTTCCCGGTGCTGATCCTGACCGCGCGTTCGAGCTGGCAGGACAAGGTCGAGGGCCTGAAGCAGGGCGCCGACGATTACCTGGTCAAGCCGTTCCACGTCGAAGAGCTGCTGGCCCGCGTCAACGCGCTGCTGCGCCGCGCCGCCGGCTGGAGCAAGCCGACCCTGGAATGCGGCCCGGTCGCCCTGGATCTGGCCGCGCAGACCGTCAGCGTCGCCGGCAGCAATGTCGACCTGACCAGCTACGAGTACAAGGTGCTGGAGTACCTGATGATGCATGCCGGTGAACTGGTCTCCAAGGCCGACCTCACCGAGCACATCTACCAGCAGGACTTCGACCGCGACTCGAACGTGCTGGAAGTGTTCATCGGCCGCCTGCGCAAGAAGCTGGACCCGGATGGCGAACTGAAGCCGATCGAGACCGTGCGCGGTCGCGGCTACCGTTTCGCGATCCCGCGCAACGAGGGCTGAGCCGGCTCACCCTGGCGATAACACGATGTCCGGCCGTCTGTGGTTCTTCCGACGCTGGCGGCCGCGCTCACTGCAGGCGCGCCAGATGTTCGCCGCGTCCGTGGGCCTGGTCGCGTTCCTGGCGCTGGCCGGTTACGCGCTCGACGCCGCCTTCGCCGACACGGCGAAGGCGAACCTGCGTGAGCGCCTGAAGAACTACGCCACCGCCTACGCGGCCGGCATCGACTTCACCCGCGACCGCTCGCTGTACATCCGCGAGCAGCCGCCGGATTCGCGCTTCGACGTTCCGGGCAGCGGCCTGTACCTGCAGGTGGTGATGCCACACGGCAAGGGCAATTCGATGTCCGCCGAAGGCCCGATGCTGCCCACCGTGGGCGGTGGCCTGCTGGCGCCGCGCCAGGAAGTGTTCGAAGGCCCGCTGCCGATGATCCAGATCGATGGCAGCCAGGGCTCGGTGTACCGCTATGGCCTGGGCCTGGTGTGGGACGCCGATGCCGACCCCGCCACCGAATTCCCGTACACCATCTACGTGATGGAAGACTCGCGCGCGCTGGGCGCGCAGCTGCGCGTGTTCCGCAGCCGGGTCTGGTTCTACCTGGGTGGCATCGGCCTGATCCTGCTGCTGCTGCAGACCGTCATCCTGCAGTGGAGCCTGCGCCCGCTGCGGCGGGTCATTACCGAGCTGACCAAGGTGCAGCGCGGCGAGACCGCGCGCATGAGCGAGCGCCACCCGCGCGAGCTGGAACCGCTGACCGACAGCATCAACGCCTTCATCGAGAGTGAGCGCGAGAACCTGGAGCGCCAGCGCAACACCCTGGCCGACCTGGCGCACAGCCTGAAGACACCGATCGCGGTGCTGCGCACGCAGATGGACAGCGGTGCCGGTGATGGCGCGCTGCGCGAGGAACTGGACGTGCAGCTGCAGCGCATGAACAACCTGGTCTCGTACCAGCTGGCACGCGCGGCGTCGTCGGGCCACAAGCTGTTCTCCGCGCCGCTGCCGATCGAATCCAATGCCGAGGAAATCGTGCGTGGACTGGAGAAGGTCTACGCCTCCAAGGGCGTGCTGTGCGAGTTCGACATCGACCCGGCCGCGCGCTTCCACGGCGAACCGGGCGACCTGCAGGAACTGCTCGGCAACCTGCTGGAAAACGCCTTCAAGTGGGCCAACCGCCGCGTGCTGCTGACCGCGCAGCCGCTGCCGGCACCGAACGCGCGTCGCGCCGGCCTGCTGCTGGCGGTGGACGACGATGGCCCGGGCATCGCCCCGGACGACATCGGCAAGGTGCTGCAGCGTGGCGTGCGCGGCGACGAGCGCGTGCAGGGCCATGGCATCGGCCTGTCGATCGTGCAGGACCTGATCAAGGATTACCGCGGCGAACTGGCCGTCGGCCGTTCCAGTGAACTCGGCGGCGCCCGCTTCGAAGTGCGCCTGCCGCCGGGGCCGTAAACCCCTTCAATCGGTAGTGCCGGCCGCTGGCCGGCAACCTGGCAATGCCACCGAAGAGCATGAGCGTGCCGGCCAGCGGCCGGCACTACCGTTGTTCGAACGCCGGCGGCTCGCCATAGAACCGCCGCAGCTGCGCGGCCACCTCCGGCAACGCCTGCTGCAGCAGATCCGGTGCCGAGAAGTGGTACTCGCTGGCCACCGCGAAGAACTCTTCCGGCGCTTCGGCCGCATACGGGTCGATCAACGTTTCCTCACCCGCATCCACCTGCGCACAGAACGCATCGTAGGCACGCTGGAAAATGCCGGCCCACTCGCGCTGCCATTGCCGCGGCAGCGGCGGCGTGCCATCCATCGCGCCATCCAGCGCATCCAGCTTGTGCACCATCTCGTGCACCGCCACGCAGTAACCCTCGTGCGGCGCGGCCAGGTCGGCCTGCACATCGGCCCAGGACAGGATCAACGGACCGCTGTCCCATGATTCGCCAATCAGCTCGTCATCCCATTCGTGTAGCACGCCGGCCGCATCCATGTGGCTGCGGTGCACGCGGAACGCTTCGGGGTAGACGATCAGCTGCGACCAGCCTTCCAGCCCCACCTCGCCGAACTCCAGCAGCGGCAGGCAGCACAGCGCGGCCAGCAGCACGCCATCGCCGGGCTGCAGCTGCAGCTCGCCGATCGGGGTGATGGTCTTCTCGTGCAGGAAGCGTGTGGCCAGAACGCGCAGGCGCGCGCGACGCGCGTCGTCCAGGCCGTGTAACCAGGCCGCGCGGCGGCAGGCGTCATCCCAAAGCGCATCGTCAATCGGCCGCGGCGCAGGCCGCAGCCACTGCAGCAACGACTTGATCAGCGGAACATTCCCGGCAGGTAGCTGTGCCACTTCGGTGCGCGGATACGCGGCAGCATGTCGTCATCGCTGCCACCGCCGCCGGTAGTCGTGCTGGCGGCCGGGCGTACCGGTGCCGCCTTGGTGCTGGCGGCCGATGCGCTGGCAGTGGGTGCGCGCTGCGAGGCGGCATCGCCATTGGAGGACACGCATGCCCCACGGCTGTCGTCCAGCGCTGCCGTTGCAGACGCCGCGAAGGGCATCATCAGCAGGATCAGGCAATGGGCATAACGGCGCATTGACGACATCCACGTTAAGGGAAGGTGAGTTCCCGATTCTAGCCCGAACCCGGCGCCCCGTTGGAAGCCACTGCGGAACCCAGCGTGGCGGGCGTCGCTGGCGGCTTTCCCGCATAATTCCGTCCTGACTTCGTGGAAGCTGCCGTGGACGATCGCCAATTGCTGGCCAAACTCGCTGCCGGTCGCCTGTCCGGCGACGCCCTGGCCCGTGAGCTGGGCCAGACCCGGGCGGCCATTTGGAAGCGTATTCAAGGACTTAGGGCTGCCGGCGTGGGCGTGGAAGGCCGTGCTGGCGAGGGCTATGGCCTGACCCGACCGGTCGACCTGCTGGACCCGGACGCGATGCGTGCCGGCCTGCCTGCCGCGGTTCTGCCGCTGCTGCACGACCTGCAGGTGGCCTGGACGGTGGACTCCACCAACGCCGAATTGCTGCGTTGCAGCGCGCCCCAGCGCGGGGTGAGCGTCCTGCTGGCCGAACGCCAGACCGGTGGCCGCGGCCGTCGTGGCCGTACCTGGGCCTCGCCGCTGGCCGCGCACGTCTACCTGTCGGTGCTGCGCCTGTACTCCGGTGGCCTCGGCCGCCTGGCCGGGCTGAGCCTGGTGGCCGGCATCGCCGTGGCCGAAGCGCTGCATGACCTCGGTTTCACCCAGGCGCAGCTGAAGTGGCCGAATGACCTGATCGTCGATGGCAAGCGCAAGCTGGTCGGCCTGCTCGCCGAAGGTGGTGGCGAATACGCCGGCCCGGCGCGCGCAGTGATCGGCATCGGCATCAACACGCACATGCCGCCGTCGTTTGCCGAGCAGATCACCCAGCCATGGGTAGATCTGGACACACTGGCCGGCAAGCCGGTGGACCGCAACGTGGTGGTCGCCGCAGTGCTGACACGCCTGCTGCCGGCGCTGGAGGAATTCGATCGCGAAGGCCTCGCGCCGTTCCTGCCGCGCTACGCCGCCTTCGACATGCTGGCCGGCCGCGAAGTGCGCGTGGAGCTGGAAGGGCAGTGGCAGCACGGCACCGCGCTGGGCCTGGCCGATGACGGCGCGCTGCGCGTGCGCATTGATGGCCGGGAACGCCTGCTGCACGCCGGCGAAGTCAGCGTGAGGGCGGCATGAGCGATTGGTTGTTCGACCTCGGCAACTCGCGCTTCAAGTTCGCGCCGTTGCAGGGTGACCGTGCCGGCGATGTGCAGGCCTGGGCGCATGGCGCCGAAGGCATGGCCGGGCAGCCGCCGCACAGCCTGCCCAGCGGCACCACCGCGTTCGTCGCCAGCGTGGCCGCACCGTCGCTGACCAGCGCCATGCTGGACCAGCTGCAGCGCCGCTTCGAACACGTGCATGTGGTGCGCACCAGCGCCGAATGCGCCGGCGTGCGCATCGCCTACGCCAAGCCGGAAAAGTTCGGTGTTGACCGCTTCCTGGCCCTGCTGGCGGCCGCCAAGGCGCAGCGCCCGGTGCTGGTGGTTGGCGTGGGCACCGCGTTGACGATTGACCTGCTCGACGCCGATGGCCAGCACCACGGCGGCCGTATCTCCGCATCGCCCACCACCATGCGCGAAGCACTGCACGCGCGTGCGGTGCAGCTGCCGGCCACCGGCGGCGACTACAGCGAATTCGCCAACGACACCGCCGACGCGCTGGCATCCGGCTGCGATGGCGCGGCCGTGGCGCTGATCGAACGCAGCGCGCAGCAGTCGCACGCGCTGTTGGGCGTGGCACCGTCGCTGCTGGTGCACGGTGGTGGCGCACCCGCGCTGATGCCGCTGCTGCCCAGCGCCGACTACCACCCGTCGCTGGTGCTGGATGGCCTCGCCCGCTGGGCGGTGCACCAGCCCGCAGGCTAGTATCCGCGCATGCTGACCCGTGCCCTGATCGTCGTACTGGCCATCCTCAATCTTGGCGTCGCCTGCTGGTGGCTGCTGCGCGATGCACCGCAACCGCCTGCGCCCGCGCCGCAACCTGCCGGCGTGGCCGAGCTGCGTTGGGTGCCGGGTGGGGATGATGCGAATGCCGCTGCCGAAGCCACCGCTGCCGCCCCGACCGCCCCGCTGATGGAGCGCGAACCGGCCGAGAAGACCGCCGTGGCGGCGACGCCTGCGCCTGCGGTGCCGGCCAAGCCCGATGTGGCCAAGCCGCAGGTGGCCGAGGCGGCGCCTGCACCTGCACCCGTGGCCGTTGCTGCGGCCGCCAAGCCCGCGCCCGCACCGGTTGCAGAAAAGCCCACGACGCCGCCAGCCGCCCCGGAACCGCCGCGCTGCGTTGCACTGGGCCCATTTGCCGACCGCGCCGCCGCGACCGCCGCACAGGGCAAGGCCGGCAATGCCATCAGCCAGGTGCGCCTGCGCGAACAGCCCGCCGCCAGCGGCAGTGCCCGCTACCGCGTGCTGCTGCCGGCCGCCGCCAACCGGGAAGAAGCGCAGGCCATGGTGAAGCGCATCGTCGCCGCCGGCCTGAGCGACTACTACATCATCAGCCAGGGCGAGGACATCAACGCCGTGGCACTGGGCCAGTACCGCAACCGCGAGGGCGCCGAGCGCCGCGTGGCGGCGGTGCAGGCCGCCGGCTTCCAGCCGCGCCTGGTGGCCAGCGGCGATGCCGGCCAGTGGTGGCTGGAAGCCCAGCTGGCGGCAGGTACGCAGCCGGCACAGGCCCAGCAGCGCAGCGGCGCGGCCCAGAGCCGGTCGCTGGAATGCGCGCGGTTGCGCTAGAATCCCCCGGACCGCGGCGCTGCCGCCGGTGCACCACCCATGCCGCTTTAGCTCAGTTGGTAGAGCAACTGTCTTGTAAACAGTAGGTCATCCGTTCGATTCGGATAAGCGGCACCATCTCATGCAGGCGCACCCGTGCGCTGTACCTTCTGGATTCAGCCCGCGCGCTGCCGGCCCAGGGAACTCCCAGATATGGATCCGTACGGGGTTTGACCTTCGGGATGCCGCCCATGCGGCGAGGCTTTACGGCCCCACACCATGGAGCAAGCTGGATGAGCAGGCTTCCCGTAGTCATCCTCCTGTGCGTCGCAACGACAGCCTGTACAGGCGCGATCCGATGGGCTGAACCTCGGCATTTCAGTTTCTCCGTGGTGGACAACCCCAAGGAGAAGCGATACGACATCGCCCTCACGTCTTCTGCCACCGCGCCGCTGTGCCTCCCGAAGGAAAACTGGCCTGCTGAGGACGGCACATTCCCGACGGGGTACGAAGGGGCATTCTTGACCATGACCACGGGCCTTCTGCAACCCAACACTGTCATGACTGCGTACTGCCCGGGAGGATGTGGCGAAGTTCGCTTGGAGCCTGGCCAGACCTTGCGGTCAAGGATTGCCTACGCAGCATTTGGTAATGCAGAGATCGTCGCAAGCGACCCTGTCCGCTCGATATCGTTCCCCGTTCATCCCTTCTACTGCAGACAGTAGCCTATGTCTCCCCAGGCACTCCGATCATCTCTGGTGGACGATCTGAGATGTCAGTTTCTGCGCATTTCTCAAGTCGGGTTGGGCAAGCGGAACCATATAGGATTTGCGCTCGACTAGAAGTGCGACGTCCCGTGCGCAGCATTTGGCTGCTCGGAACCTACTACCAGTGATCAGGCTTCGAAATAGGCTTCTTCCCTGTTTGAACCCGGGCAGGCAGCAGGGCGCGCTGCAACTCAACGTCCAGCAGATGCGCACGGGTCCAGTCAGCTTGAGCATCGAGTGAGCTACTCACTGCTCGCCCCGCAGGGCTGCCGCTGACGGGTGGGTGCCGAGGCGTCACCACACCCAATCGAACGTGCGGAAAGTCTTCCCTGATGGCTCTGAGCACAGGTTCAACATCACTGTCATTTGAGCAGATGACCATCTGGGCATAGCGTCCCGACGCTGCATCTCTGTACATCGCCAGCGCGATGTTCACGTCGGTCTGCTTCTCTTCGATTCTCCACACACGGGTGCGTCTGCTTCGATCGTAGGCCGTGTCTGGATCGAAGACAGGGAGAAGCACTCCCTTCCTGTCCATGCTGTGCTTGCCCAGTGTCTTCAGGAATCGCCTCGGATGGAGGTGCTCATGCGCGCGCAGGTAACTCTCCTGAGCGATTACCGATGCACCGCCATGGGTAGAAAATCGCCCAAGTGCCATGGCCGTGAAGTAATGCAGGTGCTCAAGATCGCTGGCAGGATCCTGATCCCTGAGGACAATCTCGAAGAGCCGCAAGAGATCGACCCACTTGAATGATGTGTTTCGGATACGACCGTAGTAGAGGTTGTAGCCATCGACGTAAACAGCGGTCGCAATAGACATCATTTGCTTCCTGCAAATGTGAAAAAACCGCCTTTCGGCGGTTTTTTCGTCCCAAGCCGTTGAGTCAACCTAATGACGCAGCAAGGGAGGAGTAGTGAGGCCATGATATGGCGGACGGAGCATCTCGGCAACCGGTCCTTCATCATCATTGATGACTGGGGTTGTTGCACTGATTCGATAAGCGGGCAACGAGCTTCAAGTGATTGGAGCCGACCTTGGCAGTCGGACTCAATGAGGAAAGTTGCGCTTCCTTGCGGCCAACCGCATCAGGCACCGGAAACATGAAGTGCGGCAGGTCGTTCGAGGTTCGCCGTTGGAACTGCAAGCTACGCAGTCTTACCCCCGCACCTGCAACGCCACATACTCCGCCAGCCCGCGGCAGGCCAGCATCAACCCTTCGCGCGTGCCATCGCCGATATCGTCTTTCTCTTCTCCATCCACGCGAACGCGCTCGGCGGCGTGGTACAGCTCCAGCACCGATACCAGACCGGCGGCGGCGCGGTCCCTGCGCGCGGCGTCCACCGCTTGGCCGGGCGTGCTGGCCGGCCCCTGCCACGGCTGTCCGTCGGCGGCATCGCCGGCCTGGATCTGCCGCAGGCACACGGGGAGATTGATAGGCGTGGGCGCATCGTTCGCAGCGGCGAAGGCGGCTTCCAGGGGCTGCGCCAGTTCAAGCGGCAGATGCAGGGCAGCGTCGCCCAGCGTGGCGGTCAGGTACGGGTAGAGAGTCTTGGACATGCGGGCATCCTCGGCAGGAACAGAGGTGCCACCTGAAGAGGGTGGCAGGCGATGCGTGGCTTCCAAGACCGGTAATCGATGAGCCGGTGGGCACGGGGCCCCCACGCACCGCCCGCCGTCGATCGGCTAACGGATTGCCAGCCGACGCCGCTCTTGGGAAGACGGCGCCGGCTGGCAAGCGTATACAGCTTCGATTAAACGGGCTTGGAAGTCCCGGCCACCTTTGCAGGGGGCGATTCATCATGCGCACGCGAAATGCCCGCCTGCCAGTCGTTTGTTTCGATGGCATCGGGTGATATGAAAGGAAAAATGAATTATCGCGATTGGCTTGTTTCAGCCGCTGCAATGCCGAAAACGACATATCGCGCAGCGCAGTCATTCGCTGGAGTTTGACCGGAATCAGCACTGTTTCGAGGCCTTGAAACGCCCGCGAAGTAAAGCTGGCTTAACAGCGCGGGCAAGGCGCCATAACCACCATACCAAATGCGAACGCCAAAACCCGCCGCGCGGCGCATCATTCTCCTCACGCCCCGCGCCGGGCACCCGGCCGCATACTGCGGGCACACACCCTTTGGGAACTGCATATGCGCCGCCACGCTCTGCCGCTCACCGCCGCACTGTTGTCCACCGCCTTCGCAGCCCCGGCCATGGCGGCCGTGCCGTTCTTCAACGCCAGTTGCCCGGGCGGCATCGATGTGCACGCCGATGAGGGCGGGCCGGTCTACGTGCAGGGCCGCGAGACGGCGTTGAAGCGCTTAAACGACCGCTATTTCGAAGCCCGCGACGCCAACAGCGGCATCACCCTGTCAATCAGCAGCAACGATGACGGCACGCCGCAGGTCAGCTACACCGGCCGAGGCGGTGCCAATGGCATCTGCCAGGTCAGCAGCACAGGCACGCCCGCGTCCGCCGCAGACAGCGCAGGCCCTCGCGACGCTGCCGCCGGGGATGCCGCGCTGCCGCGCGAGGTCACCTGTGAATCCACCGGCCAGCAGCAGGTGTCATGCGATCTGAACACCCGCGGCAACGTGGAAATCGTGCGTCAGCTCAGCCGCACCCGCTGCGAGGAAGGCAGGAATTGGGGCCTGGCGCGGCATTCGGTGTGGGTCAATGGCGGGTGCCGCGCGGTGTTCCGCAATGTGTCCTCGGTGACTACCCCGGCGCCGGCAGGCGATACCGCATTGGGCGCCTGCAACATGCGCAAGGGCGCGCAGGGTGCGCTGGTGACCCAGATGCCGGTAGGCAGTGACTACCAGGAACTGATCATCGATTACCCCGATGGCCGCTTCCTGTGCATGATGCGCAACAACGGCCAGGTGCAGAGCGTGACGCCGGTTCGCCGACGCGGCAGTTGAATCCGCGGGTTCGGGGCCACGCTGTCAGCCGCCGCTCTTCCGCAGCAGCACCCACGCCAGCATCAGGGCGAACATGCCGACGACGGTCAGGCCGAACCACAGCGCGGCCACCTTCACGTTGCCGATCAACGCCGCCAGCATGCGGTGCAGTTCGCTTTTCAGGATCGGGTATTCAGCGTGCGCCTTGCGCAGGCGCTGCCAACCCAACCCGAGGAACAGCAGAAACGAGAAGGGCGTCAGAAGGAGCGTCGCCTGCATCAGCCAGCCGTTCGGCGATGCATCGATGGAGTTGCTCAACAGAACCGCAAAAATGGCGATGGGCAGCGCCACCATGAAAAAGCGGGGCCAGGCAGTGTTGATGAAGGGCGACATCGCAATCTTCCATGAAGCGGGGGCGGGTCCGCGCGCCATCATGCCATGCCAATTCACTGCTGCACCGCCGCGAGTGGTGTCACACAGCTCTGGCTAGACTGTGCTTCTTTTTCCCCCGCAGGAGGCACCCATGGCCCATCCCATCTCCGTATCCCTGATTGGCGTTCCCACCGATGTGGGCGCAGGCCATCGCGGTGCACGGCTGGGGCCGGAAGCGCTGCGCGTGGCGGGCCTGCCGGAGGCGCTGGAGGCGCGCGGCGTGGACGTGCGCGACCTGGGCAACCTGGACGGCCCGCGCAACCCGTGGACCGCGCCGGTGGAAGGCTACCGCCACCTGGATGAAGTGGTGGCGTGGAACCACGCCTTGATGGAAGCCAGCTATGCCGAACTGCAGGCCGGCCGCATGCCGATCATGCTCGGCGGCGACCATTGCCTGGGCATCGGTTCGATCACCGCCGTGGCGCGCTGGTGCCGCGAGCAGGGCAAGACCCTGCGCGTGCTGTGGCTGGATGCGCATTCGGACTTCAACACCAGTGATGTGACCCCGTCGGGCAACATCCACGGCATGCCGGTGGCCTGCCTGTGCGGCCTTGGCCCGGATGCGCTGACCCGGCTGGGCGGCACGTCGCCGGCGATCACCCCGGCGCAGATGCACCAGATCGGCATCCGCTCGGTGGACCCGGAAGAAAAGCGCCTGATCAAGACCCACAAGGTCGATGTCTACGACATGCGCTACATCGACGAGAACGGCATGAAGCGCGCGGTGGAAGCGGCGCTGGCCGGCATCGACGAGAACACCCACCTGCATGTCAGCTTCGATGTCGACTTCCTCGACCCGAGCATCGCGCCGGGCGTGGGCACCACCGTGCCGGGCGGGGTGAACTACCGCGAGGCGCAATTGGTGATGGAGATGATCGCCGACACCGGGCGCATGGGCTCGCTGGACATCGTCGAGCTTAACCCCTTGTTGGACAAGCAGAATGCCACCGCCGAACTGGCCGTGGACCTGGTCGAAAGCCTGTTCGGCAAGTCCACCCTGATGCGCGATTGAGCCTTTGGCCTGAACGGATCTTTGATCCGTTCACACGCGCTCCACGCGTCTGCCGCCAGATTGCACTTCACGCGGCGGCAGTGGGCATTGGCCTTCTTCCGCCGAGCGAAAGAATCCCATCCGCGAATTGAGCGGTGTAGCGGCAAACCCAAGGAGAAGCCCATGAAGCGCGTAGTTGCCCTGATGCTGTTGTCGATGTTCTCGGTGGCCCTGCTGGCCGGTTGCAACACCATTGCCGGTGCCGGCAAGGACGTGCAGAAGGCGGGCGAGAAGGTCGAGGACACCGCGAAGGGCCGTTGAGCCCTGCACGGAACGGAAAGAGAAAAAAGGCCGGGGTTTCCCCGGCCTTTTTTTGTGCGTGCTTTTTCGCTGCAGGGCTGTGCAAGCGGAGTGAACCATTCAAGCAGGTGAGCATGTATTTCATTGCGGGTTGACCAGCATTCAACAGCCGCTGCGCGAAGCTGGAGCCACGGTAAGAACGCCGTTGCAACCAAGGATTCCCAGCAATGAACAAAGACATCATTTCCGGCAAGTGGTCGCAGCTGAAGGGCAAGGCCCAGGCCAAGTGGGGCGATCTGACCAACGACGATTTCGATGTGGCCGAGGGCAATGCCGAATACCTGGCGGGCCGCCTGCAGGAACGTTATGGCTGGGCCAAGGACCGCGCTGAGAAGGAAGTCCGTGAGTTCCAGGATGCGGTGAGCAAGGACTATCCGGACTACAAGTAAGCACCACGGTTTCCCCCACACGTTACCCCCACAACACGACGCCCGCACCGTGAGGTTGCGGGCGTCGTGCTGTCTGCAGTCGGTGGTCAGCGTGCCGGCGGGTCCGGCACGTAGCGGTTGGGGAAGGCCTGCGGTTCGCGCGGCAGGCGCGATGGCGAATCCACCAGGATGCCGCGTGCACGCAGGTTGCGCGCGCTGTCGTAGCGCAGCTGCAGCACCTGCGCCGGGCTGCGGCTGGCGCGTTCGAAGTCGGTGTCGCGCACCGACGACTGTTCGCGTGCGCCGTGGCCGGTGCCCAGTGCCGGCGCCTGCGACTTGCTGGCATAACCCTCGATGCGGCTGGCGCTGGCATCGGCCGCGGCTTCGGCCGCCGGGGCCGGAGCGGGCAGGCTGCGGCGCAGGATCGGCTCGGGGCGCCAGCGACGCGCTTCCTCGAACACCGCCACGCCGACCACGCCGATGTTGTCCGGGCGGCCGGTGCGGCTGGCATAACTGCCGCTGGGGCTGCTGAACACGAACTGCGCCACTTCGTCCTGGCTCTTGCGCCAGCCGGTGATGTCGGCGCGCTGGCCGGGGTTGAGCACGTAGCCGGTCTGCGAGGGATCGGCATCCTCGCCGGAAATGGCGTTGATGCCGTCTACCGACAGCACCACCAGCACCCGGCGCGGGCTGTCGTTGTACAGGCGCACGGCGTAGCGATGGCCACGCTCGCCGGCCACCCAGCGCTGGCCTTCGGCAGGGTAGCTGTGCAGTTCGGTGCCGCGGTCGCGGTCTACCAGGGCCATGCGCACCGGGCCGCCCGCGTAGGCCGGCGGCGGAGGCGGGGCCGGGCGGAAGCCGGCCAGGGGCAGGATCAGCAGCAGGGGCAGCAGGCGTTTCATCGGGCGTCTCCAGCGGGGTTGCGTGAATGAACGCGCCGCGGGCCCTGACGGGGTTGGTGGCGTGCAAGGTAAACTGGCCCCGTTCATCGAAGGTTACCCCACGCAGTCATGACGACCCGAGTCCTTACCGGCATCACCCCCTCCGGCACGCCCCACCTGGGCAACTACGTTGGCGCCATCCGTCCGGCGATCGCCGCCAGCCGCGCCCCGGGAATCGAGAGCTTCTTCTTCCTGGCCGACCTGCACAGCCTGATCAAGTCGCAGGACCCGCAGCGCACCCAGCGCGCGACCCTGGAGATCGCGGCCAGCTGGCTGGCGTGCGGCCTGGACCCGGAACACGTGTGGTTCTACCGCCAGAGCGACATCCGCGAGACCACCGAGCTGATGTGGTTCCTGACCGCCATCGCCAGCAAGGGCATCCTCAACCGCGCGCACGCCTACAAGGCGGCGGTGGACAAGAACCGCGAGGAAGGCGTGGACGAGGATGCGGGCGTCAGCGCCGGCCTGTTCATGTACCCGGTGCTGATGGCCGCCGACATCCTGATCTTCAAGGCCAACCAGGTGCCGGTGGGGCGCGACCAGATCCAGCACATCGAGATGGCGCGCGACTTCGCCCAGCGCTTCAACCACGTGTACGGCAAGGAGTACTTCCCGCTGCCGGACGTGGTGATCGACGAGCAGGTGGCAACGCTGGCCGGCCTCGACGGCCGCAAGATGAGCAAGAGCTACCACAACACCATTCCGCTGTTCGTGCCGCGCGAGGAGCTGAAGAAGCTGGTGTTCTCGATCCTGACCGACTCGCGCGCACCGGGCGAGCCGAAGGACACCGAGGGCTCGGCGCTGTTCCAGATGTACCAGGCGTTCGCCACCCCGGAGCAGACCGCCGAATTCGCCAAGGCGTTCGCCGCCGGCATCAGCTGGGGCGATGCCAAGCAGCAGCTGTTCGAGCGCATCGACAGCGAGCTTTCGCCGCTGCGCGAGCGCTACAACGCGCTGATGGCCGAGCCGGAAAAGATTGAAGCGCTGCTCAAGCGCCGTGGCCAGCAGCTGCGCGAGCAGCTGGCAGCGCCGCTGCTGGACGAGCTGCGCCATGCGGTGGGCCTGCGCGACCTGTCCAGCGCCGGCGACATCGCCAGCGAAGATGCCGGCGTGGCCCGCGTGGCACCGCCGCTGTTCAAGCAGTACCGCGAGAAGGATGGGCGTTTCTACTTCAAGCTGACCGCCGGAGACGGCACGCTGCTGATCCAGAGCGAAGGCTTCGATTCGCCGCGCGATGCCGGCCAGCTGATTGCAGTGATCAAGCAGGCCGAGCAGGGCGACCAGCTGCAGAGCGAGCTGTTCAAGCTGGAAGCCGAGGTGGATGCGGTGCTGGCTGCCCTGGCGACGCTGCGAGCCGACTGATCGGTAGATGCCGACCTTGGTCGGCGCCGTTGAATGAAGGGTGCCGGCCAGCGGCCGGCACTACCGTGGCACATCGCGCGTGGCATGATGTCCGCGCGCCTCCGGCGCGATGACATGGAGTCTGCAATGGCCTGGTTGTCGCTGCTGCTGTTCCTGCCCTGGTTCCTGCTGCTGGGCAGCCTGTACTGGCTGTTCCCGCGCCAGCCGCGCACCGCGCGGCGGCGCCTGTTCGATGGCATCACCCTGCTGTTGGCCTTCGCGCTGAGCATCCTGTCGATGCTGTGGGGCTATCGCATTGGCATGGCACAGCCCGGCACCGGCCCGATCTGGCCGCAGGTGCTGGCGGTGCTGTACGCCTACGGCGCGTTCCTGGCGGTGTTGGTAATGGCCCTGCTGCTGCGGCCGCGGTTCGCATTGCGCTGCGGCTGATCGGTAGTGCCGGCCGCTGGCCGGCAACTGCATTCACCAGGCTACCCCGAGGTTGCCGGCCAGCGGCCGGCACTACCCGACCAAAGCCGCATCGAACCGGGCCCGCGCTGGCGCCTACCATGGGGGTCTGTTCCTGATCCTGCCAGGTGCGTGCCGATGACCGCCGATCCCAGCATCCACACCATCGATACCGGCTTCCAGCGTCCCGACTTCGACGCGGCCTACCTCATCGTCGAAAACGGCCGCGCCGCGTTCGTCGACTGCGGCACCGGCCTGTCGGTGCCGGCGATGCTGCAGGCGCTGGCGGACGCCGGCCTGGGCGTGGAAGCGGTGGACTGGCTGCTGCTCACCCACGTGCATCTTGACCACGCCGGGGGCGCCGGCCTGCTGATGCAGCAGCTGCCGAACGCCAGGGCGGTACTGCACCCGCGCGGTGCGCCGCACATGATCGACCCGACCCGGCTGATTGCCGGTGCCACGGCGGTGTACGGCGCCGAGGAAATAGCGCGCAGCTACGGCCGCATCGAGGCGATTCCGGAGACGCGCGTGGTGGTGGCCGAAGACGGGCACCGCATCGATCTGGCCGGCCGCGAGCTGGTGCTGTTGCACACGCCGGGCCATGCGCTGCACCACTACTGCGTGTGGGACGCGCGCAGCCGCAGCTGGTTCACCGGTGATACGTTCGGCATCTCCTACCGCGAGCTGGACAGCGCGCAGGGCGCTTTCATCTTCCCCACCTCGTCGCCGGTGCAGTTCGACCCGGAGGCGATGAAGGCCTCGATCCGGCGCATGCTCGACTACGCGCCGCAGGCGATGTACCTGACCCACTATGGCCGCGTCGAGCAGGTGCAGAAGCTGGCCGACGATCTGTTCGAGCAGATCGATGCGATGGCCACCATCGGCCGCCAGTGCGATGGCCGGCCCGACCGCCATCGCTGCCTGCTGGCCGCGCTGCAGGCGCTGTACCTGGAGCGCGCGCAGCAGCATGGCTGCGCGCTGGACCAGGCCGCGGTGACGGCCGTGCTGGCGATGGACATCGAGCTCAACGCGCAGGGCCTGGCCTGCTGGCTGGACCG
The DNA here is from genome assembly GCF_059369755.1 of Stenotrophomonas sp. YJH_SMC_57. Taxonomy (NCBI): domain Bacteria; kingdom Pseudomonadati; phylum Pseudomonadota; class Gammaproteobacteria; order Lysobacterales; family Lysobacteraceae; genus Stenotrophomonas; species Stenotrophomonas sp. YJH_SMC_57. The sequence goes on from NZ_JCAFSZ010000004.1 coordinate 298,339, forward strand.
CATCAGCAGGTAGATCCACGCCATGCGTGGATGAGGCGAGCCCACGCTGCGCTGCGACGTCATGACCACGTTACACTCTGGTGACTTCCAAGCCTGCCGTGGTATTGCCGTGAATCCGATGCGCGTGTTGCTGCTGTCGTCCTGCCTGTTCGTGGGTGGCCTGGCCCAGGCGGCCAATGACCTGCCCGGCGGCGGCATCGATCCGCAGGCGCTGTCGCGCCATGTGCGCGTGCTGGCATCGGATGAATTCGAGGGCCGCGCGCCGGCCACCGAAGGCGAAGAGCGCACGGTGCAGTACCTGATCGAGCAGTTCCGCAGCTACGGCCTGCAGCCGGGCGGCGTGGACGGCAGCTGGGTGCAGCCGGTGCCGCTGGTGCGTGCGCAGCTGGACGGCGCTGCCAAGGCCAGCCTGTCGCTGAAGGGTGGCACGCGTGCACTGGTGAACGGCGAGGACGTGACCCTGCAGAGCCTGCAGCCGCGCAAGCGCGTGCAGATCAAGGACGCGCCGCTGGTGTTCGTCGGCTACGGCATCGACGCGCCGGAACGCCACTGGAACGACTACAAGGACGTGGACCTGCACGGCAAGATCGCCGTGGTGCTGATCAACGATGCCGATTTCGAGGCCGATGCGCCGGGTGCGTTCGATGGCAAGGCGGTGACCTACTACGGCCGCTGGACCTACAAGTTCGAGGAAGCTGCACGCCGTGGCGCCGAAGGCGTGCTGATCGTGCACGAGACCGCGCCGGCCGCCTACGGCTGGGCCACGGTGAAGAGCTCGGGCACCTCGCCGCTGTTCGACATCGAGCGCGGCCAGGCCGAGGCGATGGCCCAGCACACGCCGCTGCGCGGCTGGATGCAGCGCGAACTGGCCGAGGCGATCTTCGCCGACGCCGGTCTCGATTTCGATGCCGAGAAGCGCAAGGCGATGCGCGCCGACTTCCGCCCGGTGGCGCTGGACAACGCAACGCTGAGCGTGGATTTCGCGCTGAAGCGCGAGCAGGTGGTGACCCGCAACGTGGTGGCCAAGCTGCCCGGCGGCGAGCACGGCGACGAGGCGGTGATCTTCTCGGCGCACTGGGATGCCTTCGGCATCGGCCAGCCCGACGCCAAGGGCGACCGCATCCGTCGCGGTGCGATCGACAACGCCACCGGCGTGGCCACCGTGCTGGAGCTGGGCCGCGTGTTTGCCGCAGGCCCGCAGCCGCAGCGCACGCTGTACTTCGTGGCGCTGACTGCCGAAGAGAAGGGCCTGCTGGGTGCCAGCTACTACGCCGCGCATCCGCTGGCGCCGCTGGACAAGACCGCCGCGGTGCTGAACATTGAGATGTTCAGCCCGGACGGCCCGACCCGCGACATCGCGTCGTGGGGCAAGGGCCGGGTGTCGCTGGAAGGCGACCTGGAGCGCGTGGCCAAGGCCCGCGGCCGCAGCTACAGCCCGGACCCGAACCTGGAGGCGGGCTTCTTCTACCGCGCCGACCACTTCGCGTTCGCCCGCCTGGGCGTGCCGGCGATCACCATCGGCCCGGGCCTGGACAAGCTGGACGGTGGCGTGGAAGCCGGCCGCGCGCTGCGCGAGAAGTACTTCGCCGACTGCTACCACCAGGCCTGCGATGCCTGGACCCCGAGCTGGGACCCGAGTGGCCACGCCGCCGATACCCTGCTGGTCTACGACCTGGGCGCCGAGCTGGCCAACAGCCGCCGTTGGCCGACCTGGGAAAAGGAATCGGAGTTCCGCGGCGCGCGCGACAAGAGCGAAGCCGCCCGCCGCTGAGGTAGTGCCGGCCGCTGGCCGGCAACCTCATGAACCTTCGGAAAGACGGCGTGGTTGCCGGCCAGCGGCCGGCACTACCGTCGCTGGCGCAGCAGCTTCCATGCGCCCCAGCCACTGACGGCGAGCGCTGCCAGATAACACGCCACCATCGTGCGCAGGCCAACCGGCGACCCTGCGTTGATGCCGCGATGCAGGCGCAGCTGCAGTGAGCTGTGGCCGCTGCCCAGGTCTACCGCCAGCTGCAACGCCAGCGCGGCACAGAACACCAGCAGGGCAATCCCGAAGCCGATGCGCGGCCACGCTGCCTGCGCGCCGGGACGGCGCAGCAGCCAGGCCAGTGCCGTGGCTGCCGCCAGCGCCGCCGCGATCCACATCAGTGGCGAGGCGGCAGACGCAGCGGCCACCGGCATTGCACCGGTGGCCGCGATCACTACAGCGCCCTTACTTGCGGGTGCCGTCGAGCCAGTTCGGGCCCTTGTTGGTGAGGAAGAACACATAGACCACCAACGATACCGCGATCGTCGCGGTCACGTAGATGGCGAACCAGTCGACGTGGCCGGTCTTCAGCGCGCCCTGGTACAGCAGCGGGGCGGTGCCACCGAACAGCGAGTTGGCCAGCGCATAGCCCAGGCCCACGCCCAGTGCACGCACGTGGGTGGGGAACAGTTCGGCCTTCACCACCGCGTTGATCGAGGTGTAGCCGGTGAGGATGACGAACGCCATGGCCAGGGTCAGGAAGGCCAGGGTGGCGTCATGCTGGTGCGGCAGCTGGGTGATCAGGTACCAGCTGTACAGCACGCCGCCGACGCCGAAGAACACCAGCAGGGTCTTGCGGCCGATGATGTCCGACAGCCAGCCACCGACCGGCTGCAGCACCATCAGGAACGTCAGCACGCCCAGGTTGATCAGGGTGCCGGTCATCGGGTCGTTGCCGGCGAAGGCGCTCTGGATCATCTTCGGGCCGTTCACCGAGTAGGTGTAGAACGCCACGGTGCCACCGGCGGTGATCAGGAAGCACAGCAGCAGCGGCCGCCACTGGTGCACGAACAGTTCGTACATCGAGCCGGACTTCTGTGCCTTGCCTTCGCGCGCGGCCTCGATGGACGACTCCGACAGCGACTCGTCCATGCCCCGGCGCAGCCAGAACACCACCACCGCGGCGATGCCACCGATGCCGAAGGCGATGCGCCAGCCCCACTCGGAGATTTCCGGCTTGCCCCAGAAGGTCAGCATCAGCAGCAGGGTCAGCTGGGCCAGCACATGGCCACCGACCAGGGTGACGTAGTGGAACGAGGACAGGAAACCGCGGCGGCCGGGAATGGCGGCCTCGGACATGTAGGTGGCACTGGCACCGTACTCACCGCCGGTAGCGAAGCCCTGCAGCAGGCGCGCGAACAGCAGGATGACCGCCGCCCAGATGCCGATGCTGGCCGCGGTGGGCGTGATGGCGATGAGGAAGGAACAGACGGCCATCAGGGTGACCGACACGGTCAACGCCAGGCGGCGGCCGTGGCGGTCGGCGAAGCGGCCGAAGAACCAGGCGCCGATCGGGCGCATCAGGAACGTGGCGGCGAAGATCGCCCAGACGTACATGGTGGAGTTCTTGTCGTCCGGCGAGAAGAACTGCGATTCGAAGTACACGGCGAACACCGAGTACACGTAGACGTCGTACCACTCCACCAGGTTGCCGGCAGAGCCTTTGAGGGTGTTGGAGATCGACCGCCGCAGGGCGGCCCGGTCGTTCGCGGGAACAGCAGGTTGGGACGTGGTGCTCATCTGGGTGGGAATCCTCGATGCGGCGCGTCCGTGCGCAGGGAAAACGGCGCCCGGCCTTGGGGCGGCGCGGCCGGGCAGCCCTCTTGGTACTGCATCGACCGTCAACACGGGGTAGCAGACCAGAGCAGGGTGCATGGATGGATGACAGCGTGCCATCGTCCGGGGTCCCGGACCATACTCAAAACGTCCTAGAATCCGCCTTCCCCCGGCTCCTTGGTGCGTCATGTCGGCTCCCCCCTCTCCGTCTGCGGCTGCCCCCCGGGGTGGCCTTGTCGCGCTGGCACTGCTGCTGGTCTATGTGGTCTGGGGCTCGACCTACCTGGGCATCGCCAAGGCCCTGCACGGCGGCGCGCTGCCGCTGACGATGGTCTCCGGCAGCCGCTTCATCATTGCCGGCGGGGTGATGTACCTGGCGCTGCGCCTGTTCTGGAAGCTGCCCAGGCCGACCCTGCGGCAGTGGCGCAACCTGGTCATCATGGGCGTGACCATGCTGGTGCTGGGCAACGGCATGGTGGTGCTGGCCGAGCGCGAGGTGTCCTCGGGCCTGGCCGCCACGGCCGTGGCCTCGGTGCCGCTGTGGATGGCGCTGTTCTCGGCGCTGCGCGGCCAGCACGCCAGCCGCGGCGAGTGGCTGGGTATCGCCATCGGCTTCCTGGGCGTGGTCTGGCTCAATGCCGGCAGCAGCCTGACCGCATCGCCAACCGGGCTGGTGCTGCTGCTGATCGCACCGGTCGGCTGGGCGTTCGGTTCGGTGTGGGCGCGCGGCCTGGATCTGCCGGGCCCGTTCATGACCGCGGCCGGGCAGATGATCTGCGGCGGCGTGCTGCTGGTGCTGATCGGCCTGGTGGTGGGCGAGCGCCCGACCACGTTGCCCGACACCAGCGGCCTGCTGGCGATGGCCTACCTGTGCGTGTTCGGTTCCATCGTCGCGTTCACCGCTTATGTATGGCTGCTGCAGAACGTGCGCCCGGCGCTCGCGGGCAGCTACGCGTACGTCAACCCGGTGATCGCGGTGCTGCTGGGCGCGCTGCTCAACGGTGAACGGTTCGGCTGGCGCGACCTGCTGGCCATGGCGGTGATTCTTCTGGGCGTGGTGGTGTTGACGATGGCAAGGACGCGAAAGCAATGAGCATGGACGAGAAAGAACAACGCCGGGGCCTGCTGGTCACCGCGTCCACCTTCGTGATCTGGGGGCTGGTGCCGGTGTACTGGCACCTGCTCAATGAAGTGCCCTCGTTCCAGATCATCGCCCACCGCATCATCTGGAGCACGGTGATGGTGCTGGGCTGGCTGCTGATCAGCTCGCGCCTGGGGTGGTGGAAGAAGATTGCGGCGCAGCCGCGCGCGTTGCCGATCCTGCTGGTGTCCAGCCTGACCATTGCCTTCAACTGGGGCCTGTACATCTGGGCAGTCAATGCCGGGCATGTGATCGAGACCAGCCTGGGCTACTTCATCAATCCGCTGGTGAACGTGCTGCTGGGCGTGCTGGTACTGAAGGAACGCCTGCGCCGCCTGCAATGGGTGGCGGTGGCGATGGCGGCGGTGGGCGTGGCCTGGCTGACCATCGATGCCGGCACGCCGCCGTGGATCGCGCTGGGCCTGGCCTGTTCGTTCGGCCTGTACGGGCTGTTGCGCAAGCTGGTCTCGGTCGATCCGGTGGCTGGCCTGGGCGTGGAAAGCCTGTACCTGTTCCTGCCGGCGCTGGCGTTCGCGATCTGGGCCGAGAACGGCCACGGCGGTGCCTTCTTCCATGGCTGGGGCTGGCGCAACGACCTGCTGCTGATCTTCGGCGGTGCGGTCACTGCGGTACCGCTGATCGGCTTTGCCTACGGCGTGAAGCGCATCCCGCTGTCATTGGTCGGCATCCTGCAGTACATCGCGCCGAGCCTGCAGCTGCTGCTGGGCGTGTTCTTCTTCCACGAAGGATTCGATACCGGCAAGGCGATCGGCTTTGCGGCGATCTGGGCCGGCCTGGTGCTGTTTGTCGGCGACAACATCCGCACGATGCGCGTTGCGAAACGATAGCGCCGGGCCAGGCCCGGCGAACACGATGCAGGAAAAAGAACGGCGCCCCGAAGGGCGCCGTTCTGCTTCCATCCACCGCCAGGAGAGAGAGATGGCGGTGGCGGGAACGCGGGTGCAGGCTTAGAAGCGCTGCTGGTACTTCATGTACATGAAGCGGCCGATGTCGAAGCCACCGTAGTAGGTGAAGCTGCTGTTCGGCTGGCTGTACATGGTCGGACCCTGGTGGTTGAACACGTTGTTCACGCCCAGCGACACGGTGCCATCCCACGGCAGGCTGTAACGCACCTGCAGGTCGTGGAAGGTGTTGGAGCCCACCTTGTTGGTCGGCGAGGTGCTGGTGTACGGCGAGTTGAAGTCCGGCAGGTTGCACTCGTCCATGTACGAGCACTTCTCCTTCATGCTGGAGTAGTAGCGCGCGGTCCAGCCGATGCCGAAGTCGCCGTACTGCCAATCCAGGTTGAAGGTGGAGCGCACGCGGAAGTCGCCGCCCCAACCCGTACGCTGTTCCACCGGAGTGGTGACGGCGTTGTCGTTGCGCTGCTCCAGGTAGTCGGTGTAGGTGGTGTTCCAGTTGACGGCGAACTTGCCGAACGTGGTGTCCGGCAGGCGGTAGCGCAGGTTGATGTCATAGCCGGCGGTCTCGCGGAAACCGGCGTTGACCAGCGAGCGGTCCAGGCTGTTGACCTGGCCGTTGCTGCCGCGGGTGAAGCGGCCGCAGGCGGCGTCCGAACCCTGCACGTAGCACTGTTCCAGCAGGTTGGTGGCCGACTCGCCGACGATGGCGTTGTTGATGCGGATCTTCCACCAGTCCAGGCTGACGTCCAGGCCTGGCACGAAGTCCGGGCTGTACACCAGGCCCACGGTCCAGGTCTTGGCGGTTTCCGGCTTCAGTTCCGGGTTGGAACCGGAGCTGAAATCGGTGGTGGCCTGCTGGCCGGGCTTGGTGGCCACGCTGCCATCGCTGTTGAGCTGGCGGAAGTTGGCCGGCACCTTCAGCGCCTGGCAGCGGGCGGCGACGGCAGCGCTGGTGGCGGCGGTACCGAAGGAGGTATCGCACGGATCGGTGAACGCGTCGCGGCTGCTGACGGTGCCACCGTACAGGTCGTCCACGGTGGGCGCACGGAAGCCGGTGCCGTAGGTGGCGCGCACCAGCAGGCTGTCGATCGGCTTCCACTTCAGCCCGAACTTGCTGTTGGTGGTCGAACCGAAGTTGTTGTAATCCGAGTAGCGACCAGCCACGTCCAGCGACAGTTCGCGGGCGAACGGCAGGTCGGCCAGCAGCGGCACCTGCAGTTCCAAGTAGACCTCGTTCAGCGAGTAGTTGCCACGGGTCGGCTGGCCACTGGTACCGGCGATCTCGCCCTTCTGCACCTTCGCATCCGGGGTGTAGCTGGCTTCTTCGCTGCGGTGTTCGACGCCCAGCGCGGCCAGGATGTCGCCGGCCGGCAGGGTGAACAGCGAGCCGGAGATGTTGCCGCTGGCGACCTTGGTGGTGCTCTGCATCTTGTCGACGAAGCGGGTGAACAGGTAGTCCTGCACGTCCTGGTTGCTCAGCGAGCCCGGGCCGGTGTAGCCCATCGGTGCTGCCGGGTTCCACGGCACGCAGCCGGCGATCACCGCGCCCGGCGTACCGCAACGGGCCACGTCGCCATCCATGAAGGACGGGCCGACGGCCAGGTTGACGTGCGGCTGGTACATGCTGCCGGTACCGATGCGCTCGCCTTCATTGCGGTTGTACATGTAGCTGACGTTCCAGTCCCAGTACCGCGAACCGGTTTCGAAGCTGCCTTCCAGGCCGATGCTGGCGCGCTTGGTTTCCAGATTGTTCTCGGTGCCGCGCGGCAGTTCCTCGGTGCGGTGTGCGAACAGCACATCCTGGCCCCACAGGTTGAATGCGCTGTCCTTGGACAGCGCGGCGCGGCTGCCGCTGCGTGCCTGCGCGGCGCTCACCGAGTACGGGTAACCGGCCAGGTGCTTGATCGACTCGCGCTTGCTGTACAGGGCGTCGGCGACGATGCGCAGGTCGTCGGTGATGGAGAAGCCACCGTTGGCGAACACCGAGGTGCGCTCCAGGCCGGTCTGCAGGCTCATGTTCGACTTGGTGTTGGCACCGTCGGCCGGGTCCGGCGCGTGGAAGTTGCCCGCCTTGCTCGGGTCGCCGCCCGGGCCCACGGTCAGGTTCTTGCCACCCACGGTGACGTAGCCCCACGGCGTGTTGCCGTTCAGGCCGTCATTGGGGTGGCGCGGGCCATTCGGGTAACGGCTGAACTCGCGGTCCTTGCCCAGCACCTCCTCTTCCTTGGTGCGCTCGGCGCCGATGCTGAACCAGCCGCGGTCGAAGGTCTTGCCGAAGGTGGCGCTGTAGGAGCGCTTCTGGCCGTCGCCTTCGCCGTACTGGCCGACGTAGGCACTGGCCTGGCCGCCGTCGAAGTTCCTGCGGGTGATGATGTTGACCACGCCGGCGATGGCGTCCGAGCCGTACAGCGCGGAGGCACCGTCGGTCAGCACTTCCACGCGCTCGACAATCGCCGACGGGATCGAGGCCAGATCGGAATAACCGCCGGCGCTGACGCCCATGCGTCGGCCGTCGATCAGCACCAGGCTGCGTTCCGGGCCCAGGTTGCGCAGGCTGACGTACATGCCGCCGAAGTCGCGCGAGGAGGTCAGCGACGAGGCGCGGCTCATGCTGGGCGCGCCTGCTGCAGGAATGTCCTGCAGGATGTCGGCGACGTTGACGTAGCCCTTCTTGTCGATATCGGCGCGGCTGAGCGCGATCACCGGCTGTGCGGTTTCGACACTGGCCTGGCGGATGCGCGAGCCGGTGATTTCGATGCGGTCGAGGTTGGTGGTGGTATCGCCGGCGCTCTGCGCAAAGGCGGGGGTGGTGCAGCTGGCGGCCAGCGCGATCACGATCGCGTTGCGCAGCGGAGTGGTTTTCAGGGACATCCGTGACATCTCGTGTTTCAGGAAAAACAAGCGCCCGTTCTGTGGGCGCGTGGGGTGCTGCAAACCAACGTGGGGGGCCGGATTCTAGAGTGTTTCCATCGGTAACTGTTTGCCTCCGTGCTGCTGCATGCGTGCGAAAATGAATCGCAACCAACAATCCACAGATGCACTGTGCGCAACGTCACGTGCGCTGCGTTTGCAATGGGCAGAGGCATCGATAGCGGCACCAACCCGGCACGCTTGAGGGGTTGCGACAACACGCCGCAGCGCGCGCTTGCATGCAGGCGCGCATCCGTTGCGATGCATCAACCTGCATGAAATGCTCTTCGCGTTGTCGTCGAAAGTGGGAGATGAACGAATGATCCAGCTCGAAGAAGCTCGCCGTCGCGTGCAGGCTGCGCTTGCAAGAGATGATGAGCCGGTTGCCATCACGCATGAGCATGAAGTGGTCGAAGGCTGGCTGTTCTGCTTCCAGTCGCTGCGCTACCTGCAATCCGGCGAAATCTCGGATGCGTTGGCCGGCAATGGACCGATCTTCGTCGACCGGCATACGGGCGAGCAGCACGCGCTGGGAACGGCGTATCCGCCGGAGGAGGTCCTTCGCCAGCACCTGGCCTCGCGCGCCCCGCTGTCTGATGCCGCAGCGGCAGATTTCTGAGTTCGGCAAACGAAAAAGGGACGGAGCCTTCGCTCCGTCCCCCTGCGTGATGCGCGTTGTATCGCTGCGTGATGCTCAGGTTTCGCGCAGTGCGGTGGTGATTGGCAATCGCGCCGCGCGCAGCGCCGGGAACAGGCCGCCGACCAGGCCGATGCCCAATGCCCATTTCAGGCCCGTCCACAGCAGTTCCGGCGACACATGGAACTTGAATACCACCGCGCTGAAATTGCTGCCGATGGTGGACACGCTGTAGCCGTTGAACAGCAGCCACGCCACCGCGCAACCGAGCAGCCCGCCGAGCAGCGCCAGCAGCATCGTCTCCAGCATCACCGCGGTCACTACCGGCAGGCCGCGAAACCCGATCGCACGCATGGTGGCGATCTCGCGCGCACGCGTGGCCACCGCGGCATACATGGTGTTGAGTGCACCAAACACCGCACCCACCGCCATGATCGTGCCGATCACCTTGCCGAGGATGTCGATCAGCTTGGTCAGCCCGCCGCCCTGCTTGCTGTAGTAGACGCGGGTGGTTTCCACGTCCAGCTTCAGCCGCGGGTCGGCGGCGACGGCGGCCTTGAACTGCTCGAAGCCGGCCTTGCCATCGGTACGCACGCTGATCGACTGCCAGGCACTGCGCTGATAGGTGGTGGCCAGCGTATCGGCATCGGTCCACAGTTCCGAATCATGCGCATCGCCGGTGGCGAACACGCCGACCACGGTCCAGGTCTGGTTGCCCAGCGTCAGCGTCCTGCCGACATCCATATCGCGGAACTGGCCGCGTGCGCCCTGGCCGACCACGATCTCGCGCAGGCCGGCGGCGAACCGGCGCCCTTCGATGATCTTGACCTTGTCATGCACGGCCCACGCCTGCGGGCCGACACCACGGAACTGCGCGTTGACGTCGGTGCCATCGGCTTTCGAGACCAGGTTGACCACCTGCGACAGCTCCGGCGACAGCAGTGGCCGGCCCTGCGCATCGCGGCTGATGCCGGGCAGGGTGGACAGCGTGGGCACCTGCTCGCGGGTGATCACCGAGTTGGTCTCGGCCTGCGAGCCGCCGCGCAGCACGATGGCAGTGGTGTCATCGCCGGTGTTGTTGAGCGTGGCCTGGAAGCCTTCGCCCATCGCCAGCATCGCCACCAGCACGCCGACCACGCCGGCGATGCCGACCACGATCACCGAGGAGGCGCCCCAGCGCTGCGGCAGGCTGGCCACCCCGATTCGGGTGGCGGCCAGTGCCAGCCGTCCGCCGCGGGTCAGCAGCAGCCACAGCGCCACCAGTACCGCCACGGCCAGTACGCCGATCCACGGCAGGCTGATCCACAGTACCAGGCCGATCACCAGCAGCAGCACGGTCAGCGCGTTGCCCAGCCACTTCTTGAGTTTGCTCTTGAACATGTCGGTGTCCTCCTCAGCGGCCGGCCAGTGCGTCGACGATCTTCAGGCGCTTGGCACGCAGCGCCGGCAACAAGCCGACGATGATGCCGATCACCACGATCAGGCCCAGCCCCATCAGCCAGGTCGGCGTCGGCACGTGCGGTGGCAGCATGCCCATGCTCTTCGGGCTGATCGCGGGCAGCACCAGTGCGGCCAGGCCCATGCCGATCAGGCCGCCCAGGCCGATCAGCAGCACCGACTCCACCATCACCAGGGTCAGCACGGTGCTGTCCCTGAAGCCCAGCGTCTTCAGCGTGGCCAGTTCCGGCACACGCTCGCGCACCGCCTGCGCCATGGTGTTGCCGGTCAGCAGCAGCAGGGTGAAGAACACCGCGCCCATGATCGAGGTGACGATCATGCCGATGTCGGCGAACTGCTTGACGAAGGCCTGCTGGAACGCCGACTCGGTCTGGGTCTTGGTCTCGTGGTCGGAGTTGGCCGAGATCGCATCGATGGCCTGCGCCACCCGCGAAGAGTGGTCGGGATTGTCCAGCGTCACCGTGTACCAGCTCACCTGGTTCTTGATGTAGTCGTTGGATTCATCGAAGTACTTCCAGTTCATCATCAACTGGCGTTCTTCGTTGGCGGCCAGCGCACGGTCCTTGGAGCGGTAGATGCCCTTCAGTTCCAGCGGCCAGTCGTTGCTGCCGCCGCGCGGGAAGATCGTGGCCTGCAGCGGGATGGTGTCACCGATCTTCCAGCCGAACTGCCTGGCCAGGGTTTCGCCGACGATGGCGCCGGTGCGGGTCTGCTTCCAGTCTTCCAGCTGTGCCGGATCGATCTGCAGCTCGCGGTAGACATCGAAGTAGTTGGGCGACACCGAGAAGTTCGGAAAGAAGTTCTTCGGGTCCTGGTAGATGCCGCCGAACCACATGCCATAGGCCACATCACGCACGCCGGCGACCTGGCGGATCTGGGTCTCCAGGCGGATCGGCAGCGACTGGGTGATCGACAGCCGCGAGGCCACCACCAGCCGGTTGGCGCCTTCCACGCTGCCGCCGGAATTGAAGGCCACGCGCACCGAGTCGAGCATGCCGAACAGCAGGAACGCAGCCACCACCGAGAGCAGGGTCAGCAAGGTACGTGTGCGGCTGCGGAACAGCTGCGCCCACACCAGTGAGAAGTATTTCATCGCGGTGGCCTCCGTCAGTGGGCCAGCGGGGCGTCGGCCAGCTCGCCCTTGTCCAGGTGCACCGTGTGGGTGGCGTACTCGGCCGCCTTCGGGTCATGGGTGACCATGATGATGGTCTTGCCGTGCTCGCGGTTGAGCTGCTGCAGCAGGCCCAGGATCTCTTCGGCGGACTGGCGGTCGAGATCGCCGGTGGGTTCGTCGCAGATCAGGAAGGTGGGGTCGGAGACGATCGCGCGGGCAATCGCCACGCGCTGCTGCTGACCACCGGACAGTTCATTCGGGCGGTGGCTGCGGCGGTCGGCCAGGCCGACCAGGGTCAGTGCGATCTCCGCATTGCGCTTGCGCTGCGCGGCGCTGAGGTGGGTCAGCAGCAGCGGCAGCTCGACGTTCTTCTGCGCGGTCAGCATCGGCATCAGGTTGTAGAACTGGAACACGAAGCCGACATGGTGGCTGCGCCAGGTCGACAGCTGGCCGCCGCTCATCTGGTCGATGCGCTCGCCTTCGATGCTGATCTCGCCGCCACTGGGGTTGTCCAGGCCGCCGATCAGGTTGAGCAGGGTGGTCTTGCCCGAACCGGACGGACCCATCAGTGCGACGAAGTCGCCGCGCGCGATGTCCAGGTCGATGCCGTGCAGTACCTGCACTTTCTCGGGGCCACGCTGGTAGGTCTTGGTGATGTTGCGCAGTGAAACCAGGGTCGACATGGGTGGTTCTCCACGGAAGGCGGGAAACGGGGCAATGCGCCCGCGGTGGCCGCGGGCGTGCGTCGAGCGGTGCTGCCGGCGGCGCGCGGGGGCGCCAGGCCGTTACTGCGCTTGTTTCTGTTGCACCTTGGCGCCATCGCGCAGGGTCTCCGGTGGATTGACCACCACCGACTCGCCCGCGCTCACGCCCTTGAGGATCTGGCGGTCCTTGCCCATCGCCTGGCCGGCCTCGACCGTGCGCTGCTGCACGCGGCTGTCATCGCCCAGCACGAAGGCGACCGTGCTGCTTTCACGCTGCACCACCGCGCCGGCCGGCACGCGCACACCCTGCGGCGTGCTGGCGGCCTGCGGCTGTGCCTGCTCCAGGAAGCTGACCCGCACGCCCATCTCCGGCACGATGCGCGGGTCCTTCACCTTCAGTGCCACGCGCACCTTCACCGTGGCCTTGCCGCGGTCGGCGGTGGGAATGATGGCGATCACCTCGCCCGGAATCTTCCATTCCGGGTAGGCGTTGAGCGTGGCTTCCACCGGCATCTTCGGCTGCACGCGGCCGATGAAGGCCTCGCCGACCTCGACCTCGATCTCCAGCGAGTCCATGTCGACGATGGTGCCGATGCCGGTACGGGTGAAGCCACCGCCGGCCGACAGCGGCGAGACGATTTCGCCCGGTTGCGCCGCCTTGGCGGTGACCACGCCGGAGAACGGCGCGCGTACCACGTTGTTGTCCACGCCGAGGTCGGCGATGGCCAACTGGTCGTGGGCGACCTTGACGTTGCGCTGGGCGGTGTCGAGCTGGGCGCGCAGGCTGTCACGCTGGGCCACGGCCTGGTCGTACTGCGAGCGCGAGACCAGCTGCTGGCCGACCAGCGCCTGCAGGCGGCTGGCTTCGGCCGCGGCCTGCTTCTGCTGCGCTTCCAGCCCGGCGACCTGGCTGCGCGCGGCCTGCAGCTGCGAGGCATACAGGCTGCGCTGCGCGTCGGCATCGATCGGGTCCAGCGTGGCCATGATCTGGCCCTGCTCCACGCGCATGCCTTCCTCGATCATCACCTCGCGCACCTTGCCGGTGATCTTGGCCGAGACTGTGGCCATGCGCCGGGCCACCACGTAGCCGCTGGCGTCGAGCACCGAACTGCTGGCGCTGCCCTGCTGGATGGCCACGGCAGGCGCGGTTTCGACTTCCACGGCCGGCGAGCGGCCGAACAGGAAGGCGACGGCGGCGGCGATCAGCAACACGGCCACGATGATCGCGATCCACAGCCAGCGGCGGCCACCGCCACTGCCGCCGGAGGCAGTCGGCGGCGATTTGCGGTCGATACGGAGTTCCTTCAACAGCTCGGCAGAAGCGTTCATTCGTTCCATCACAGGCGTTCGGGCGGGTGTGGCCGGAAGCGCGAACGGCGGCGGTTCCGGCGAGGGAGCGTGCGGCACAGCATGAAGGCAGGTACGGCGATGATGGCAGTGACAGCTGTCATCCGATGACACTGACGGCGGCAACTGCGAAACGTGACCACGGCGGCACAGGATGGCAACGTCCCCGCTACCGGTACCGCCCATGGATCCGATCGCCCCGTCGCTGGCCCGCCTGCAGCAGGTGCAGGTGCGCTATCGCGACCATACCGCCCTGCATGGCATCGACCTGCAGGTCCGCGCTGGCCAGGTGCTGGCATTGCTGGGCCGCAACGGTGCTGGCAAGAGTACCGCGATCAGCGTGTTGTTGGGCCTGCGCCGGGCCGATGCCGGCGAGGTCGAACTGCTCGGCGGCGACCCGCAGCAGCGCGCCAGCCGACTGGGCCTGGGCGTGATGCTGCAGAGCACCAGCCTGCCGCCGATGCTGCAGGTGGACGAGTTGGTGGCGCAGGCCAGCGCCTGCTATCCCGACCCCATGCCCTTGCCGGAGGTGCTGCAGCGCGCCGGCCTGCAGGCGCTGGCGCGGCGCCGTTACGGCCAGCTGTCCGGTGGCCAGCAGCGTGCCGTGCAGTTCGCCATCGCGATCTGCGGCCGCCCGCGCGTGCTGTTCCTGGACGAGCCCACCACCGGCCTGGACATCCAGGCGCGGCAGGGGATGTGGCAGGCGATCCGGCAGCACGTGGCCGAGGGCTGCGGCGTGCTGCTGACCACCCATTACCTGGAGGAGGCCGAAGCGCTGGCGCAGCAGGTGGTGGTGCTGGAGCAGGGCCGGGTGCTGGCCGACGCGCCGCTGGCCGAACTGCGCCTGGCCGACCGGCCGCGCCGCATCCGCTGCCGCAGCACGCTGCTTGCCGACGACGTGCGGCAGTGGCCCGGCGTGCAGCAGGTGCAGCGCGAGGGCGAGCGCCTGCAGCTGCTGGCCAGCCCGGCCGAGCCGGTGGTGGCGCGCCTGCTGGCCGCCGACGCACAGCTGTGCGAGCTGGAAGTACAGGGCGCGGCGCTGGCCGACGCCTTCCTCGACATGACCCGGGAGGTCGCATGAACACCCTGATCCGTACGCCTGCAGCCGTGCATCCGCGATGGCGCCGCGCCCTGCGGCCCTACGCCGCTGAACTGCAGGCCGAGCTGCGCCGCGCCTGGCGCACGCCCGCGTTCGCGGTGCCGTCGCTGCTGTTCCCGGTGCTGTTCTACCTGCTGTTCGGCGTGCTGCTGGGGCGGGGTCATGCGCCGCTGTACCTGCTGGCCACCTACTGCGTGTTCGGCGCGATGGCGCCGGCCCTGTTCGGCTTCGGCGTGCAGCTCGCGCTGGACCGCGAAGGCGGCCTGCTGACCCTCAAGCGCGCGCTGCCGATGCCGGCGGCGGCACCATTGCTGGCACGGCTGGCGATGGCCGTGATGTTCGCGCTGCTGGTGGGCGCGTTGTTGATCGGCGTGGCGCGCGTGCTGGGTGGCGTGCACCTGCATCCTGCGCAGGTGCTGCAGCTGCTGGCGGTGGCCGGCCTGGCCGCGCTGCCGCTGGGGGCGATCGGCCTGCTGATCGGCAGCCATGTCAGCGCCAGTGCGGCGCCGGCGATGGTCAACCTGGTCTACCTGCCGCTGGCCCTGCTGTCGGGGCTGTGGCTGCCGCTGTCGGCGCTGCCTGCGCTGTTCTCGACGCTGGCACCGCTGTGGCCGACCTGGCATCTGGCGCAGCTGGCGCTGCCGGTGGTCGGGCTGCCGTCGGCCGGCAGCATCGGCGGCCATCTGCTGGTGCTGCTGGCGGTGACCGTGGTGGCGTTGCTGCTGGCGCGCCGCCGCCTGCGCCGGATCGGCTGAACTGGCATGATCGGCAACGTTCGTCCCCGCCTGGATCCTCCCGTGTCGTCGAGCTGGCTTGCGTCCCTGCTGCGCCCTGCGCCGGATTCGGCCGTGGCCGAACTGCTGCGACGTGGCAAGTCGCCCTGGAGCGGCGCGATCCACCTGCTGTGGTCGGTATGGATCTTCCTCACCCCGGTGCTGGGCAATGGCTTCACGCTGCGCTGGCTGCTGCTGACCCTGGTCAGCTATCCGCTGTTCCTGCTGCTCTACGCCAGGGTGATGCTGGCGCCACGGCACCATGGGTGGCGCTATGCGCTGGGCATGATCGTGCTGGCGCTGGTGCTGCTGCCCTGGTACCCCTCGGGACTGAGCTACTTTGTGTTCGGCTGCGTGATGATCCGCATGAGCGGGCGCAGCAGCTGGTGGGCGTACCTGCTGCAGCTGACCGGGCTGAACCTGCTGTTCTGCGGCACCGCGCTGTACTTCGGCTATCCGTGGCAGGCCATGGTGTGGATGCCGGCGGTGTCGTTCATTGTCGGGCTGGTGGTGAACGTGGAGGCCCTGAGCCAGCAGCGCGACGTTGCCCTGCAGCTGTCGCAGGACGAAGTACGGCGGCTGGCGACCACCGCCGAGCGCGAACGCATCGGCCGTGACCTGCATGACCTGCTCGGCCACACCCTGTCGCTGATCACGTTGAAGCTGGAGCTGGCGCGCAAGCTGCACGACCGTGGCGACGCGCGCGCGCGGCAGGAGATCGGCGAGGCCGAGGCGATCGCCCGCGAGGCGCTGGCACAGGTCCGTAGTGCGGTGACCGGCATCCGCGCCAGTGACCTGGCCGGCGAGCTGGCTTCGGCGCGCCTGCTGCTGGAATGCCAGCAGGTGCACCTGCAGTACGCGACGCCGCCACCGATGCCGGTGGACGTGGAACGTGGACTGGCGCTGGTGCTGCGCGAAGCGGCAACCAATATCGTGCGCCATGCGCAGGCGACCCGGGTGCAGGTGGATTTCATGCTTGAGGAACGACAGTTGGCGATGCAGATACGCGATGACGGGCGCGGTGGCGTGCAGGCCGAGGGCAATGGACTGTGTGGCATGCGCGAACGGGCGGCGGCGCTGGGTGGCCAGTTGACGCTGCAGTCTCCGCGCGGAGAAGGCACGGTACTGACCGTGCGCGTGCCGCTGGTGGCCGCCAGCACGCCGTTGCCGCCGGCGTCATTGGCGCCGGGCGGTGCGGCATGATCCGCATCCTGCTGGCCGAAGACCAGGCGATGGTACGGGGTGCGTTGTCGGCGCTGCTGGGGCTGGAGCCTGATATCGAGGTACTGGGCAGCGCCGCCGACGGCGAAGCCGCATGGCGGATGCTGCAGCAGCTGAAGCCGGACATCCTGGTGACCGACATCGAGATGCCGGGTCTGTCCGGGCTGGAACTGGCGCAGCGCATCGCCCGCCATGAGTTGCCGATCAAGGTGGTGATCGTGACCACCTTCGCCCGCGCCGGCTTCCTGCGCCGCGCGTTGGAGGCCGGCGTGCTGGGCTACCTGTTGAAGGACGCACCGGCCGAGAATCTGGCCGACGCACTGCGCAAGGTGAACCAGGGCATCCGCGCGATCGACCCGCAGCTGGCGCTGGATGCGTGGTCGCAGGCCGACCCGCTGACCGACCGCGAGCGCCGGGTGCTGCGGCTGGCGGGCGAGGGCCGTACGGCCAGCGAGATTGCCGAGCAGCTGGGGTTGTCGCACGGTACGGTGCGCAATTACCTGTCCGAGTGCATCGGCAAGCTGGGCGTGGCCAATCGCATCGAGGCGTATCGGCTGGCGCGGCAGAAGGGGTGGTTGTAGGGGATCATTTCCGCGACCGCGGAGGGGTGTCACTTTCTTTGCTCGTGCAAAGAAAGTAACCAAAGAAACACGCCGCCGGGCCGCGAGCCGGTGCTGCGCACCGGTGCCCTGCGCTTCTCGGGAAATCAGGGGACGGCGCCGAACTCGCTGCGCTCAGACACCGGCGCCTCTTCGCCCCTGATTCCCCTGCGATGCTCGGCTCGCTCAAGGCGGACCCAAGGTCAAATGCCACAGCTGCACCCAGTGGAACCACGCCATGGGTGGATGCTGTTGCCGTTGATCTTGACCTTCCAGTCCGCCTTGAGCGCAGGGCACCGACGTGCGAAGCACGCCGGCTCGCGGCCGGCGGAGCGATTCTTTGGTTACTTTCTTGATGGCGCACATCCATGTGCGCCACCCTACGGGCCGGCTGCGCCGTTCCGCGCTGCTCCTGCAGCGCGGTGCACGAGCAAAGAAAGTGACACCTCCCCGCAGGCGCGGAAACGATCCGCCGGGAACTCCCGGCGAACCCGATCAATCCTTCCCGCGCGCCATCGCCTGGAACACCCCGTCACGCCGCACCCACAGGTGGAACAGCGCCGCCCCCACGTGCATCAGCACCGTGGCGAACAATACATAGGCCAGCAGGCTGTGCGCGTTGCGCAGCGCGGCATACAGCGCCGGGGTGTGCGGCACGATCGGCGGCAGGTGCAGGCCACCCCACAGCACGATCGGGTAACCCCCGGCCGACAGCATCGCCCAGCCGATCAGCGGCATCGCCAGCATCAGCGCGTACAGCATCCAATGCGACGCCTTGGCCGCCATCACCTGCCACACCGGCAGATCGGCCGGCAGCGGCGGCGGGCGATGGCGCAGCCGGTTATACAGGCGCAGCAGCACCAGCAGCAGGATCGCGATGCCCAGTGGACGGTGCAGGTCGATCAGCACCGGACGCAGATGCAGCGAGGCGACCATGGTCACGCCGATGAACAGCATGGCGATGATCATCAGCGCCATGGACCAGTGCAGTACCCGCGCCAGCAGGTTGAAGTGGCCATTGCCGGTGCTCATCGTGCGGCCTCCTTCGGTTGCTCCACGTTGCCGCTGGCGCGCTCGCGCTCGCGGCGGTTGAACGACTGCGAGTACACGGCCGAGCGTGCGGCCAGGATCGGATCGTCGCTGCCGCGCACGCCGCTGGGCAGGATCAGCGGATCGAAGTTGATCTGTCCGCAGGCGCCTTCTTCCTGCGACTGCATGCGGTCCAGGCTGAGCACGCCGGCCACCCCCTGTTCACGCGACTCGGGCCACGCGACCGATGGATCATCGATGGCGTCGCCGGGCTCGGCGGTGCTGACGACCAGGTTCCAGCGCACCGGACCGCTGGCCAGGCGCTGCTGCAGTTCCTGGCTGAGGAAATCGACGCTGGCCTGCTTGCGCGTTTCGGCGTCCATTTCCACCACCGGTGCCTGCGGCTGCCAGCGCCAGCGCACCGCGCGCTTCTGGCCCTGCGCGTTGGTGAACCAGAAGCTGTTGACGCTGTTGAAGGTAGTGTCGGCCCAGCTGCTGGTCCACGGCGCGGTCTTGGCCCATTGCTGGAAGGCCTGTGCACTGGGGTACTTCGCCAGCACGGCCGCCATCTTCTGCGGGTCGGGCTTGCCGGTGGCCGGGTCGGGAATGGAGGCGCGGGTCTGCTCGAAGAACGCCTCGGCATCGGGAACGGCGAAGAACGGGAAGCTGTTCATCGCCATCCGCCACTCCTGGCCGTCATCGCTGACCAACTGCACCGCCAGGCTGCGCACGCGCGCGGTGTTGTCGGCACCGTAGGGATCGCCGCCGCCGATCGACAGCCGCCCCATCACCGGCACGCGCGGTTGCGAGAACATCCGTGCGCTGGACAGCGTCGGCGCCTGCGCGCTCGGTTCGAACCAGCCGCTCACGCAGATGCCCTTGCTGTGCGCACGGCGGAAGCCTGGATGCGCCGGGCCGGTGGCTTCGATGGTGTCGGTGAAGCGCTGCGCGGTCAGGCGGTTGCCGATCCAGCCGGCCAGCCAGGCGAAGGTCAGTGCGACGGCACCCAGGATGAGCGCGATCAGTGCGATCCAGAGCAGTGGCGAATGCCTGCGCGGTGCGCCCGGCGCCTGGCCGGCGCGGGTATAGCGGAAGAGCGACATGGTCGGGTTCCTGCCTTCACGGAGCGTGTGGGTGGTCGACCCGCACATCCTCGCAGAACCCTTCCAGGCCCGGTATTCAAATTTTCGTCAAGTTTGCCGGGGACGGCGTGCCGACCAGGGTCGGCACCCACCCGATCAGCTGTAGCGCGCCTTCAGCATCGCCCATGCCGAGCGCAGCGCCAGCGCTTCGCCACCGGCCGGACGGCCCGGTCGCTCGCCGTCGTTCCAGGCATAGACGTCCAGATGCGCCCAGCGCTGGCCGTCTTCCAGGAAACGTTCCAGGTACAGCGCGGCAGTGACCGAGCCGGCCATGCGCGAACCGGCATTGGCCAGGTCCGCGATGCCACTGGTCAGGTAACGCAGGTAGGGGCGCCACAGCGGCATGCGCCAGACCGGGTCGCGGGTCGCATCGCCGGCCTGCAGCCACTGCTGGGCCACGCTGTCATCGTTGCTGAACAGTGCCGGCAGGTCCGGGCCCAACGCGATGCGTGCGGCACCGGTGAGGGTGGCGAAGTCCAGCACCAGGTCGGGTTTCTGCTCGCTGGCAAAGGTCAGCGCGTCGCACAGGATCACGCGGCCTTCGGCGTCGGTGTTGTCGATCTCCACGCTCAGGCCCTTGCGCGTGGCGATGACTTCGCCCGGGCGGAAGGCATCCGGGCCGATCGCGTTTTCCACCGCCGGCACCAGCAGGGTCAGCCGCACCGGCAGCCCGCGGGCCATCACCAGGCCGGCCAGGGCCAGCGCGTGCGCGGCGCCGCCCATGTCCTTCTTCATGTTGCGCATGCCGTCGGCCGGCTTGATGTCCAGGCCGCCGGTGTCGAAGCACACGCCCTTGCCGACCAGCACCAGCGCCGGGTCGGTGTCCTTGCCCCAGCGCAGCACGACCAGGCGCGGCGCGCGGTGCGAGGCGCGGCCCACGGCATGGATGGCCGGGAAGTTCTGCTTCAGCAGCGCATCGCCGGTGATCGCCTCGACCTCGGCGCCATGCGCATCGGCCAGCGCACGTGCGGCGTCTTCCAGCTGCTGCGGACCCATGTCCTCGGTCGGGGTGTTGACCCAGTCACGCACGCGCAGGCTGGCGGTGATCAGGTCGGCCGCTTCGCCGGTGGGGGTGGCCACCAGCTGCGCCGGCGCACGGTGGCGCTTGCGGTAGCGGTCGAAGCGGTAGCTGCCCAGGCCCCAGCCGAGCTGCATCAGCGCCTGTTCGGCGGCCGGCAGTTCGCTGGCCAGCTGCCACACGCTGCCTTCCGGCAGGGCGTGCGGAGCGTGCGAGTAGCTGTAGGCGTCGGCGCGATCACCGACGCCGATCACCGCACCGGCCAGGCCGTCGGCACCGGGCAGCAGCGCGGTGCTGAAGGCGCCGGCAGTAAACCCCTGCGATGCCAGCCAGGCCTGGGTGGCGGCCGGCTGGCCGTCCTTCCAGGCCGCGAACTGCTCGCGGTCCAGCACGTACAGCGGCAGCGCCGCGGTGGCGTCGGTGGTGAAACCAGTGATCTCGCTCATGCGTCAGATACTCCGGGGTGCGGCAGCGTCGAGGTTGGCATCCAACCAGTCGGCCAGGCCGGTGAGGGTGTCGAACTGCAGGTCCGGCTGCAGCTGCGGATGGGTCCAGGTGGCGGCTTCACGGTTGATCCAGCATCCGCGCAGGCCTGCGGCGATCGCGCCGGCCACGTCCATCTCGGCATGGTCGCCGACATGCAGCACCTGTGCCGGCGCCACACCCAGGCGGCTGCAGGCGGCGTGGAAGATGCTGGCCTCGGGCTTGGCCGCGCCGTGCTCGCGCGCGCCCAGCTGGAAGGCGAAATGATGGGCCAGGCCGATCCGTTCCAGATCGGCATTGCCATTGCTCAGCGCCGCCACCGGCACCCGCGCGGCAATCCGCGCCAGTGCCTCGATCGCATCGGGGTAGCACTCCACCTGGTTGCGCGCGGCGTAGAACACTTCATACGCCGGCTCCAGCAGGTCGAGGCTGGCGCCGCTGCCGTGCAGGGCTTCGTGCAGGGTCAGCCGGCGCAGAGCGCTCAGGTCGTGATGGAGGTGCGGATGGGCGTGGTACAGGCGCTCGCGCAGTTCGCGCATCGCTGCCACCGGATACATCGCGGCGGTGGCGGGGCTGTGTTCACGCATCCACTCGTGCAGGACCAGGTCGATGCGGGCGCCGATCGGAGCGAACGGCCACAGCGTGTCGTCAAGGTCGAGGGTGATGGCTTGGACGGGGAAATTCACCCCGCCATTCTACGCCTGCCCGCGCGGGCTTTCATTCCAGCAGGCGCGCCCAGCCCTGCATGCCGTCCAGCCGTGCCAGCACCAGCTTGATGCACACCAGCAGCGGCACTGCCAGCAGCAGCCCGATCATGCCCCAGGCCCAGCCGAACACCATCAGTGCCAGGATCAGCACCAGCGGTGACAGCTTCATGCGCCGCCCCAGCACGATCGGGGTCACCACCTGGCCCTCCACGGTATGCAGGGCCAGGTAGGCCGCCGCCGGCAGCAGCGCCTGCAGCGGGTCGCTGAATTCCACGAAGCCCATCAGCAGCATCAGGGCCACGCCGATCAGTGGGCCCACGTAGGGCGCGAAATTCAGCAGCGCCGCCACCGTGCCCCACAGCAGTGCGTCCTGCAGGCTGATGCCGAACAGCATCAGGACACCGGCGAACACCAGCCCGACCAGGGTATTGATCACGCTGATGGTCAGCACGTAGCGCGAGACCTCGCGCTCGATCGAACGCAGGATGTCGCTGGTGAAGCGCTGTTGCTGGCGGTTCGGGAACAGCGCGATCGCCGCGCGCTGCAGGTTCTGCCCGTAGATCATGAAGAACAGGGTCAGCAGCACCACCGCCAGCACCGAGGCGGCCAGCCGTGGTGCACGGGTCAGCATGCGGTACGGGTCGTCGAGCTGGGTGCGGATCACCTGCACCTTGCGGTTGCTGTCACCGCCGGCGACACGCGCGAAGTTCTCCGCGGCCTGGTTGGCCTGCTGCACCGGCTTGGTCAGGTCCTGTACCTGGCGCGCGACCTTGCGCAGCTGCTGCGGGGCTTCCTGTGCCCACTCCATCGCCGGGCCGATCAGCTGCACCGCCAGCGCACCGGTCACGCCGAGACCGGCGCCGAGCACCAGCAGTGCGCCCAGCGCACGTGGGATCCACAGCTTCTGCAGCAGGCGCAGGATCGGGTTGCCGACCAGCGCGAAGAACATCGCCAGCAGCACCGGCAGGATGATGTCCTGTGCGGCCCACAGGGTGTAGCCCACCGCCAGCGTGGCCAGCACCACCAGCGACATCGGCCCGCGCGGGCGCGATGGTGGCGGCAGCGGCGCCTCGCGTACTTCGGGGCCGGCCGCTGACGGGGACAGGAGGGGCTCGCTCATCGACGCATCAACCGGGAAGGGAAGCGCATTATCCGCCGGCCGCGATCGGCGCGGCGGATTCCATCCATCAACGTTCGGACAGCTCAGTGGCCGCTTCGGCCGGACGCGGCTCGCGCAGTTCCGGCTCCGCCGCCGGCTGTGCTGCCGGGCGAGCGGCGGATGCCGATGCGGCCGCCTGTGCCTGTTCGCTGGCATCGTCGGCTTCTTCGGCGGCATCGTCGGCGGTGGCTGCGGCCTGTGCCGCCATGGCCGTAGCGAACGCGGCCTGCGCGCTGGCGAACAGGTTCGAGACCGAGCCCACCATCTGCAGCCAGCGGGCGCCGTTGACCTTGCCCGGCACTTCCAGCTTGCCGGCGATGAAGCCGCCGGCCAGGCCGACCACCACGATGCGCAGCGGCGACCAGCCCTGGCGCCAGACCTGGCTGAGCGTGGACCAATGGTCCTGGGTCTCGACCAGTCGCACCGTCACCACCTGTTCGCAGCGTTTCACCCGCCGCTGCAGCGCACCGAACTTCATGGCTTGCCCTCCGGCAGCTGCACATCGGCATCCGGGTCATCTTCGCTGGGCTCGTCGAACAGGCCCAGGCGTGACAGCTGGCGCCGGGTGGCGTGCATGCCGGTGTGGTGGAAGAAGTAGGACACCCGCCAGATCGCATAGCCGGTCACGGCCAGGCTCAGCAGCGAGGTGATCAGCAGGGCCTGCAGCCAGCTCAGGCCCCAGCTCTGCAGCAGGGCGATGAGGGTGGCCGCCATCAGCAGCCAGGCCGACGCACCGAACACGATCGCCACGCCGGCCCAGGCCAGCGCACGGCCGAACGCACTGCGTGCCAGCGCGAAGTCGGCCGAAGCCAACCGGCGCAACGAGCGCAGCGAATGCTTGGCCGAATCGGCGGCGGCACGGCCGGCCGCACCGACCTGGCGGATGCTCTCATCCAGCGGCGGGGTGGCCGCCGGATCAGGCGCTTGCGCGTTGTCTTCGCTCACGCTGCGGCTTACTTGTCGCTGCTGCCGCGAGCCAGCTTGGCGATGATCCAGCCGGCGGCGAAGGCGACGCCGAACGAGGCCAGCGGACGTTCGCGGATCAGCTCAGCGGCGCTGTCGATCAGATCCTTGCCCTTGTCCATCAGTGCATCGACCTGTTCCTTGGCGGCGGCACCACCGAACTCGGCGGCGGCCAGGCCGGACAGCGCGCTGTCGGACAGTTCGGCCTTGACGTTGGCCTTGCCGATGCGCAGTTCATCGGTCGCAGCACCGGTTGCGCCCTTGATCGCACCGCCGGCGGCCGTGGCGGCCTGCTTCAGGTGGGAACCGGCTTCACCCAGGTGTTCCTTCAGGTTCTCGGTATTGGTGGGGCTCATCGAATCACTCCTGTTGCGATGGGGGAACGGGTGTCGGCGGTGCCGACCTGGACTGACAGCAATAGCATTGCCGGGGTATAGGGGGTGTTACGGCGGGGCGATCAGCGCATCACGAGCTGGCCCTGCTGCTGGCCGTTGTTGCGCAGCACGCGCAGCACCAGGGTCGGCGGGCGCTGCTGGAAGTTGGCGCGCCAGCTGGCCAGGTCGGCGAATTCACCCACCGTGGCGTCGGTGATGATGTCGCCCTGCTGCAGGCCGTTGCTGGCCGCGCGACTGCCGCGCTTGACCTCGCTGACCAGCACGCCGCCAACGCCCGACTGGCGCAGCGATTCGGGCAGGTCGACGAAGGTGGCGCCGCCCAGGCGCGGGTCCAGGCTGTCGCCGGTCACTGCACGTGCCTGCTCCTTCAGCGTTGCCTTGATCTGCAGCGGCTTGCCTTCGCGGCGCACGTCCAGCGTCAGCGGGCTGCCGACCGCGGCCAGGCCTTCCACGTTGTGCAGCGCCTCGGCGCTGTCCACGCGCTGGCCATTGGCCGAGACCACCACGTCGCCCGGCTTCAGGCCAGCGGTCGCCGCGGCCGAACCGGCCAGCACGCGGGTGATCAGCGCGCCGCGGCTTTCGCCCAGGCCCAGGCCCTGCGCGATCTGCGCGGTCAGGTTCTGGCTCTCCACGCCCAGCGTGCCGCGCACCACCACGCCATGCTTGACCAGCTGGTCGACCACGCTGCGCGCCAGGTTGGAGGGAATCGCCAGGCCCAGGCCGATGTTGCCGGCCATGCTGCCCTGCGGATTGAAGCTGGCGGTATTGATGCCGACCAGCTGGCCCTGCAGGTCGACCAGCGCGCCGCCGGAATTGCCCGGATTGATCGACGCATCGGTCTGGATGAAGTTCTGGTAGCCCAGGCCGCGGATGCCGCTGCGGCCCACGGCCGAGACGATGCCGGAGGTGACCGTCTGGCTGAAGCCGAACGGATTGCCGATGGCCACCACGAAGTCGCCCACCCGCAGCTGGTCGCTGTTGCCGAGCTTGATGTCGGTCAGGTTCTGCGCCGGGATGCGGATCAGCGCGATGTCGGTATCGCGGTCCGAACCGAGGAATTCGGCCTTGACCGTGCGCCCGTCGGCCAGCGTCACCTGCACGTCATCGGCATTGTCGATGACATGGTGGTTGGTCAGCACCAGGCCTTCCTTGGCGTCGATGATCACGCCCGAGCCCAGCGATTCATTGATGCGTTCCTGCGGGATGTCCGGGAACAGGCGGCGGAAGAACGGGTCGTTGAAGAAGGGGTTGCGCACGCGCACCACCTGCTTGGTGTTGACGCTGACCACTGCCGGCATCGCCTTCTCCAGCATCGGCGCCAGCGAGGGCACCGCCTGTCCGGCGACCGAGGCCGGCAATGCTGCGGTGGTCGGCAACACCGTCGGCAGCGGTGCGGCATCGGCGCGGTTGTCCAGGTGTGCATTGAGGCCGGTGGCAACGAAGCCACCAAAGGCAGCGGCGATTGCGAGCGTGAGCAGGGTGGGGAGCGGTCGCATGGGCGTCGGTTCGCAGGCGTGGGTGGGGGCGGTTCGGCCCTACGGTAAAACAAGCTGAATGAGTGTGTCGCGATCTGGATAAATGCGCCATGAAAACCGCGTGCCCGGCCGGCGTGTCCATGGGGCGGCGACGCGGCCAAAGCGACCGTCATGGCCGCGATGCGTGCACTGCCGAAGGTCGCCGACCGCGAGCTGGACACAGACCGATACCTGCGCAGTTCCGCGCAACCGGGTGCCGCAATGCGCCACAACCTGCGCGGATCAGCGCATCGGTGCCGGCCACTGCGGTGCTGCCCATCCTGCGTGTGGCGTGTGTGGCGCAGTCCTTAAAAAAAGGGGTTTGCTGCAAAGCAGTCGTGCTGGCGACCGTGCCTGGCTACACCATTGCCGTCGCAGCAGATGCGATTGGTGGCGCATGCCCCGTTCCACGATCGTCAATGTCGGTATAGCATCGCCCCGTTTTGATACTAAAGGCCCGCAGGAGGGCAACATGAGCAACGGTAATGGTGTGTCGGTCGTGACCGACGCCGTCGAGAACGTCAAAGAAACCGCCACCAATGTTGGCGAGACCATCGCCCACGCCGCCGAAGACGCCGTGAAGTCGGTCAAGAAGACCGTCAAGCGCGCCACCAAGGCTGCCGGTACCCGCGTTGCCAAGGCCAGGAAGGCCGTGGCCAAGGTCGAGAAGACCGTTGCCAAGAAGGCCGAGAAGGCTGCCAAGTCGGTCGGCAAGACCGTTGCCAAGGCCAAGCAGAAGCTGGAAGCGGCCAAGAAGAACGCCAAGGCCGAAGCCGCTGCCCTGAAGAAGGAAGTGGCCAAGAAGAAGGCTGCTGCGGGCAAGGCTGTGACCAAGAAGGCCGCTGCCGCCAAGAAGTCCACCAAGGCCGCCACCAAGGCTGCCGGCAAGAAGGTCGCCACCGTGAAGAAGGCCGCCACCAAGAAGGCTGCCGTGGCCAAGAAGACCGTTGCCAAGAAGGCCGCGGCCGCCAAGAAGGTGGTCGGCAAGAAGGTCGCCACCGCCAAGAAGGCTGTGGCCAAGAAGACCGTCGCCGCCAAGAAGGCCGTGGCTGCGAAGAAGGTGGTCGGCAAGAAGGTTGCCGCCACCAAGAAGGTCGCCACCAAGAAGACCGCTGCGGCCAAGAAGGTTGTCGGCAAGAAGGCGGCCGTTGCCAAGAAGGCCGTCGGCAAGAAGACCGCTGCGGCCAAGAAGGTGGTTGGCAGGAAGACCGCCGTCGCCAAGAAGGCCGTCGGCAAGAAGGTTGCGGCCACCCGCAAGACGGTCGCCAAGAAGGCTGCGCCGCTGAAGAAGGTTGCCGCCAAGAAGGCGCCGGCCAAGAAGGCCGTGCGCAAGGTCGCCAAGCGCAAGTAATCGCGCCGTGACCGAAGGCCCTGCCATCCTCCGGGTGGTGGGGCCTTTCGCGTTTCTGGGACATGGCCTGGGGCAAGATGCAGGCTCTTCCAGCCGGAGTGCCGAGCATGCGCGGTATCGACTTCAGTTCCTGGCAGGGCGTGCTGTCCACCTTGGCCGGCCTGGTCCTGATCACCCTGCTCGGTGTGGGTATCCGCCTGCTGGTGATGCAGACCCTGCAGCAGCGTCGCGAGCGCGAGAACCGGCAGATCAATGAGCGGCTGCGCACGCTGATGGCCGCCTACAAGACCCTGGGCGGTTCGTTCACCGGCGAACTGGGGGTGGACCCCAGCCATCGCCGCGACCTGCGCCAGCGCGAAGATGCCGAAGGCATCGCCGAACCGCGTTCGGACCGCGCCCGCCGCATCCGCGATGCGGTCGAGGCGGCACTGTCGGACATCCTGCTGCTGGGCACCGACGAACAGGTGCGGCTGGCTGCACGCGCGGCCAACGAACTGGCACAGGGGCGGCCGGTGCACACCCACGACCTTGTGGTCTCGCTGCGCGATTTCGTGCGCGAAGCACTGGACCTGGCGCCGATCCCGGCCGGCCTGCAGATTCCGCCGCAGGGGCCGACCCGACCCGGCGCCAGCGGCAAGGGCCGCAATGACGGCGATGCCAAGGGCGGTCGTTCGGGTGGAGGCGGTGGTGGTGGCGGCGGCGGAATGGGGGCCGGCATGGGCCTGGGTGCCGGCGCCGCACTGGGCGCCGGCCATGTCGCTGCCAGCGATGACACGGACGCGCGCTGAGCGCGCCCGCACGCTTCAGGGCGTCAGTTCGTAGATCGGCACGAAGCCGCCGTAGATCATCCGCGCGCCGTCGAACGGCATCGGATTCTTCGCCGGATCCAGCCGCGGATCTTCCATCATCTTATGCATGCCGGCGTCGCGGGTTGCCTTGTCCGGCCATTCGATCCAGGAAAACACCACCGTCTCATCCGGCGTGGCTTTCACTGCACCGAAGAAGTCGGTGGTCTTGCCGTGCGGTACGTCGTCACCCCAGCACTCGACCACACGCAGCGCGCCGTATTCGATGAAAACGGGATCACCCGCGCGCGCGTGGGCGAGGAACTTCTCCTTGTTGGCGGTGGGCACCGCCAGGACGAAACCATCGATGTAGCTCATTGCCTGCCTCCGGATGGACCGTGCCGCATGCACGGCCTTCAAGTACCCGACGAACCAGGGCGGCGTGGATCGACACCCTGGCGATGCCTGTTCAGCCCGGGCCACCGGGCAGTGGCGCCAGTATCGTATCCGGCGGTTGCCGGCCGGCCAGGTGGCGCACGAAGTAGTCCCACATGCGGTGCGTGTAGGTAGCGTCGTTGCGGAACAACTCATGGTCCTGGCGGGCCAGGTACAGCAGGTCGTACCCGCGCTGGGCCTTGTTCAGGGCGGCGGCCAGCTGCAGGGTCAGCGCCGGTGGCGCGTTCTCGTCCAGTTCGCCATAGACCAGCAGCAGATGCCCACGCAGGTTGCCGGCCAGCGCGGCATTGTCGAGTCCGGCAAACGGCGCCGGCACGCCATCGGCCATGGCCGTAGCCGGCAGCACGCCGCCGAACAGCCGGTCCATGCCGTGCAGGGCGCCACCATACATGCCCTGGAAATTGTGGCTGCCGGCCGAGGCCACGCCCACCTTGTAGAACGCCGGGTAGCGCAGCAGGGCGCGCGCCGCGCTGTAGCCACCGAACGAATGCCCATAGATGCCGACGCGCTGCAGGTCGATGCCCGGGTAGCGTTCGCCCAGCTGGCGCAGCGCGGCCACATGGTCATCCAGCTGCACATCGGCGGCGCGCAGGAAGCTGCTGTCATGGAACGCCTTGTCGCGCCCACCGGTGCCGCGCGCATCGATGCTGACCACCACGAAGCCGAGTTCGGCGAGGCTGGCGCGTGACACCGGGTTCAACGCGGACACCGCTTCGGCGTAGGTCACCGGCGCATTGCTGATGAAGGCGCCGCCGTACATCGCATCGATCACCGGGAAGCTGCCATCATCGCGATAGTCACGGGGCAGGTAGACGGTGGCGAAGATCGGTGTGCGCCCATCGGCGGCCAGCAGCCGCTCGCGCCGTGGTGGTCGCCACCCGGCAGCAACCACTGTGCGGTTGTCCGCTTCTTCCAGCAACAGCACTTCACGGCCGTCATCGCTGGCCCGCAGCACGGTGCGTGGTGGCTGGTCGAGACGGGAAACGGTATCCACCAGATAGCCACCGCCAGGCGACAGCGCCTGCGACGCGCGTCCGCCGAACAGCGCGCCGGTGCCGGCATCGGCCAAGTGGTCGTTGCCATCGGCGGCCAGGCGCTGGATCGGCCCGCCCTGCAGCGATACCCGGTACAGGCCGCGCACATAAGGGTCGCCCCCGTCCACGCCGCCGGCACTGAAGTAGGCCCAACCGCCTGCGCCGTCCACGCCCAGCAGGTCGCGTACCACCCAGGGGCCACGGGTCAGCTGGGCCAGCACCTTGCCGTCGGACAGGCGCACCCGGTACAGGTGGCCGCGGCCGTCGCGCTGCGAGAACCACACGGCGGTGTCCCGCCCGGGCAGGATCGCCACGGCCGGTCGGTTGTACGAATACACGTTGAGCTGCAGGCGGGTGTCGCTGGCTTCCTCCAGTACGGTGCGCACTGCACCGCTGCCGGCTTCGATCTCCACCAGGCGCAGGCGCCGTGGCGTCCCGAAGTGCGCGATCACCGCGTACAACCGGCCCCCGTCCCAGCCCAGCACGCCGGCTTCGCTGAGCGTGTTCCAGCCCTCGGGCAGCGCGATGTCGTGCTGTTGACCGCTGCGGGTATCCACCACGTACAGGCTGTCGCGCACCTGCTGCGCATCACCCAGCACGCCCAGCTTCACCGCATGCACGCGCGGGCGCGCGCTGTCGGCGGGCGTGCTTTCCAGATAGGGATAGTCCAGCAGGGCACGCTCGTCATAGCGGATGCCGGCCACGTAGCGGCCATCCGGTGACCAGCCGACCGCGAACGGCCGCATCGGCATCCGGCCCTGCCGGCGCGGAATGCCACGCAGCGCGAAGTCCGGCAGCACGCCATAGCCATGGCCGGGTTCACCGCCGGCCGTCAGCGCGCGTGCCACGGTTCCGGGCGAGTGCAGCCATAGATCGTGGCCGCGCACCTGCAGCCACGCATCGGCAACGGGCGAAGGCAGTGCGTCGGCCGGCGGCAACGGATCCTGCGCGCGCGCGCATTGCCAGCGTGGCCACTGGCAATCGATCGGCACCTCACCGTTGAAACGCAGGCGCAGGCCAGCGTCCACCGCCTGCACGCTGGCCAGGCGCAGGTATGGCCCGTTGGCAGCGAAGGGGGCCACCGCTGTGTCCAGCGCGGTGGGCTCGAACAGGATCTGGCGACCGGCCGTTGCCGGATCGACCAGCACGGCCTGGCGCCGGCCCTGTGCGTCTTCGCGTTCGTACCAGAAGCGCCCGTCGGGCAGCCAGTTGGGCAGCACCGACGCATTGCGCAGTGCACCGCGCAGATGACTGTCGTGCACGCGTTCGGCGCGTTGGTAGTCGCTGGCCTGCAGCGCATGTGCAGGCGCGGATGAAACCAGCGCAGCGCTGGCCAGGACGGTCGCGCGGACCATCCTCTGTAGCGGGTCGGGCAGGTGCAAGGCAACCTCCTGTTGCAATCGTCGATGGATCACAAATGCACGCGCGGCGCGCGCGTATGCCAGAGAGAGCCTGAATCAAGGCAAAAAATTCAGCAATGCGAAGACCGCTGTTTTCAGGGAGCGTTGTGGCGAATAACGGAGAATTTACATTCCCGATGCGATGGCGCCCTGGCGCTGCTGCACACCATAAGAAAGTAAAGGTGTACCCCCATGAAGAATTCGCTGATTGCTCTGGCCCTGGCCGCTGCCCTGCCGTTCACCGCTTCGGCCGCTGAGAACCTGTCCTACAACTACGCCGAAGCCAACTACGCCAAGACCGACAACGATGCGTTCAAGTCCGACGGTTGGGGCGTGAAGGGTTCTTACGG
The DNA here is from genome assembly GCF_059369755.1 of Stenotrophomonas sp. YJH_SMC_57. Lineage (NCBI taxonomy): Bacteria > Pseudomonadati > Pseudomonadota > Gammaproteobacteria > Lysobacterales > Lysobacteraceae > Stenotrophomonas > Stenotrophomonas sp. YJH_SMC_57. The sequence goes on from NZ_JCAFSZ010000004.1 coordinate 329,634, forward strand.
CTTCCTGCCGAACTTCCACGCCTTCGGTGAGTACAGCCGCCAGGAATTCGACCACACCAACGTCAAGCTGGACCAGTGGAAGATCGGTGCCGGCTACAACGTTGAAATCGCTCCGTCGACCGACTTCGTTGCCCGCGTTGCCTACCAGAAGCTCGACCAGAAGCACGGCCTGGACTTCAACGGCTACAGCGCTGAAGCCGGTGTCCGCACTGCCTTCGGTGCCCACGCCGAAGTCTATGGCCTGGTCGGCTACGAAGACTACGCCAAGAAGCACGGCGTCAATCCGGATGGCCAGTGGTACGGCCGCCTGGGTGGTCAGGTCAAGCTGAACCAGAACTGGGGCCTGAACGGCGAGCTGAAGATGAACCGCCACGGCGACAAGGAATACACCGTCGGCCCGCGCTTCAGCTGGTAATTGCTGCCCCGGCGCGATCGCGCGCTGGAAGCGCTTCGACAGGCCCGGCTTCTGCCGGGCCTGTTGCGTTTGCGAAGGCGCAAAACGGAATGCCATCTGACTGACGGGTCACGCAGGCCTGGCATTGCAAGGAATTGGATTCCTCCGCTGCCGGCTCCGTTCTACCGTGGCGGTCCCATGTTGCTGGACATGCCCCCCCATGCCGCCCGCACTTCCACCCCTGCTTCCCGACCGGCCCCAACGCCTGGCATTGCTGGACCCGCATCCGGTACTGCGATTGGGCGTGGAAGTGCTGTTGCGACAGCAGAGTGGCGTGCAGGTCCGCGTGAGCCTGTCCAGCGAGGCGCATCTGCTGCAGCTGCTGGAGCGCAGCCCAACCTGTGTGGACCTGCTGCTGATCGACGCGCTGCCGATGGGCGATCTGGGCGATGGATTGGCCCTGCTGCGCCGCTTGTCGCAACGCTGGCCGGCGCTGCCGGTGCTGGTGTTGTCGGCACACTGCAACGCCAGCACGGTGACCAGCAGCATGCGTGCCGGCGCGCGTGGCTTCCTGTCCAAGTCGACCGCGCCGGATGTGTTGCTGCATGCGATCGACGTGGTGGCCCGCGGAGGATGCTTCGTGCCACCGGAGCTGCGCGCGGAACTGAACGCGTCGCGGGCGCGCAGCACGCCGGCGCCGGTGCTGGCGCCGTTGAGCCGACGCGAGCGCGAAGTGCTTGGCCTGGTGCTGAAAGGGGTCAGCACCAGCGAGATGGCGCTGCGATCGGGGCGTTCGGCCAGCACGATCAGCTCGCAGAAAACCTCGGCTTACCGCAAGCTCGGCATCCGCGGCGACGGCGATCTGTTCCGCTTCCGCCACCTGCTCGATTGCGGGTGAGAGGGCTTATTCGCCCTGGTACTGCTTCTCTTCCACCAGCGCCGAACCGGCCACGCGGTTGATCTCGTTCTTCACCTGCACGCGCTCGCCGTTGGTGCCATAGACGCCGCGCGCCAGCTGGATGAACACCTCGTCGAACACCTGGGCCGCTTCCTTGTCGCGCAGCTGGTCCTGGATATCCCACATGCGTTCGTTGATCACCTTCAGCTGCTGCTTCAGCGCGGCCAGCGCTGGCTGTGCCTGCAGCTGCTGCTGCAGCAGCGGCAGAAGGCCGTCCAGCTCGGTGCGCACATTGGCCAGCTTGGCGGCATCGTCGATGCGCTCGGCCTTGATCTCGAGAATGGTGATCTTGTCGATCAGCTCGCCGATCGATACCGGGGTCAGTATGGCGTCCACGCGGTTGGTTCCTGGAAACAGGCCGCCATGATAACGCGCCCGTATCGAAGCGCCGCCCATCCACGGGATTTACGCCGAATTTGCGCTGCGGGCCGGGCAACGCCCTCGATCCGTTACGGCCCGGCCCTCGACACTGCCGTCCCGGCGGCAGGACCGCCTTCGACGAGGAAAACAGTGCAGTGAACAGCAAGGGGACGATGGCGGCCATGGTGGCCGCCCTGGCAGGGCTGCTCGGAATCGGCAGCGCGCAGGCCCAGGTACAGGTCAGTGGCAGCGCGGCGTTGACCAGCGACTACGTGTGGCGTGGCAGCTCGCAGAGCGATGGTGACCCGGCGGTGCAGGCCGGTGCGAAAGCAGCCATCGCATCGGGCTGGTACGCCAGCGTGTGGGGCTCGAACGTTTCGTTCAAACCGGACAATGGCGCGCGCAGCGAGTTCGACCTGGTGGCGGGCTGGTCCGGCACGCTCGCGCCGGATTGGGCGCTGGATGCCAACCTGACCCGTTATGTGTACCCGGGCACCGGTCGCGCGCTGGACTGGACCGAACTCAATGCCACCGTGACCTGGAAGCAGCGCGCCTGGCTGCAGGTCGCGCATTCCAACGACGCGCTGGCCGGGGGGCATCGCGGTACCTATGCCCAGCTGGGCGTGCGTGTGCCGCTGCACGAGCGGTTCCGCCTGGAGGCGGCGGTGGGCCAGTACTGGCTGGCCACCGCGCAGGGGCCGGACTACCTGCACGGCCAGCTCAGTGCGGTTGCCACGCTGGTGCCGGCATGGGAGCTGCGCGCCACCGTGCACGGCACCGACAGTGCGGCCAAGCGCCTGTTCCCGGGCAATGGCGGTGGACGCTGGGAGCTGGCGCTGCAGGGCAGCTTCTAGTTCGACGCCGCGGCCTGGCGCGCGCGCAGCGCGCCGGGCAGCCACAGCAGCAGGGCCAGCACCGCCACGGCGGCACCGGCCACGCACACGCCGGTCCAGCCGAAGCGCTGGTAGACCTGCGCCGACAACAGCGAGCCCAGCGAGCCGCCGATGAAGTAGCCGGTCATGTAGCCGGCATTGAGCCGGTTGCGTGCGGCAGGCTGCAATGCATAGATCAGGTTCTGGTTGCTGACATGCAGCAGCTGCGCAGCCAGGTCCAGCACCACCACGCCGACCAGCAGCGCCAGCAGTGAGTGTGCAGACAGCCCCAGCGGCAGCCATGACAGCAGCAACAGCACCAGTGCGATGGCGGTGGCGCGGCCAGTCTGCCCGCGGTCGGACATGCGCCCGGCCAGACCCGCGGCCAGCGTGCCGGCGGCACCGACCAGTCCAAACAGGCCGATGGTGGCATCGCTGTACTCATACGGCGGTTGTGCCAGCAGGAAGGCGAGCGGGGTCCAGAAGATCGCGAACATGGCGAAGCTGCAGGCACCGAGCAGGGTGCGCTGGCGAAGCACCGGTTCCTGCACGAACAGCACGCCGATCGAGCGCAGCAACGCGAAGTAGCCCAGGCCGGCACTGTGATGGAAACGCGGCAGCCCGCGTTGCAGCGCCAGTGCGGTCAGCACCAGCGTGCCGGCGGCAATCGCATACACCAGGCGCCAGTCGCCCAGGCTGGAAAGCAGGCCGGCCACGGTGCGTGCCAGCAGGATGCCCAGCAGCAGGCCACTCATCAGCGTGCCGACCACCCTGCCCCGGTGCTCCGGCGCGGCCAGCGTGGCGGCGAACGGCACCAGCACCTGCGCCACTACCGAAAACAGGCCGGTGATCGCGGTACCCACCAGCAGCCAGGCCAGCGATGGTGCGCAGGCGCTGATCACCAGGCCGCCCGCCGACAGCAGGCTCATCACCACGATCAGGCGGCGGCGTTCGAACAGGTCTCCCAGCGGCACCAGCAGGATCAGCCCGGCCGCGTAGCTCAGCTGCGCGGCGGTGACCACCATGCCGACCTGGCCGAACGGCACGCCGAAGGCATCGGCGATGGTGTGCAGCAGCGGCTGCGCGTAGTAGTTGCTGGCCACCGCGACACCGGTGGCGACCGACATCAGCAGCACCTGCCAGCGATGCAGTGGGGGGAGAGTGGGGCTCACGCGATGTTCCAGAAAGCGGGGTGCACAGTGTCCGCCTGCTGCAGTCATGATGGAAATGAATCATCATCATCCCTGTCATCTGGAAATGCGATGGTTGCGTGAATCTCAAGCAGCTCGAATTCGCCGTGGCCCTGGCCGAGGAGGGCAACTTCACCCGTGCCGCCGAGCGCTGCCACGTGGTGCAGTCCGCGCTCAGCCACCAGATTGCCTACCTGGAGCGGGAGCTGGGCACGCCGCTGTTCGAGCGCCTGCCGCGCCAGGTTCGCCCGACCGCCGCAGGCGAGGCGCTGCTGGTGCATGCACGCCAGGTGCTGGCCAGCCTGCGCCACCTGCGCGCCGACGTGGCCGCCGTCAGTGGTGAAGTGCGCGGGCTGCTGGCGATCGGTCAGATTTCGTCGCTCACCGACATCGACCTGGTGGCGATGCTGGCCGCCTTCCAGCAGGCGCACCCGCAGGTGGAATTCCAGCTGCGGGTGGAAAAGAGTGAAGTGCTGATCGCGCAGGTGCAGTCGCGCGCGCTGGATGTGGCGCTGGTCGGGTTGGCGCCGTCGGCGGCGCTGGATGGCGTCTGCCACCGCATGCTGCAGGAGGAGGATCTGGTGGCGGTGCTGGCGCCGTCGCACCGGCTGGCCAGGCGCAAGCGGCTGCCCCTGGCCGAACTGCAGGATGAGGCACTGGTCGACTTCCCGCGCGGTACCGGCGCGCGCCGGCAGACCGATGAGGCGTTCGCCGCCGCCGGCCTGCCGCACACGGTGCGCTTCGAGGTCAACCTGATGGAACTGGTCGAGCGTTTCGTCCGCCACGGGTTGGCGGTCGGCATCGTGCCGGCGTTGATCGCCGACGGTTTCGAGGGCGTGGTGCAGATTCCGCTGCAACCGACCCCGACCCGCCGCGTGCACCTGGTCTGGCAGCGGGTGCCGACGCCGGCGGCGCGCGCGTTCGTCGAGGCCGTGCTCAGCCGCGCAGGCGCAGGCTCAGGCCCTTGAGGAAATTGCGCAGCATCTGGTCCAGGCAGCGCCGGTAGTTGGCGTGGCCGGGTTGGCGGAACAGCGCGCCGACTTCCGACTTGGATGCCTTGAAACCGGCGCTGGCGAAGATCTCCATCAGGTCCACGTCACGCAGCTGGAAGGCCACCCGCAGCTTCTTCAGCACCAGGTTGTTGTCGATGCGGGTTTCCACCGCACGCTGCGGCTGGCTCTCGTCGCGGCCGCGCAGGTGCACGATCAGGCCATCGAGGAAGTGCGCCAGTGCGCTGTCGCTCATTGCTTCGAAGCCGGATTCATCCTCGCGGCGCAACCAGGCCTTGACCTTTTCGGTATCCACGGCGAACGCCGGATCGGCCATCTGGCACAAGGTCACCACGTGGTGGTCGCCCAGGTCCAGGGAGTAGCGCACGCTGCGCAGGACATCGTTGTTGATCATGGCGTAATTGTACCGGTCACCCCGACAGGTGGGGCCGGATCTGGCCGATCCGGCAACGCAGGCCCCGGCCGACGGTGCCAGAATGGGGGTCTGGTTCCCCACGGAGTTGCCTGCATGACCCGCACCGTCCTGATTACCGGCGCCACGTCCGGCTTCGGCGCCGCCGCCGTCCACCGCTTCGCCCAGGCTGGCTGGAAGGTGATCGCCACCGGCCGTCGCAGCGAGCGCCTGCAGCCGCTGGTCGAGCGCTATGGCAAGGACGTGGTGCATGCCGCCGCCTTCGACATCCGCGATCCGGTGGCGATGGAAGCGGCCCTGCTGGCGTTGCCGCCCGCGTTCGGCGAGATCGATCTGCTGGTCAACAACGCCGGCCTGGCGCAGGGCACCGCGCCGGCGCAGGGCGCCAGGCTGTCTGACTGGACCACGATGATCGACACCAACATCACCGCGCTGGTGACCCTGACCCATCGCCTGCTGCCGCAGCTGGTGGAGCGCAAGGGCGCGATCATCAACATCTCGTCGGTGGCAGGCGTCTATCCGTACCCGGGTGGCAATGCCTACGGGGGCACCAAGGCCTTCGTCAGCCAGTTCTCGCTGGGCCTGCGCTCGGACCTGCACGGCACCGGCGTGCGGGTGACCACGATCGAACCGGGCATGGCCGAAACCGAGTTCACCGTGGTGCGTACCCATGGCGACCAGAACGCGTCGGACAAGCTGTACAGCGGCGCCAACCCGATGACCGCCGAGGACATCGCCGAACAGATCTTCTGGGTGGCCACGCTGCCGCCGCACCTGAACATCAATCGCCTGGAACTGATGCCGGTCAGCCAGTCGTTCGCCGGTTTCCAGGTCGCCCGCGAAGGCTGAAGCCCTTGTAGAGTCGAGCCATGCCCGACTGCTCTTCTGTTTTTGAACGGCAGTCGAGCACGGCTCGACACTGCAGGAACAAAAAAGCCGGGCAATGCCCGGCTTTTTCCGTTCAGCCCCGAAGGGTCACTGTGCCTTGATCGCCATCGCCTGCAGACCGGTGCCATCCAGCTTCTGCTTGGCCTCGGACAGCTCGCCGGCGCTGCCATACGGCCCCATGCGCACGCGGTACACGGTCTTGCCGTTGATCTGCGCCGACTCGACGCGTGCGGCCAGGCCCATCATCGCCAGCTTGGCCTTGGTGGCTTCGGCATCGCCGGAAGCACCGAACGCGCCGGCCTGCAGGATGTAGCGGGCATTGTCCACGGCGGCCGGTGCGGCAGCGGCCGGAGTGCTGGTTGCTGCCGGTGCGGTTTCCGCACGCGCGGCCGGCGTGGCAGCGGCGATGCTGGTCGATGCCGGCGGCGTGCTGGCCGGCGGCGTTGCCGCAGCCGGACGCTCGCTCAGCGGAGCTGGCAGCGAACGGTTGGTGGCGGTCACCTGCGCGGTGCTGGCGACGCTGGCGGTCGCTGCCGGTGCAGCTGCGGTGGCCGCAGCCGGCGGTACCGGCTTGCCTTCCAGTGCGGCCTGCGCGCGCTGCGCCTCGGCCTTGGCCCGGCGCTGGTCCTCGGCGCGCGCGCTGGCGGCCAGTTCGGCGTCGGACATTTCAACTTCCTTGCCCGGCAGCAGGGTGTAGAAGTCGTACTGGGTGGCGGCCGGTTTTTCCGCTTCGGCCGGCTTCGGCGTGGCGGGCTGCGCGGCCGGCTGGGTACCGACATCGCTGTCGGCATCGGCGACCGGGGCCGGCTGTGCGTTCGGGTTCGGCTGTGGGCCGGCGCGAAGGAAACCATCGCCTTCGCCCTTGAACAGGTTCGGCGCCGCCAGGAACACCACCGCAGCAATGGCCACACCGGCAACCAGCCACACCCATCCGGGTGTGCCCTGGCTGCCGCTGTTGCGTCGTGCCTGGCTTTTGCCGCGTCGTGCTGCCATGAGTACTGCGTCTCCTGATGCTTACATTTTTTCCGGGGTGCTGACGCCCAGGAGGTCGAGGCCGTTGGCCAGCACCTGGCGTGCCGCGCAGGCCAGGGTCAGCTTGGCATTGCGATCAGCGGCGTCATCCACCAGTACCGGCGTCCCGTGATACCACGTGTGGAACGCGTGCGCCAATTCACGCAGGTACTGCGCCACCAGATGCGGTTCCAGCGCCACGCCGGCCGCTTCGACCACTTCCGGATACCGCGAGATCTCGTTCATCAGCAGCAGCGAGGCGTCGTCGGCCAGGCGGCCGAGATTGCCCAGGCCGTTGGCCTGCTCGTACACCAGGCCCTTTTCCTGCGCCTGGCGCAGCAGGCTGCAGACGCGGGCATGCGCGTACTGCACGTAGAACACCGGGTTGTCGTTGCTCTGCTGGCGGGCCAGGTCGATGTCGAAGGTCAGCTGCGAATCGGGCTTGCGCGCGATCAGGAACCAGCGGGTCGCGTCGCGGCCGGCTTCTTCGATCAGGTCGCGCAGGGTGAAGTAGCTGCCGGCACGCTTGGACAGCTTCACTTCCTCGCCGCCGCGCATCACGGTGACCATCTGGTGCAGCACGTATTCCGGCCAGCCCTGCGGGATGCCCACTTCCATCGCCTGCAGGCCGGCGCGCACGCGCGCCAGCGAGCCGTGGTGGTCGGCGCCCAGTTCGGTGATCGCGCGCTCGTAGCCGCGCTGCCACTTGGACAGGTGGTAGGCCACGTCCGGCACGAAGTAGGTGAAGGTGCCGTCGGACTTGCGCATCACGCGGTCCTTGTCGTCACCGAAGTCGGTGCTGCGCAGCCACAGCGCGCCGCCTTCCTCATAGGTGTGGCCGGAGGCCTGCAGCTTGGCTACCGCTTCGGCTACCTTGCCGTCGGCATACAGCGAGCTTTCCAGGAAGTAGATGTCGAAGTCGACGCCGAACGCGGCCAGGTCCAGGTTCTGCTCGTTGCGCAGGTAGGCCACGGCGAAGCGGCGGATCGCCTGCATGTCGTCCGGGTCCTTGGCACCGACCACGGTGCTGCCTTCCAGATCGACGCTGGCGCCGGCCATGTAGGCGCGGGCCACGTCGGCGATGTATTCACCGCGATAGCCACCTTCCGGCCAGCCGTCCTGGTCCGGCGCGATGCCCTTGATCCGGGCCTGGGTGGACAGCGCCAGGTTCTCGATCTGCACGCCGGCATCGTTGTAGTAGAACTCGCGCTTGGCGTTCCAGCCATTGGCATCGAGCACGCGCGCCACGCAGTCGCCGATCGCTGCGGCGCGGCCGTGGCCGACGTGCAGCGGGCCGGTCGGGTTGGCCGACACGTACTCCACGCCCACCGTGCGGCCATTGCCGGACAGGTTGCGGCCGTAGTCATGGCCTTCCTTGATCACCGACGCGGCTTCGCGCTGGTACGCGGCCGGGGCCAGGTGGAAGTTGATGAAGCCGGGCCCGGCGATCTCGACCTTGCTCACGTCCTCGCTGCGCGGCAGCGCCTCGACCAGCGCCTGCGCCAGTGCGCGCGGATTGCTGCGCGCGGCCTTGGCCAGCAGCATGGCGGCGTTGGTGGCGAAGTCGCCGTGGTCGCGGGTCTTCGGGCGCTCGACCACGAAGTCCGGCGGCAGGGAGTCGGCGGGCAGGGTGCCATTGGCGCGCAAGGCTTCGATGCCTTGGCTGATCAGGGCGCGGAGGAGATTTTTCACGAGGCCTGCTGTGAGAATGAGCGGCGGAATCGCCCATTTTAGCGCAGATACCAGTGACCACGCTGGCCGGGACATGCCTGCGGGGACGGCCGGTGGCCCCGGGCGGGCGTGCGCTCAGCCGAACAGGCGGGGCTGGGGCGGGGACAGCAGGCCTCGTTCAGCAAACGAAACGGGGCGGCCCTCGCCCACCACGAAGTGGTCCAGCAGGCGTACGTCCACCAGCGCCAGCGCCTGCTGCAGCTCATCGGTGATACGGGTGTCGGCACCGGAGGGTTCCGGATCGCCCGAGGGATGGTTGTGGCTCAGGATCACCGCCGCCGCGTTGTGCAGCAGGGCGCGCCGCACCACTTCACGCGGGTAGACCGGGGCGGCGTTGATGGTGCCGTGGAACAGTTCCTCGCAGGCGATCAGCCGGTGGCGGTTGTCCAGGAACAGGGCCATGAAGATCTCGCGTGCCTGGCCGCGCAGGCGGTGCTGCAGGTAGCGGCCGACCGCGGCGGGGTTGTTGCCGACCGCCTCGCCGTGCTCCAGCTCGGCGGCAAGGTAGCGGTGGGCCAGTTCCAGCCCGGCCGCCAGCGTACAGCTGCGCGCCGGGCCGAGCCCGGGCAGGCGGGCCATCTCGCCGGCGGGGCGGTCGAGCAGCGTCCGCAATGGGCCATGCGCCTGTAGCAGGCCGCGCGCGGTCTGCACGGCATCGCGGCCACCGAATCCGGAGCCGAGGAACAGTGCCAGCAGTTCGGCATCGGAAAGTGCCGCAGGCCCGCGGGCGATCAGCTTCTCGCGGGGACGTTCCTGTTCGGGCCAGTCGTGGATGGGCATGCGGGCATCATCGCGGGCCCTGGCGGCGGTTCCCATCAGGACACGCCGCGGCCCCGGGTCGGCGCATGCCTCACTCGCGCCGGGTCTTCAGGTAGTCGAACAGCTCCTGGTTGTTCTGCAGGCCCAGCTTGCGCTTGGCTTCGGCCTTCTGACGGCTGATCGTCTTCGGGCTGCGCCCGCAGCGCTCGGCGACGGCATTCACGTTGAGCCCGGCCGCGAGGAGGTCCAGCACTTCCTGCTCGCGTGCCGAGAGGGGGGCCGGTTCGCGTGGAAACAGCAGGTCGCGGGCCTGCAGGTGGTGGCGCAGCTGCTGGGAGACGAACACCTGCCCGGCCAGTGCCGCGTTCAGCGCCTGCGGCAGTTCGGCGAAATCGGCGCATTTGTCCACCAGGCCGCTGATGCCTTCACGCAGCAGGCCATCGAGCAGCCCGGGGTGGCGCACACCGGTCAGTACCACCACCGGCAGGCCGGGGTGACGTGTGCGCAGGGCATCGATCAGGTCCGCGCCGTCCGGGCCGGACCCCGGCATCGACAGGTCGGTCAGCACCACGTCGCAGTCGTGGCGGGCCAGCAGCTGCAGCAGCCCGGTGCCGTCGCAGGCACTGCCGACGATCTCCATCAGATGGGCCTGCAGAACGATGCGGATGCCGTGCAGGACCACGGGATGATCGTCGGCGATGATGATGCGCGGATGCACGCGGCTCCTCGGAGATCGAACAGGCCCCTGCACGCAGCGGCCAACGCCTGATTCTGCAAAAGGGCAGGGCCACAGAGGTATAGGAAAGGTCCGAAAGCGTTGCCGGTAAATCCCGGGCCGAAGCAGGAGGACTCCATCTGCTGATAGCTGTCGGCTATGTGCGCCCTGCATCGGGACATTACCGGCCATCGGGTAAGCTAATGCCCTCGTTTGCACAGGAATTCCAGGTGGCTGACTCCCCCAACGCTTCCTCCGCGCCGGCCCGCGCGCTGGAAGGTCAGAAACTGCTGTTGTGCGTGGGAGGCGGGATCGCAGCCTACAAGGCCCTGGAACTGGTGCGCCGCCTGCGCGACGCGGGGGCCCAGGTGCAGGTGGCGATGACCGCCGGTGCCCAGCAGTTCGTCACTCCGCTCAGCTTCCAGGCGCTGTCCGGGCAGCCGACCCGCACCACGTTGTGGGACAGCGCCGCCGAACAGGCCATGGGCCACATCGAGCTGGCCCGCTGGGCCGACCGCATCGTGGTCGCGCCGGGTACCGCCGATCTGCTGGCACGGCTGGCCCAGGGCCACGCCGATGACCTGGTCAGCACCCTCTGCCTGGCCAGCACCGCGCCGCTGACGATCTGCCCGGCCATGAACCACCGCATGTGGCTGCACCCGGCGACCCAGGCCAACATCGCCCTGCTGCGCCAGCGTGGCGCGCAGGTGATCGGCCCGGTCGACGGTCCGCTGGCCGAAGGCGAATCCGGCCCCGGCCGGCTGGCCGAGCCGGGCGACATCGTCGCCGCGCTGGCCGCCAACGGCGGCGCAGCGGCCCCCGTGGCGCCGCCGGAAACCCGCGCGCTGCAGGGCCTGCGCCTGCTGATCAGTGCCGGCCCCACCTACGAGGACATCGATCCGGTGCGCTACGTGGGCAACCGCAGCAGTGGCAAGATGGGCTTCGCCCTGGCCGCCGCAGCCGCGACGATGGGGGCGCAGGTGGTGCTGGTCAGCGGCCCGGTGCAGCTGCCGACGCCGCCCGGCGTGCAGCGTGTCGATGTGCGCTCGGCCGCGCAGATGCGCGATGCCGTGCTGAAGTCTCTGCCGGCCGACATCTATATCGGTGCCGCCGCGGTGTCCGATTACACGCCGCGCCAGGTGGCCGCGCAGAAGCTGAAGAAGACCGCCGACAGCCAGTCGCTGGTGATCGAGCTGGTGCGCACGCCGGACATCCTGGCCGAGGTCGCCGCGCAGACGCAGGCGCTGAAGCTGGTGGTCGGCTTCGCCGCCGAGACCCACGATGTGGAGAAATACGCGCGCGGCAAGCTGGTCGACAAGCGCCTGGACCTGGTGATCGCCAACCAGGTCGGCATCAGCGGCGGCGGCTTCGAGAGCGACAACAATGCCGCCACTGCCTTCTGGCAGGACGGTGAACAGGTATTCCCGGCCACCTCCAAGCGCGAGCTGGCCGAACAACTGCTGGCGCTGATCGCGCGGAGACTCCAGGCATGACCCAGGCTTTCACTTCCCAACCGCTGCAGGTCAAGCTGCTCGATCCGCGCTTCGGCGACAGCTGGCCGCTGCCGGCCTATGCCACCGAAGCCAGCGCCGGCATGGACCTGCGCGCCGCGCTGGATACCGCGCTGGCCCTGCAGCCCGGTGATACCGCGCTGGTCCCCAGCGGCCTGGCCATCCACATCGCCGATCCGAGCCTGTGCGCGGTGATCCTGCCGCGTTCGGGGCTGGGCCACCGCCACGGCATCGTGCTCGGCAACGGTACCGGCCTGATCGACGCCGACTACCAGGGGCCGCTGCTGATCAGCGTCTGGAACCGTGGCCGCGAGGCCTTCACCATCGAGCCGGGCGATCGCATCGCTCAGCTGGTGGTGGTGCCGATTGCCCGCGTCAGCCTGCAGGTGGTGGATACTTTCACCGACAGCGTGCGGGGAACGGGTGGATTCGGCCATACCGGGGTGCGTTGACAGGGGACATCGATGAGCGGCATCGGGGAAGGACAGCGGGGACGGTCGTTGGGACGCAGCGCGCCACTACTGGGGGTGCTGCTGGTCCTGCTGGCCGGCTGGTTCGGATGGAGCGCGGTGCAGCAATGGCGGCAGGAGGCCAACGGCCAGGCGCTGGAACACGCGCGTGACCAGGCCGTGCGGGGGCTGCAGGAGGCCGCCGCTGGCCAGCTGAAGCAGCTGCAGCAGCAGTTGAAGAATGAACGCGTGCAGCAGGCCCTGCAGGCCGGCGATGCCGCCGCGGCAGCACTGGCCGTGCGCGAGAGCTGGACCGGCGTGGAGCAGGTGGACGTGCTGGCTGCGGATCTGGCCAATGCCTACGCCGACCCGGCCACCTTCGGCTATGCCCGGCTGGCACTGCTGGAATCCGCACTGGCCGACGGCAAGCCGCGCCTGCGCGTGGTCCGCGACGGCGGTGGCAACCGCCTTGGCCTGGCGGCACCGGTCGAGCTGGGCAACCTGGGCCCGGCCGTGCTCTATGTGCGCCAACCGTTGCTGCGCCTGACCTCGCCGCTTGACCAGGTGAGTGCGCCGTCCACCGGCTTCCTCGGCCTGCGCCAGGGCTCGCACGATCTGGTGACCCAGGGCAACGCGCATCTGGCTGAGAGCGCCGAGGCGCTGGCGCGGCCGGTGGCCGGCACCCCGCTGCGGCTGGTGGCTGCGGTGCCCAATGTCGAACCGGGTCCGCTGGGACTGGGGGCTCTGGCCAGTGCCATTGTTGCGCTGCTGCTGGCCTTCATCGCGGTGCTGCTGGTGGTCGGTCGTGGCCGCCTGCCGAAGAGTCTGCCGCTGCCGCGTCGCGCCGTGGCGGCCGAAGCCGATCATGGTCCGACGCTGAGCGAGAGCCTGCAGATGGCACCGCCGCCGGCGGCCCCCGCCGCCGCCAGCGAGGAAGGCGCGCCCCCGCCGCCGCCTGCGGTACCGGCCGAGGAACTGGCGGCCGGCATCTTCCGCGCCTACGACATCCGTGGCGTGGTCGGCAGCCAGCTGACGCCGAAGACCGCGGCGATGATCGGCCAGGCCATCGGCACCGCGGCGCTGGAGCAGGGCCTGCGCGAGGTGGTGATCGGTCGCGACGGCCGCCTGTCCGGGCCGGAGCTGGCCTCCGGCCTGGCCGAAGGCCTGCGCCGTGCCGGCTGCGCGGTGATCGACATCGGCCTGGCACCGACCCCGCTCGTGTACTACGCCGCCTTCCATCTGCGTACCGGCACCTGCGTGGCGGTCACCGGCAGCCACAACCCGCCCGAGTACAACGGGTTCAAGGTGGTCATCGGCGGCGAGACGCTGTCCGGTGATGCCATCACCGATCTCTACCAGCGCATCATTGAAGGCCGGCTGGTGCAGGCCTCTGAACCGGGCGACTACCAGCAGCGCGATGTCAGCGCCGACTACATCCAGCGCATTGCCGATGACGTGCAGCTGGACCGCCCGTTGAAGGTGGTGGCCGACGCCGGCAACGGCGTCGCCGGCGCGCTCGCACCGCAGCTGCTGGAAGCGATCGGTGCCGAAGTGATTCCGCTGTACTGCGATGTCGATGGCAGCTTCCCCAACCATCATCCCGACCCCAGCGAACCGGCCAACCTGGAAGACCTGGTGCAGACGGTCAAGCGCTTCGGCGCCGATCTCGGCGTTGCATTCGATGGCGATGGCGATCGGCTGGGCGTGGTCACCGGCGAAGGCAGGATCATCTACGCCGATCGCCTGCTGATGCTGTTCGCCGCCGATGTGCTGATGCGCAACCCGGGCGCGATGGTGATCTACGATGTGAAGTGCACCGGCAAGCTGTCCGACCATGTGCTGCGCAACGGCGGCAGCCCGCTGATGTGGAAGACCGGTCATTCGCTTATGAAGGCGAAGATGCGCGAGACCGATGCCGAACTGGCCGGCGAGATGAGCGGCCACTTCTTCTTCAAGGAGCGTTGGTTCGGGTTCGACGATGGTCTGTACGCCGCCGCGCGCCTGCTGGAGATCCTGGCGCAGCGCGAGGAAACGCCGGACGAGGTGCTGGGCGAGCTGCCGGAGATGGTGGCCACGCCGGAACTGAAGGTGCAGGTGGCCGAGGGCACGCCGCACGCGCTGGTGGCGATGCTGGTGGCAGCGGCGCAATCGCCGGACAACCCCTATGTGGGCGGCCGACTGTCGACCATCGACGGCCTGCGCGTGGACTTCCCCGACGGCTGGGGCCTGGTGCGTGCCTCCAACACCACGCCGGTGCTGGTGCTGCGTTTCGAGGGCAACGACGAGGCCGCACTGGAACGCATCCAGGCGTTGTTCCGCAGTCAGCTGCAACCGGTGCTGGGCGACACCCCGCTGGGGTTCTGAGCCGAGGCCGGGCTGCGCCCGGCACCCGCGGTAGTGCCGGCCGCTGGCCGGCAACCTCAGCGACAACGGCAGAAGCTGGCATTCCGTGGGATGGTGGGGCGGTGTCGGAGTGCGGGGACGCTGCAAGTACGTCCCTGTAGGCTTGGCAGCCGCATCCATGCGGCTGACACCCCGCACTCCGACACCGCCCCACCCCTGACAATTGCCTGGAGCTGTTGGTAGGTGTCGACCTTGGTCGACACGCTTTCACCCCTTGAACCGCAAGCCCACGCCCGGTTCGGTGAACAGGTAGCGCGAATCCAGTGCCGAGTCGCCCAGCTTGTGCCGCAGCTTGCCGACCAGGATGCGCAGGTAGTGGGTGTCGTGCTGATGGGTGGGGCCCCAGATCTCCTGCAGGATCTGCGGCTGGGTCACCACCCGCCCCGCATTGCGCAGCAGCAGTGACAGCAGCGCGTACTCCTTGCGCGTCAGCGCCACCGGCTCGCCATCCAGCGCCACTTCGCGGCGCACCAGGTCCACGTGCAGGTGGCCGTCGTCGAACACCGGTGGCGTGCCATCACTGGGCACGCTGCGGGTGCGCAGCAGCGCCCGTACCCGCGCCATCAGTTCCTGCGTGCCGAACGGCTTGGTGACATAGTCATTGGCGCCGGTATCCAGCGCCCGCACCTTCTCGGCCTCGCCGGCGCGCACGGTCAGCATGATCACCGGCACCTGGCTCCACTGCCGCAGCTGTTCAAGCACCTCGTGGCCTTCCATGTCCGGCAGGCCGATATCCAGGATCACCAGGTCCATGTCCTCGCTGGCGGCCAGCTGCAGGCCTTCCTGGCCGGTGGCCGCCTGCCGCACCTGGTAGCCCTGCGCGCGCAGGCTGATGTCCAGGAACCGGCGGATCTGGGTTTCATCGTCGATCACCAGCACGCGCGCGGCCGGCACGCTGGCATCAATCGGGGTCGGGCTCATCGTGGGAGGCTGGCTTGAGCAGGGGCAGGGTGATGCGGATCAGGGTACCGCGACCGTCGCGTCCGGGCAGCGCCTGCACGCTGCCGCCATGCGCGCCGATCATGCCCTGGCAGATGGTCAGGCCCAGGCCGGTGCCGTGGCGGCCACGGTCGCCGCGCTCGACGCTGTAGAACATGTCGAAGATGCGCGCGCGCTCGTCGTCGGGAATGCCGGGGCCGGCGTCGATCACGTCGATGCGCAGCTGGCCATCCAGCTCGCGCGCCTGCACCTGCACGGCGGCATCCGGCGGCGAGAACTTGGCGGCGTTCTCCATCACGTTGAACACGGCCTGTTCCACCAGCGCCGGGTGCACCCAGATCGGCGCCAGCGTGGACGGAATGTCCAGCTCCAGCCGCACCTTGGGCTGGTAGCGCTGCAGGCGTCGCGCGGCGGAGCCGATCAGTTCGTCCACGCCGATCCAGTCGCGGTTGATCTTCAGCCCTTCGTGGCCAAGCCGGGTCATGTCCAGCAGGTTCTGGATGTAGCGGTCCAGGCGTTCGCCTTCGACCAGGATGGTATCGAGCAGGGCACGGCGATCGGTCGTGTCCATCGCCGCGCCATAGCTGGCCAGGCTGTCGGCCGAACCGATCATCGCCGCCAGTGGCGAACGCAGGTCATGCGATACCGATGAGAGCAGCGCCGAGCGCAGCCGCTCGGTCTCGTTGCTCACATGGGCCTGCTCCAGTTCCGCCACCAGTCGCGTGCGCAGCGCGGCCTGGGCGATGTCGTCGACCATCGCTTCGGCCAGCTGCCGCTGCTCGGGCAGCAGGCGTGCCTGCGCGCCGGGCAGGTACAGGCCGGCCACGCCGATCGCATGGTCTTCGCCATCCAGCAGCGGCAGGAACCACCATTGCGCCCCTGCGAGGGTGTCGGTGAAGCGTCCACTGGGCTGGCCGTGGCGCAGCGCCCAGTCGGCGGCGGCCAGATCGGTGTCGCCGGGCTGGCTGCGGCCCCCGGCCGCGGTATCGGTGCCGATCCGCAGCCACGCCGGCACATCCATGGCCTGTTCCAGCGCATGCCGGCCGGCCTGTGCCACCTCGCCGTTGCCGGCGGCGCTGGCCAGCTGCCGGCCCAGCTGCTGGCGCGCGCGCGCATGGCGGTTGGCCGCGCGCAGCGCGATCACCTGCATGCGCAGCCGTGAAGCCAGGCGCCCGGCCACCAGGGCAGCGGCCAGGAACAGGAACACGGTGATCACACCCTGGCGCGCACCGATGGCAAAGGTGAAGCGCGGCGCGATGAACAGGAAGTTGTAGGCGAGGAAGCACAGGATCGCCGCCATCACCGCCACGCTGGCACGCGTGCGTGCGGCGACCAGCACCACCGCGACGATGAACACCATCGACAGGTCGGCCATGCCCACCCAACGCTCGGCCAGCCAGGCCACCACGCATGCCAGCGCCGTGGCGATCAGTGCTTGCACCGGCTCGTGGCTGAAGCCACGCACCGGTGCCATCAGCCCCTCGCGGCGCGAGCGTGCACGTGCCTGCGGCGTGCTGATGATGGTGATCTCGTAGTGCGCGCCGCGCTGGATCAACTGCTGGGTCAGGGTGCGGTTGAACATCCGCGCCAGCGGTCGCTCGCGGGTGCGGCCCAGCACCAGGGTCGACACGCCATTGTGTGCGGCATGGTCGAGCAGGGCATCGGCGATGCTCGATCCATGCAGCAGTTCAGCATCACCGCCCAGGCGCCGCGCCAGTGCGAAGGCCGCATCGATCTCGCGGCGGGTCGCGTCGTCCTGGCGACGTCCCTGCACGGTCACCACCGTCCATGGCGCATCGCGGCGTTCGGCGATGCGCCGTGCCACGCGCACCAGGTACTCGCTCTGGCCACCGCCATCGATGGCCACCAGCACGCCGCGGCGCAGTGGCAGGTTGCCTTCACCGCGTGCGGCGCGGGTTTCGCGCAGGCTGCTGTCGACGCGGTCGGCGGCTTCCTGCATTGCCAGTTCGCGCAGGGCGGTCAGGTTGGCCGGCGAGAAGAACGCCTGCAGCGCCTGCGTGGCCTGCTCGGGCACATAGACCTTGCCCTGCTGCAGGCGCGCGATCAGTTCGCGCGGCGGCAGGTCGACCAGCACGATGTCATGCAGGCGGTCGAGCACGCCGTCCGGCACGGTCTCGCTCACACGCACGCCGGTGATGCGCATCACCACATCGTTGAGGCTTTCCAGGTGCTGGATGTTGACCGTGGTCCAGACGTCGATGCCGGCGTCCAGCAGTTCCATCACATCCTGCCAGCGCCGCTCGTGGCGGCTGCCCGGCGCGTTGCGATGGGCCAGTTCGTCCACCAGCACCAGTGCCGGATGCCGGGCCAGCACGGCATCCAGGTCCATCTCCTGCAGGGTGTGGCCGTGGTAGGCCACTTCCTTCAGCGGCAGCTGCGGCAGGCCTTCCAGCAACGCCTGGGTATCGGCGCGGCCATGGGTTTCCACCAGGCCCACCACCAGATCTACGCCGCGACGCAGCTGCTCCTGCGCGCGGGTCAGCATGGTGTAGGTCTTGCCCACGCCCGGCGCCGCGCCGAGGAACACCGTCAGCTTGCCGCCGGCTTCGCGTTGCAGGCCTTCGACCAGGGCATCGGCCTGGCGGGTACGTGCATCAGTCATGGGTGCCGCTGTCATGGCCGCCATTGTGCGCGCAGCGGGTGCGGGCCGGCATCACGGCGCCTTGGCGGCGTGGTCCAGTGCGAAGTTCAGCGTCACCACGTTCACCCGTGGCTGGCCGAACAGGCCCCACTGGCGACCTTCGGTATGCGCCTGCACCAGCGCCTGCACGCGCTGCACCGGCAGGCCACGGGCACGTGCCACGCGCGCCACCTGCAGTTGTGCCGCCTCTGGCGACAGTTGCGGATCCAGGCCACCTGCGGACTGGGTGACCAGGTCCGCAGGCACCTGTGCCGGCGCTACGCCTTCGCGTGCGGCCACCGCCGCGGTGCTGGCGGCTACGCGTTCGGCCAGCGCCGGGTTGCTGCGTGCCATGTTGGAGCCCGCTGCGGCCATCGGATCGTAGTTGGCGGCCGACGGGCGTGCCTGGAAGTAGCCGTCACCGGTGAACGGCTGCGACAGCCACGCCGAGCCGCGTACCTGGCCGTTGCCATCACGCAGCAGGCTGCCTTCGGCCTGGGTCGGGTAGGCCAGGCCGGCGAAACCGGTGGCGATGCCGGCGTAGACCGCGCCGGCCAGCAACAGCGTGGCCAGGCCCAGGCCGATGGCCGGGCGCCAGCTGGCGCCATCCTGCAGGCCGGCCACGCGGGCCTCGGCCTTGGGTTCGCGGGACAGGGAAGACGAAGTGGAAGCAGAACGGTTCATGCGCCGAATACCAGGACAAGAAGGAGGTCGATCAGCTTGATCGCCGCGAACGGCAGCAGCACGCCGCCGAGGCCGTACACCAGCATGTTCCGGCGCAGCAGCGCGGTGGCCGTGGCCGGGCGGAAGCGCACGCCGCGCAGGGCGAGCGGGATCAGCGCAGGAATCACCAGCGCGTTGAAGATCAGCGCCGCCAGCACCGCGTTGCGCGGGCTCGACAGCTGCATCACGTTCAAGGCGGCCATGGTCGGCACCGCAGCGGCGAACAGCGCCGGCAGGATCGCGAAGTACTTGGAGACGTCGTTGGCCAGCGAGAAGGTGGTCAGCGCGCCGCGGGTGATCAGCTGCTGCTTGCCCACTTCCACCACCGCCAGCAGCTTGGCCGGGTCCGAATCGAGGTCGACCATGTTGCCGGCCTCCTTCGCTGCCTGCGTGCCGGAGTTCATCGCCAGCCCGATGTCGGCCTGCGCCAGTGCGGGCGCGTCATTGGTGCCATCGCCGACCATCGCCACCAGGCGGCCGCCGGCCTGCTCCTGGCGGATGCGTGCCAGCTTGTCTTCCGGGCGTGCTTCGGCGATGTAGTCATCCACGCCGGCCTCGGCAGCAATGGCCGCGGCAGTCAGCGGATTGTCGCCGGTGATCATCACCGTGCGGATGCCCATCGCGCGCAGCTGCGCGAACTTCTCGCGCATGCCGTGCTTGACCACGTCCGACAGCTCGATCACGCCCAGTACGTGGCGGCCCTCGGCCACCACCAGCGGGGTGGCGCCGTTGCGTGCCACCTGCTCGACGCGGCCGGCCAGCTCGGCCGGCACCGTGCCGCCCAGCGCCTGCACATGGTTGCGGATCGCATCCAGTGCGCCCTTGCGGATCTGCCGGCCATGCTCCAGGTCCACGCCGGACATGCGGGTCTGCGCACTGAAGGCCAAGTAGTCGGCATGGTCCGGCTCGGCGGTGGCGCAACCCTGCTCACGGGCCAGGCGCACGATCGACTTGCCTTCCGGGGTCGGGTCGGCCAGCGAGGACAGCAGTGCCGCTTCACGCAGCTGGCTGGCGTCGATGCCGGCCAACGGATGGAAATGGCTGGCCTGGCGGTCGCCGTAGGTGATGGTGCCGGTCTTGTCCAGCAGCAGCACGTCGACGTCGCCGGCCACTTCCACCGCCTTGCCCGACTTGGCCAGCACGTTGGCGGCCAGCGCACGGTTCATGCCGGCGATGCCAATGGCCGGCAGCAGGCCGCCGATGGTGGTCGGGATCAGGCACACCAGCAGCGCGATCAGCAACAGCGGATCGACCTTGACGCCGACTGCAGCACCGATCGCCGGCAGCGTCGCCACCACCACCAGGAAGGTCAGCGTCATCGCCGCCAGCAGCAGGGTCAGTGCGACCTCGTTCGGGGTCTTCTGCCGGTTGGCGCCTTCCACCAGCGCGATCATCCGGTCCAGAAAGCTGTGGCCCGGCTCGGCGGTCACCCGCACGATGATCTGGTCGGACAGCACCTTGGTACCGCCGATCACGCCGGAGCGGTCGGTGCCGGCCTCGCGCAGCACCGGTGCCGATTCGCCGGTCACCGCCGCTTCGTTGATGGTGGCCAGGCCCTGCACGATCTCGCCATCGGCCGGCACCAGTTCACCGGCACTGACGATCACATGGTCGCCGGGGCGCAGCTCGGCGGCCGGCACCTGGGCTTCTGCGGCGCCCGGCTGCGGCGCCGCCAGCCGGCGCGCCACCAGGTCCTGGCGGGCCCGGCGCAGCGAGGCGGCCTGGCCGCGGCCACGTGCCTCGGCCACGGCCTCGGCGAAATTGCCGAACAGCACGGTCACCAGCAGGATCGCGGTCACCGCCAGGCCGAAGCCCAGCGGCGCATTGCCGGTCAGGGTGACGATGGCGGCCACGATCGTGCCGGCCATGACCACCGCCATCACCGGGCTGCGCACCAGATGCATCGGCGACAGCTTGCGCACCGCTTCGATCAGCGCGCGGCGCAGGCCGGCGCCATCAAGCAGGGCAGGGCGCGGTGCATGGGTACTACGGGTTGAACTTGCATGACTACTCATGGGGGTGTCCTCAGTGCAGTCCCAGGCTCAGGTGGTCGGCGATCGGGCCGAGTACCAGCGCCGGCATGAACTGCAGCACGGTCAGGATGACGATCACCGAGACCAGGGTCAGGGCGAAGGTCGGGGTTTCGATCTGCAGGCTGCCGGCAGATTCCGGCGCCTGGCGCTTGGCAGCCAGCTGTGCGGCCACCACCAGCGGAATGATCAGCAGCGGGAAGCGGCCCAGCAGCAGTACCAGCGAGCAGCTCAGGTTCCACCACAGCGTGGCGTCACCCAGGCCTTCGAAGCCGGAACCGTTGTTGGCATAGGCCGACACGTACTCGTAGAAAACCTGGCTGATGCCATGGAAGCCGGGGTTGGAGGTGCCGGCCAGGCCGGGCACAGCCAGGGTGATCGCGGTGAACACCAGCAGGGTGATCGGCTGCAGCAGCACCAGCAGGGCCAGCAGGCGCACCTGCGGTGTCTCCAGCTTGCGGCCGAACAGTTCCGGCGTACGCCCGGTCATCAACCCGGCCAGGAACACGCCCAGCAGCAGGTACACGATGAACTGCTGCAGGCCGCAGCCGATGCCGCCCCAGATCGCGCTGACCAGCATGTTGACCATCGCGATGCCGCCACTCAGCGGTGCCAGCGAGTCGTGCATGCCGTTCACCGAGCCGTTGGAGACCTGGGTGGTCACCGCCGCCCACAGCGCGGTGCCATCGGCGCCGAAGCGCACCTCCTTGCCTTCCATCAGCAGCGGAGTGGCGGCGCTGGCGCTATGTCCTTCGCTCCACATCATCGCGCCGGTCGACAGCAGCGACATGCCCAGCATGCAGCTGAACACCAGGGCGCCGAAGCGGCGGCGGCCGGTGAAGGCACCGATCATGAAGATCACCGCCATCGGTATCAGCAGGATGCCGACAACCTCCAGCGCGTTCGACAGCGGGGTCGGGTTTTCCAGTGGGAAGCTGCTGTTCGGTCCATACCAGCCGCCACCGTTGGCGCCCAGCTGCTTGGCCGCGACCATCGCCGCGACCGGGCCCAGCGGCAGTTTCTGCCCGGCCATGCCGGCGCTGGCATCGATCGGCGTGGCCTGCGGGCCGCCGGCCAGGGTCGACGGTACGCCCTGGCTGGTCAGCAGCAGGGTCCAGACCAGGCACAGCGGCAGCAGGAAGCGCACGCACAGGCGCACCACGTCCACATAGTAGTTGCCCACCGCCACTTGGCGGTCATCGCCGGCACCAGTCGCAGCCGCAGCCTGTGGCGCACGCGCGAACAACGCGCGCAGCGTCGCCACCGCCAGCGCCAGGCCCATCATCGGCGTCACCACCTGCAGGCCGGTGATGCCGGTCATCTGCGAGAGATAGGACAACTGCGCCTGGCCCGAGTAATGCTGCTGGTTGGTGTTGGTGAGGAACGAGATCATCGTGTGCAGCGCGGTGTCCCAGCGCATGTTCGGGATCTGGTCCGGATTCAACGGCAACCAGGCCTGGGTCATGAACACCGCCTGGGTCAGCACCGCGACCACCACGTTGCTCAGTACGAAGGCCAGCGCATAGCCGCGCCAGGACATCGAACGCGACGGATCGACGCCGAACACCTTGTACAGCGGCTTCTCGATCCAATGGAACAGCACGTCGACCTTCATCGGCGCACCGCGCATCACCCGCGCCAGGTACAGGCCCAGCGGCCACGCCAGCAGCAGGCTGGCGGCAATAATGACAAGCATCTCAGTCATGGCCGGCTCCGTCAGAACGACTCGGGCCGAAGCACGACATAGAGAAGATAGGCGGCGGCGACCAGCACCAGCACGCCACACAACAACGACAGCCAGGGGGACATTGCAATAGCGTCCTGGTGGAACCCCTCCACCTCAGGCCGCCATCGTCGTCCTGCCCCCCATAAACGCACTACGCGCCGGACCGGGCCGGCGCGTAAAGAGTGCATAAATTCGGTGGGCCAATCCGTAACCAGCCCCCGGATAGCCGCCGGGCCACGCCCGGCAGTGGGAGCGTCGTCAGCCGGCCGGCGCTGCCGCCGGCGCCAGCCCCTTCAGCTCGCGATAGCGCTGCAGGCTGCTGTCGATCTCGGCCTTCAGGGCCTGCTGCTGTTGCACGAACCCGGCCTGCAGCCGCTGCTGCGCCTGCAGCTGCACATGCCGCTGGCGGATCGCTTCGGCCTGCTTGCCGGCCACCTTGCCGCCGGCCAGTTCGCGATCGCCGGCAGCCGCCAGCAGCGCCACCAGCGATTCACGCAGGCTGGTGACGTTGTACTCGGCGGTCTTGAGGTTGTTGTCCAGCACTTCCTGGCGTTCGGCGAACACCCGGCGCAGGTCGTCCTCGCTGCCATAGGTGGTCAGCATCGCCTGCTCGGTGCGCTGGCGGGTCTGCGCGGCCATCAGGTCCAGCTGCCGCTGCGCCGCTTCCGTGCTGGCGGCGGCGCGTTCCTCGTCGGTCAACGCGCGCTGGACCTGCGCATTGCGCAGGCCACTTTTTGCGTTGAACTCGTCGCGGGCATGGTTGACCGCGTCGGCCGGCAGCGCATCGCTGCAGATCCGCTCCTTGCCCTCGTTCCAGCAGTACAGCTTCTTCTCCACCTTGCCACCGCCCCGCGGCTGCGCCGGAACGGTGAACGGCACGGCCAGCAGCAGGCCGGCAAAGAGCACAGCAGGAACTCGGGACATGACCTTTCCCCTGGGTCGGTCAGCGGGTCGAACGGACGCCGTACTGGGCCCGGTAGGCTTCCAGCGGCTGCCGGTAACCCACAAGTTCCGGGTTGCCGGAGGCGAAATCAAGCAGGTCGGCCAGCGACGCCACGGCGATCACCGGAATGCCGGCTTCTTCGGCCACCGACTGCGCGGCGGAGCGGCGGTCGGATTCCGAGGCGATCTCCTGGCGGTCCAGCGCCACCACGATGCCGGCCGGCGTGCCACCAGCGGCGCGGATGATGCCCAGCGCTTCGCGGATCGCGGTACCGGCGGTGATCACGTCGTCGACGATCAGCACGCGCTTGCCATTCATGTCGGCGCCGATCAGCTGGCCGCCTTCACCATGGTCCTTGGCTTCCTTGCGGTTGAACGACAGCGGCAGGTCGCGGCCGCGCTGGGCCAGCTCGCAGGCCATCGCGGTGGCCAGCGGAATGCCCTTGTAGGCCGGGCCGAACACCACGTCGTACTTGATCCCGGTGGCGTCGATGGCATCGGCGTAGCAGGCGCCGAGCTGCGACAGCAGCGAGCCGGAGTCGAAACGACCGGCGTTGAAGAAATAGGGGCTCAGCCGGCCGGACTTGAGGGTGAACTGGCCGAAACGCAGGGCGTCGGCGGTCAGGGCCAGCTGCAGGAAACGGTGGCGGTGGTCGCTCATCAAAACTCGATTCATCTTCATTTGGAGCACAAATCCTAATCCAGCTGGGCGTTTCGCGCTCGTCCGGCCCTGTGTGAGGGGCGTTGCGGCCCGCTCTGGCGGACTGCGCAGCCCTGCGGGCAACCGGTATGCTTGCCCGGTTTCCCGCCGCAGGTCCCCCGCATGCGCATCATCAGTTTCAACGCCAATGGCATCCGTTCCGCCGCAACCAAGGGCTTCCTCGATTGGTTCCGCGCCCAGGACGCCGACGTCCTGTGCATCCAGGAGACCAAGGCCCAGGAAGACCAGCTGACCGACCCGATGTTCCGCCCGGACGGCCACCACTGCTTCTACCGCGACGCCATCACCAAGAAGGGCTACAGCGGCGTAGCGATCTACAGCAAGCGCGAGCCGGACCAGGTCATCACCTCGCTGGGCTGGGCCCCGTTCGACGACGAAGGCCGCTACATCGAGGCGCGCTACGGCAACCTCAGCGTGGTCTCCTTCTATATCCCGTCCGGCAGCTCGGGCGATCTGCGCCAGGGTTTCAAGTTCGAAGTGATGGAATGGCTGCGGCCGATCCTCGAGGAATGGGCGCGCAGCGGCCGCGACTACGTGCTGTGCGGCGACTGGAACATCGTCCGTTCGGCGCTGGACATCAAGAACTGGAAGTCCAACCAGAAGAACTCCGGCTGCCTGCCGGAAGAGCGCGACTGGCTCAACGCCCTGTGCGCCGACCACGGCCAGGCCACCGATGTCGGCGCCGGCCGCGGCTGGGCCGATGCCTACCGCCTGCTCAACCCCACCGGCGAGGACTACACCTGGTGGAGCAACCGCGGCGCCGCCCGCGCCAACAATGTCGGTTGGCGCATCGACTACCAGTTCATCACTCCGGGCCTGCGTGACCGCCTGCGCAGCTGCTCGATCTATCGCGACGAGCGCTTCTCCGACCACGCCCCGTTCATCGTGGACTACGACCTGTGACCGAGGCTGCCACGCCGGTCAGCTACAAGGGCTGGGCAGGCATCAAGCGCGCCTTCGGCACCCCGTCGGCGCTGACCATGGCCATGCTTGGCTTCGGCAGCGGCCTGCCGTTCCTGCTGATCGCTTCGCAGACGCTGTCCACGCGCCTGCGCGACGTCGGCCTGGACCTGGGCAGCATCGGTCTGATCAGCCTGGCCAGCTTCTTCTACCTGCTGAAGTTCCTGTGGGCACCGCTGCTGGATCGCTATGCCTTCCCGCTGCTCGGTGGGCTCGGACGCCGTCGCTCGTGGCTGCTGGTGTCGCAGGCGCTGGTCCTGGTCGGCCTGGTCGCGCTGGCCTTCGTGCGTCCCGAGCAGGGCGTCTGGCCGTTGGTGGCCTGGGTGCTGGTGGCCTCGTTCGCCGGTGCCACCCAGGACTCGGCCGTCGACGCCTACCGCATCGAGATCGCACCGCAGGCGGCGCAGGCCGCGCTGGCGGCCACCTACACGCTGGGTTACCGCATCGGCCTGATCCTGGCCGGTGCCGGCGCGCTGTACCTGGCCCAGTTCGAAGGCTGGATCGTGGCCTATCTGGCCATGGCGGCACTGATGCTGCTGCCGATCGTCACCACCCTGCTGTGCGCCGAACCGGAACGTCCGGCGACGACCGTGCAGCGCCGCATCGATGTCGCCGAGGCGTTCGTGCAGCCCATCACCAGCTTCTTCAGCCGCAACGGCGTGGCGCTGGCGCTGGTGCTGCTGGCCTTCGTCGGGCTGTTCAAGTTCCCCGACCAGGTCATCGGCGTGATGGCCGGCCCGTTCTACCTCGACTCTGGGTTCGACAAGGCCGACATCGCGACCGTCTCCAAGCTGTTCGGCGTGTGGATGGGCATCGGCGGCGCCTTCCTGGGCGGCATCGCGGTGGCCGCGTTCGGTTTCCGCCGCATGCTGCTGGTGGCCGCGCTGGGCGTGGCGCTGTCCAACCTCGCGTTCCTGCTGATGGCGCACAACCCGGGCAAGCTGTGGGCGTTCTATGCCGCGCTCAGCGCCGACAACCTGTTCCAGGGCTTTGCCGGCACCGTGCTGGTGGCCTTCATGTCGTCGCTGACCGACCGCAACTTCACCGCCACCCAGTACGCGCTGCTGGTCTCGCTGGCCAACCTGCCCGGCAAGTTCGTCGGTGGCGTCTCCGGCTATATCGTTGAAGCCACGTCCTACAGCACGTTCTTCATCCTCAGCTCGGTCACCGTGGTGCCGACCCTGCTGCTGCTGGCCTGGTTGTGGCCGCGGATCGTGGATCGGGGGCCGCCGCCGGTCGCCTGATTGCCTGTACGCCCGGTCTGCGGGATCATCGCCCCGACGCGCCGAGGGGGCGGTGCCTTGCGAACGGGGAAGTGAGCATGGCCGACGTTGTGCTGCGGGACCTGGACCCGCTGCTGCTGGACCGTATCCGTCGAGTCGCGGTTGCCCGCGGCTGGACCCACGAACAGACCTGCGCGGCCTTGCTGGAGCAGGGCCTGTTCAGCAGTGAACTGGAGGTCCGCTCCGGCTTCGGCGATCCCGAAGTGGACGCCCTGTCCGATGCCATCGCCGCCCTGCAGGCCTTGCCGGCAGGTCAGGGGTTTGATTAGCGCCTTTGTAGCGTCGAGCCATGCTCGACTGCTTCTGCTCACCCCAGATGGATCGCACCCAGGATCCGTGGCCCGTTCGCCCCGGTCACGCTCGGCAGGTTGCCGGCCAGCCCGTCCATCGTCCGCTGCGCCAGCCACGCAAAACCCATGGCCTCCACGTACTCCGGGTCCAGCCCGTGCACCGCGCTGGATTCCACCTGCACCCCCGGCAGCCGCGCCGCCAGCCGTTTCATCAGCTGCCGGTTGCGTACGCCGCCACCACAGACCAGCAGGCGCCGGGTCTGTGGCTGCTGCGCCAGCAGCGCATCGGCCACGGTTGCCACGGTCAGCTCCAGCAGGGTGGCCTGCACATCGGCGGCAGCGTATTGGCCTTCGCCCATGTGCACCTCGGCCCAGGCCAGGTGGAACTGTTCGCGGCCGGTGCTCTTCGGTGGCGGTAGTGCGAACCACGGGTCCGACCGCCACCCGGCCAGCAGGCTGTCGTCCACTGCGCCACTGGCGGCATACGCGCCGTCGGCATCGAAGGTGCGGCCGGTGTGGCGCTGGCACCAGGCGTCCATCAGCGCATTGGCCGGGCCGGTATCGAAGCCACGCACCGCGCCTTCGCGCGGGATCAGGGTCAGGTTGGCGATGCCGCCCAGGTTCAGCACCGCGCGGTCTTCATCGGCGGTGCCGAGCATGCCCAGGTGGAAGGCCGGCATCAGCGGTGCGCCATGGCCCCCAGCCGCTACGTCGCGGCGGCGGAAGTCGGACACCGTGGTAATCCCGGTCAGTTCGGCGATGCGGTTGCCGTCGCCCAGCTGCACGGTGAAGGCCGGGTCGGCCAGCGGCCGATGGCGCACGGTCTGCCCATGCGAGCCGATCGCCCGTACCTGCGCCGGGTCCACGCCCGCTTCGGCCAGCAGCTGGTTGGCGGCATCGGCGAAGCTGATCGCGATCCGCGCATCCAGCTCGCCCAGTTCCTCCAGCGAGTCCAGTGGACCGCCTTCGCCCAGTGCCACCAGCCGTGCGCGCAGCACCGGCTCCCAGCGCGTGGTCAGCCCGTGCACGAAGCGGCAGCCGCCAGTGGTGGGGAACTGCACCAGGGCAGCGTCGATGCCATCGGCGCTGGTGCCCGACATCAGGCCAAGGTACAGGGGGGCGTCAGCGTCGGCAGTGGTGTTCATGGCAGGCATAAAAAAAGGACGCGGCAAGCTTGGGCTGCCGCGTCCTTCTTCGTCAACGCAGGGGCTCAGCCGCGCTTGCGGCCGTTGCCTGGCTTGTCCTTGGCGCTGGCCACCTCGGGCGCGGCTTCATCGCGGCTGGTCGGCGCCGGGCTGGCGTCGGCGTAGATCAGCTTCTCCATGCCCTGGATGCGCGCCATCGCCGGCGCGGTCTGCGCACGGAAGGCCACCAGCTCGGCGCCCTTCAGCGGTTCCGGCGGC
Organism: Stenotrophomonas sp. YJH_SMC_57; assembly: GCF_059369755.1. Taxonomy (NCBI): domain Bacteria; kingdom Pseudomonadati; phylum Pseudomonadota; class Gammaproteobacteria; order Lysobacterales; family Lysobacteraceae; genus Stenotrophomonas; species Stenotrophomonas sp. YJH_SMC_57. The sequence continues at coordinate 357,955 of NZ_JCAFSZ010000004.1, forward strand.
GGCATGGTCACCGTCAGCGGGTTGCGGTGCTCGCCGTTGACGCGGAATTCGTAGTGCAGGTGCGGGCCGGTGGCCAGGCCGGTCGAGCCGACATAGCCGATCACCGTGCCCTGGGCCACGCGCTGGCCGGTCTTGATGTTCGCAAAGCGCGACATGTGCCCGTACAGGGTGGTGTGGCCACGGCCGTGGTCAAGGATCACCACATTGCCGTAGCCGCGCTGCACGCCGGCGAACTGCACACGGGCATCGCCGGCGGCCATGATCGGGGTGCCGGTGCGCGCGGCGTAGTCCACGCCCTTGTGCATGCGCATCTTGCCCAGCACCGGGTGCTTGCGCGCGCCGAAGGTCGAGCTCAGCCGCGCGAAGGGAATGGGCATGCGGATGAAGCTCTTCTTCAGCGAACGCCCGTTGATGTCGTAGTACTCGGACTTGCCGTTGCGGTCGAAGCGGAAGCCGGAATAGGTCTTGCCACCGGTGGTGAAGGTCGCCGCCAGGATCTTGCTGGTGTCCACCTTCTCGCCTTCGCGCCAGGTTTCATCCATCACCACGCTGAAGCGGTCGCCCGGCTGCAGGTCCTTCGAGAAGTCGATGTCGTACTTGAAGATGTCGTCGGTCATCGTCGCGATCGCCGACGGTGACAGGCCGGCCCGGCGGGCGGCGGCATACAGCGAACTGGTGATCTCACCGCTGGTGACCACGGTGCGCGTGGAGGTCTCGCGCTTGGTCACCTTCTCCTTGATGTCATCGCCGACCAGGCTCAACTCGACCCGGTTGTCGCCATCACGGTCGAAGCGGATGCTGCGCAGGTCGCCCGAGAGCGGCATGTCGAAGGCGATTTCGGTACCGGGACGCAGCTTGGTCAGCGATCGGCGGGCGCCGGGATGGTCCAGCACCCGGTGCAGGGTGCTGGCCGGAATGCCGGCCTGGTCGAACAGGTCGCTCAGGGTCTGGCCGCGCTGCACCCGCAGCACCTGCCAGCTGTCGCCCGGCACCTGCTGCTGGCGGGCCATGGTCAACGGCGGCAACGGCAGTGCCAGGCTGGTGTGGCTGTCGGCGAACGGCGCGTCGATGGTGTGCGAGAAGCCGGGGACGATCGTCGCCACCAGGGCGCCGATGGTCGCAAACAGGCTGGCATGCATCCAATGGCGCCGGGTCCAGCGTTCATTGAATGCGGCGGGAAGGTGTTGCCTGAGCTTCCGATGCAGGGCGTTGTCGTGCAGGACGTGGAGGCGTTCCTGGAAGCGCTGCTTGCGTGCGCGCCCTTGTTCGGAGTTGTGCATCGGCGATTTTTCCTGACGGCCCGGGAGCGCGGGCCTAAACGCCGGTTACCATAGACACCTGAGAAAACCGCGTCAAACCCTTGTGCCCATTGGCTTTTGTGAAGCCAATCGGGTTAACTTTGCTTTAACACCCCACACAAGAATCGGCGTTGCCGGGAGTAGTCACGTGTCCTCGATTGAAGAAGCCCTTGCCCTGATCGGCCGTGGTGCCGACGAGATCCTCAAGCTCGAGGATCTGCGTGCGCGCCTGCAGGAAGGCCGTCCGCTGCGGATCAAGGCTGGCTTCGACCCCACCGCGCCCGACCTGCACCTGGGCCATACGGTGCTGCTGAACAAGATGCGCCAGTTCCAGGACCTCGGCCACCAGGTCATCTTCCTGATCGGCGACTTCACCGGCATGATCGGCGACCCGTCGGGCAAGAGCCTGACCCGCAAGCCGCTCAGCCGCGAGGACGTGCTGGCCAACGCCCGCACCTATGAGGAGCAGGTGTTCAAGGTGCTCGACCGCAGCCGTACCGAAGTCCGCTTCAATTCGGAGTGGTTCGGCAAGATGGGCGCCGCCGACATGATCCGCCTGGCCGGCCAGCACACCGTGGCGCGCATGCTCGAGCGCGACGACTTCGCCAAGCGCTACGCCGCCCAGCAGTCCATCGCCATCCACGAGTTTCTGTACCCGCTGGTGCAGGGCTACGACTCGGTGGCCCTGGAAGCCGACGTCGAACTGGGCGGTACCGACCAGAAGTTCAACCTGCTGATGGGCCGCGGCCTGCAGGAGCACCATGGCCAGAAGCCGCAGGTGGTGCTCACCATGCCGCTGCTGGAAGGCCTGGACGGCGTCAACAAGATGTCCAAGTCGCTGGGCAACTACATCGGTATCAGCGAACCGGCCATCGACATCGTCACCAAGACCATGAAGGTGGACGACACCCTGATGTGGCGCTGGATCGAGCTGCTGTCCTTCGACATCAGCCAGGCCGAAGCCGTGCAGCTGCGCGAGCAGGTGGCCACGGACGGCCTGAACCCGCGCGTGGTCAAGCTGCGCCTGGCGCGTGAGCTGGCGACCCGCTTCCACGACGCTGCGTCCGCCGAGCAGGCCATTGCCGGCTGGGAAGCGGCGGTGACCGGGCAGGGCGACATCACCCAGCTGCCGCTGCAGGACGTGGCGATCCCGGCCGAGGGCCTGCGTATTGCCGCGCTGCTGACGGCGGCCGGGCTGACCCCGAGCAACTCCGAAGCCAACCGCAAACTCAAGGAGCGCGCGGTCAAGGTGGACGGTGAAGTGGTGGAGGACGGCCAGCAGGTGCTGCTGCCGGGCTTCGAAGGCCTGCTGCAGGTCGGCAAGCGCACCTTCGCCCGCGTGCGCCTGGTCACTGCCTGACATGAAGGAAGGGCCGGCGCCAGCCGGCCCTTCCTGCTTTGTATGTAGAGTCGAGCGTTGCTCGACTGCTCTTGCCCTCGCGGAACCCCCTCGAAGGGCACGCTCGACGGCTTGCGAATGAACGGATGCAACATCCGTTGAAAAAAATCGCCACACCCCCTTCACAAATGATCCAGATGGGGACATACTTCTCCTCCCCCGTCGCAGGGGTCGCCACCAAGGGGCTTCAGCGACAACAGGGCGCCCACCACCGCCGAACGAGATGATCGAACGAAGGTGTTGACGGACTGAAAAAGTCTGGCATAATGGGCGGCTCGCTACGAAGGAAACTTCGCGGCACACGGGAGCGGCGCTGAGGCCACTTCCCCGGATCTTTGAAAGTATGCGCAGGTATCTTGTGAAGGCGCCTGCAGGAAGGATGATTGTCCATCTTGCAGACGTTTGATCAAGCAACTATTAATTGTTTTAAAGCAAGCGATACGTTGCCA